>JAEEIT010000012.1 GCA_016281535.1 Clostridia bacterium | reverse complement strand
AGGATATCGATGTAGTTGATCTCGTCGAACTGATGCTTCAGTGCATAGGCGGAGAAGACGCCCGTTACACCCGGATCGAATCCGGAGCCGAGAAGTGCAGTGATGCCGGCTTCCTTGAAGCGGTCCTGATAAGCCCACTGCCACTTGTATTCGAACTTCGCCGTGTCGACCGGCTCATAGTTCGCAGTATCTACATAAGGAGTCTTCGTGGCAAGGCATGCATCCATGATCGTCAGATCCTGATACGGAAGCGCCAGGTTCAGACATACGTCCGGCTTGAATTCTTCCATCAGAGCGACCAGTTCGTCGACCTTGTCCGCATCGACCTTTCTCGTGTGAATGATCGTCTTGGTGGTCGGTGCCAGTTTCTCCTTCAGTGCGTCACACTTGCTGAGTGTGCGGCTTGCGATCATGATCTCCGTGAAGACCTCGCTGTTCTGGCAGCATTTGGCGATGGCCACAGAGGCAACGCCTCCACAACCGATGATCAGTGCTTTTCCCATAGTAATCAACTCCTTTACTGTTTGTATTCCGGCTGATGCCGTGTGGTTTTCTTCTTTCTGTTCTGCTTCTCCCGAAGGAGATGCCGCTATTTCCCGTATTTCATGATCAGCAGCTCTCTTAAGATCTTCAGGGCGACGGCGGTGCTGCAGCCGCTCGGATCGTAAGGCGGGGAGAGCTCTACGAGGTCCAGTCCTACGAGGTTGACATTCTGAAAGAGCATCAGGCGCTCAAGAAGCTTCTCGAAGGTAAGTCCGCCGGCTTCGGGCGTGCCGGTGCCGGGGAAGACCGACGGGTCGAGGACATCGAGGTCGATCGTGAGGTAGACCGGTACCGGTTTCTCGGAAAGACTGAGAAGTGTCAGGACTTCGTCAAGGTTCTCGGCGGTGAAACGCTCCATCTTCGTGTGCTGCTTGGCGAACTCGAATTCTTCTCTTGTGCCGGAGCGGATGCCAAACTGGTAGATCCGTCCGTCGCCTACGATGTCGTGGATCCGGCGCAGGACACAGGCGTGGGATAGTTTGCTTCCGATGTAGTCTTCGCGAAGATCGCAGTGGGCGTCGAAGTGAATGACGACGACGTCCGGATATTTCTTCGAGATGGCGCGGAATGAGCCGAGGCTGACGAGATGCTCGCCGCCAAGCATGATCGGAAGCTTGCCGTCATTAAGGATACGGGCGGTTTCTTCCTCGATCAGGGAGAGCGCTGCCTCCGCGTCGCCGAAGGGCAGATCCAGATCGCCGGAATCGCAGACCGGTGCGTCCTCGAGGTCCTTATCCTGATATGGACTGAAAGACTCCAGACCGATGCTCTCAGATCTCATCGCGGAAGGTCCGAATCTTGTTCCCGGACGGAAAGAGGTCGTGCCGTCAAAGGGCGCGCCGAAGAGGACGGCCTCGGCGTCTTCGTAAGGACAGTTCAGTGCGAAGAAATTCTTCTCGATTCGATCGACCATCAGGATTTTCCTCCCAGTGTATTCGTAGTGTCGTTGTTCGGAAGCTCTTCCATCGCTTCCAGAAGTTTCTGCACATAGTTCGGAAGCGCAAATGCGCCACGGTGCAGGTTGGTGTTATAGTACTTCGTTTCGATCCCCAGTTCTTTCCACGCGGCGGCGCGCATGTCGCGGACCGGATGGTACTTCTTCGAGGCGAAGCCGAAGAGCCAGTGACCGGACGGATACGTCGGTATATGCGCCTGATAAACGCGGCAGATCGGGAAGTTCGTGTGGATGCGTTTGTGCGCGCGCTGCATCGCACGTGCATCGTTGGCATAGAAGGGGCTCTCGTTCTGGTTGACCATGATGCCGTCTTCCTTGAGCGCCGTGTAGCAGTTGCCGTAGAACTCCTTGGTGAAGAGACCTTCGCCTGGGCCGAACGGATCGGTCGAATCCACGAGGATCAGATCGTATTCGTTCTCGTGATGACGGACATACTTCAGCCCGTCCTCGAAGTGGCACTCCACGCGCGGATCGTCGAATCCGCAGGCGGTGAAGGGGAGATATTCTTTCGCGATCCGGACGACTTCCTCATCGATCTCAACCACATCGATGTGCTCGATGCAGTCGTATTGGACGAGCTCTCTGACCACACCACCATCTCCGGCTCCGATGACCAGTACTTTTCGCACGTCGGGATGGACACACATCGGTACGTGGGCCATCATCTCGTGGTAGATAAATTCGTCTTTCTGGGTGAGCATCATATATCCGTCGAGTGTCAGGAACCGCCCGAATTCAGGTGACTCGAAGACGTCGATCTGCTGGAAGTCGCTCCGGCCGCTGTAGAGCTGCCGGCTGACCTGGATCGCAAGCTTCACCGATGGGGTATGAAATTCAGAAAACCAAAGATCCATAGCTTATGTGCTTCTCCTTTAGTTGATAGGTCCAAGTCCGGACTGTGAAGGCTGCGGGCCGGTGCTTCTTTCGAAGGACAGGACGCGCCTGAGACCTTGAACCGACATATATATAATACCACCATATACCCTCCCGGCATAACCCAACATGGTGTAAGTAGGGAAGTGTATTTCCGTAAATCCGCGTAAACCAGGTGTGCTGTTGGTCCTATGTGGAGAAATACCTGTCCTGTCCCTAGTCCCGGGAAGCCCGAAACGAAGAAAAAGGAAGGGGACCGTCTTCTACACTTTGTGTAGAGACAGTCCCCGGATGTACTCGCATAAGCAGCAGGAACAGCGTCCGATCAGCTCGATGAAGACGCAGCAGCTGCAGAGCTCGCGGCGGCAGCCGCACAGATCGCAGCAATTTCTGCCGCGATGACCGCAGTGATGATCGCCGAGATGGTGCTGTTCTTCACCATGTCATCCTTACCATCGGCATACGCATCGATCACGATCGCCGTAGCAATCATATCGCGGATATGCTTACCCGCACCGAGCGACCCCATGCCACGGATGGATTTGAGCTGTGCGCTCACATCTGCGATACGCCCGCATACCAGGCTTCTGTCCGGCTTATCCACGATCATGGCAATCGCAGCAACGATCGAGTAGGCAGAAGAGTTGAAATTCACTCTGTACTCCTTCAGGATCCGTCTGGTCTGATCGATCGCCTCGGCCTTATCTTCCGGCTTCCCTTCGAAAAGAGAAGAAATGCAGGCGAGGAATTGGACCTTATTCTTCATCACATAGTACTTCTTGATGGCCTGGAAATCGAGTTCACAACGCTCGGCAATAGCCTTCGGCTCGATCCCGGAGATCGCCATCAGAGCACAGTTGGCCAGATCCTCCCGGCCGGTCAGCATCGGATGCTCCGAACGAAGCAGCTTATAGATCTTCCTGGTCCTGTCGATCACAGCCGCGTATTCGCCGGGCTGGCAGTTCTGATAGATGATCGTGGCAGCCAGAACGAGATAATCCGAATTCATGAATTTCTTATCCAGCGCACGATGGATCTCCTGAATGCGTGCTAATGCAGAAGAAGGATCCGACGACATGGAAAGGATCGCTGCGACGACCTGACTTGCATTCCCCCGACCGAGCGTCGAGAAAAGACCTGTATTGCTCCGGAGAAGTTTCTTCGCATCCTTCAGTCCCTCCACGGAAACAGGCTCTGTCTGTCCGATGAAGGCAGCAGCACACGCACTTGCTTCCATGCTGGAATTGAGCACATAGGCTTTCTTGGCAGCCATAAAGTTCGCCTCGAATACCGAGATGCTCGTGTTGATTTTTGTAAGCATCGTAAAAGACCTCACTTTCGCTTGTTCTGAGATCATTCTACATGACAATGATAAAAAAACGGTAAAGCAAAGTATAAGAACCTGTATTATTTCTCGCCGGTACAGAAGTCACGAAGATCCTGTTCGGCTTTCTTCAGAGCAGCCTCCTCACTTTCCGCGATACGGCCGGCATAAGAAAGAGCATAAGGAGGATCGATCTGCAGAGGATAGGTCTCCAATCTCACACCATCATAGTACACGGACAGGATCGAGCCGAATTCCACCTTCTCCAGCACTTCCGGCTTAAACCATTCTTGCGGAAGCGTAACCGGGCTTGCGTAATCCGGGTTCCCCTCATGCATAAATACCGCATAGACCAGATCCGCCTCCTGAAAAAGCACTGTGACCTGATTCTTATAAGCTAAAGGCATAGGATCATATACAGTGAACTGGTCATCCTGCTCCAGATGGAGTTCTTCGCTGATGTCATCCCGACCCCTTTCTTCCTTGATCTTTTCGATTGCATGATCGAGAGTGGTAAATCCATCCACGCTGCATGAAGAAAACCCGATCTTCTCAGACCCGTAGACAGACGCCCCCGGAGAATTGTGGTACTTATAGAAATCCTTTCTGCTGATCAGGTAGAAGTCTCTGGTGATGGTCTCCTCACCGGTCGAATCGATAGCCGAAACCTGGAAGATGTAATAAATCGGACTTTCGGAGGATTCCCCCCAATCGAAGAAACAGTACCCGAGATACTGGTATTCCGAAATGCCGATCAGCCGGTAGCCCCCTAAATCAGCTTGAATATCGCCATTGTGTTCGTCTGCATACCACTTCGTATTGTAGTTATCCAGATAGAATAGGATATCCTCCTCTGCCTCATTCCGAAGTTCCTCTATTCTGGAAGACACGCTGATCGTGTCCGTTCCTACTGACGTAAAGATCGTTCCGGATGTCATCGACTCTTTCTTCTCACAGGCACACAGATTGAACCCGAGCACCCCGATTACGAGCAGGCACAGCGTCCGCAGAATCAAGTATCTTCCTCGAAAAACTTTCATAAAATTGTCCTCCTTCTTGGCACATTGCCGACACAGACTTGGAAGAGGAGACTATTACAGCACCCTTCATATATATAGACAATTTCTGAGGGCATTTCTTTCAGAAGTCGGGAAAATTATTTCACAACACGGATCGTCTGCAGACTTGAATCCTCCGCCCCTGTGATCTGGCAGCCCTTCTCCTGTGCGAACCGCAGGTACTCCAGGACTTCCTCGGTGATCCGCTCACCAGGAGCCAGCACCGGAATGCCCGGAGGATAGCACATGATGCTCTCTGCCGAGATCCTTCCGACAGAAGAGTCGAATCCCACATGTTCTGTATCCGCATAGAATGCCTCCTGTGGCGAAAGCACTACAACCGGTGCAATATAGCTGTTCGGAAGGGATACGAGCGGCTCTTTCCCGAAGTGGCGCCGTATCTCCGAGAGCGCACCGACCAGGCGCTCGAGATCACGGATACGGTCACCGACAGACAGATACGCCAGGCAGTTGCCGAAATCACCGAACTCCATCTGGATATCGTATTCGTCACGCAGCAGGTCATAGACCTCGATGCCCGCCAGTCCCACCGGAAGCGTATGAATGACCAGTTTGGTCTTATCGAAATCATAAATATCCGCACCATTTATAAGCTCCGACCCGATGGCATAGTAGCCGCCGATGTTGTTGATCTCATCTCTGGCATATTCCGCCATATCGATCACCTTGTCGAAGAGCTCTTTACCGTGGAGCGCCAGTCTTTTCCTCGACAGATCCAGACTCGAAAGGAAAAGATACGACCCGGAAGTGGTCTGTGTCAGGTTGATGATCTGACGCACATAAGCCGGATCGATCTGCGGCGCACGGTTTACGGCTGCTTCGCCGCCCTCATCGTTTCCGGAGGCATCCGAAGTTTTTCCGCCCACTAATAGAAAAGCACTCTGGGTCAGTGACCCGCCGGACTTATGCATGGAAACAGCGGCCATATCCGCACCGGCCGACATAGCCGAAACAGGTAGACGGTCCGAGAAAGAAAGGTGAGTGCCGTGCGCCTCATCGACGACGACCTGCATGCCGTGCGCGTGCGCCAGTTTCACGATACCGGCAAGATCACTGCAGATACCGTAGTACGTCGGATTATTCAGGAAAACCGCCTTGGCGTCCGGGTTCTCAGCAATCGCCTCTTCCACCGCGGCCGGGGTCATCCCCAGGGCGATGCCGAGCTGCTCATGCGCACCCGGATCCACATAGACCGGCACGGCCCCGCAGAGGACCATCGCATTGATGACGCTTCTATGGACATTCCGAGGAACGATGATCTTGTCGCCACGGGCGGCTACGGTGAACACCATTGCCTGAACCGAAGAGGTGGTGCCGCCCACCATGAAGAATGCCGCACGGGCGCCGAAAGCCTCCGCAGCCAGTTCCTCCGCCTCCTTAATCACAGAGACCGGGTGGCAGAGATTATCGAGAGGCTTCATGGAATTGACGTCGAGCATCATGGTACGCTCGCCGAGGAATTCGGTCAGCTCAGGATTTCCGCGACCGTGCTTATGCCCCGGCACATCGAAGGGGACAACACGCTCAGAAGTGTAATCCTCCAGCGCCTCGGCGATAGGTGCCCGGTTTTGACGTTTCAGATAATCCTTATCCACAGTGCTCTAAACCTGTCTTTCATCAAGAATGGACGGAGATCAGTCGTTGTCCTCTTCCGGTGCCTCGAACACATTCGCTCCGGAGAAGATCTCGATCATTTCCTTACGGAGATTATTCGTGATCTCCAGTCTCGTCTTCGGCGCAATCTCATATACATCTGTCTTAAAGAGATAATTCTGCAGATCCACTTCCTTGATGAGCATCTTGGTGTGGTAGAGATTCGCCTGATACACATTGATATCGATCGCGTCATAGCGCTCGAGAGTCTTTCTGTCGATATAGTTCTGGATGGACACGATGTTCTTATCCCGGAAGATCTTCTTGCCGTTCACATCACGGGTGAAGCCACGGACACGGTAGTCCATCGTAATAATATCCGAATCGAAGCTTCCGATCAGATAGTCTAGAGTCGAAAGAGGAGAGATCTCACCACAGGTCGCGACATCGATATCCACGCGGAAAGTCGCAATAGCCGTGTCCGGATGATACTCCGGGTAAGTATGTACGGTAACATGGCTCTTATCCAGATGTGCCACCACCGTCTCCGCCTCCATATGCGGAATCATAGACTCCTCGGCGATAAGAAGCGTCACCGACGCACCCTGCGGCTCATAGTCCTGCTTGGAAATGCTTAACACCTTCGCACCGATCATCTCGGTGAGGTTCGTAAGGATCTTCGTAAGACGCTCCGAGTTATACTGCTCATTGATATAGGCGATATAATCCTTCTGCTCGCGTGCGGTCTTGGCATAGCAAACATCGTAGATGTTGAAACTGAGGGATTTGGTCAGATTGTTAAAGCCATAAAGACGAAGCTTCTCGTGCGCCATATGATCCATCCTTTCCAAGATGGCTGTAACTTATGGAATATTCTTCTCCGGGAAAACACTTCATCGTGCCCACGGGCAAGAGGTCCTCAAAGCCAAAGCTTCATCGCACTCTTATTGATTATTCACAAGTTATAACCAACTTATCAACATTAAGGGAATTCGAACTTCCCACTCAATAAGGCAGTAAATACTGCCGCTTCGGCATTTGACCCGGCTGTCCGTATGGCCTACTAACCACGGCATTCCGTGGCGGTCAAACATTGCAGACGAACACTTCATGGAAGAAGCACTGTCGCAATGAAACAAAGATACCACGGAAAGCTAGGAATTGCAATACTCTTATAGAAGTAGTAATGAGAATGAAAGGTATTATGTTGTATAGAAAAAATCGTCATGATATCATGAAAAAAAGATTCTTGGTGAATAGAGTTGTCTCGATGCACGGGTTCAGGAATTCTTTGGATAAGAGGAAGGGTAGGGGTAGTGTTTGTGAAAAGAACGGTCTCGATAATTCTGGCAGTACTTCTGCCGATATCTATGATGTGTGCCTGTAAGAAAGACTCTGCCGGGCCAATATCGGAAACATCTTTTTACAGTTCGCCGACAGATACGACAAAATCAGAAGCCGCTTCAGAATCCACCACAACAGAAGAAACTACGACTGAGACGACATCTCCAGAAGAGTTATTATTCCAAAAGAAACAGATTCCGGAGGACCTTCCTTTTTACGAAGAAATTGTATTGGAAATACCGGTTATTGCTGAAGGAGGTCCTAGTCAGCAGTTGGCTTCTGCGATTGGCTTTTATGACAACTACATATATTGTTTTGTCAATCCATTTAATGAACCGGAGTCGACTACTTTGCTGAAATATGATGAGAGTGGGAACCTGGTTGATCGGCATAAGTTTGAAGATATATGGACTATAACCCGTTTTCAGTATGGAAATGGATTTCTTGCTTTGAACCACGAATACTCGTCTAAAGACAGTGGGGATGACTGTACAAGAGTCGGATATATCGATTTAGACACATATGAATTTCACAAACTGTTTGAATTAAAGAATCGAGCTAAAGATAGCGTAAGTTATTCTGTAATTGCTAGTGAAGAGGATCGCATATATCTGGAGCCGTTTTATGGTGCCCCGAGTGCTGACAAGTATGGATATGATAGTTGCCACTGTTACGATTATACTGGGACTTTATTGTACAAGACACAGGATTTCTATATGTGGATGAATGGATATGATACATGGAATGACTGGTTTGTAATGGATGATATTGTCTATGTAAAGAAACAACAATACTCTATTGAGGAGACAAATGATAAGACGAGATACGTAATTTCCAGTGAATATGAGCTTGTGGCATATGCCGATAACGGGCTGAATACACGAGATGTATCTGACAATAGAACTTTAGAAGCGGGAAGCGATCTGTTTATACAAAATTCGTATGAAGATATTATTTTGTATGATGAAAAGGGGATTTGGACACTGGATCAAAAGACAAAAATGTGGGATTGCTTCTTGGAGTGGGAAAACACATCCCGTAGCGGAATTGAGGAGTATGAATCGTTTTTTTCGAGGTGTTTGGTTTCTGAGGATAGGAGCAGGGTATTGCTTGAGTTAGTATCTGTCGGATTGGATAAAACTGAAATACGGCTCTTCGTGCGAAAAGACGCATGATGTATTTTCCAGTAAACTTATTGCGTGAGCGCTTTTGAGGCGCTAAAATAGTAGAGCATTTGCCCTATTACCCTGAGGTGAATAGGGTGATTACTCTTCGGGATATCCGTAGAAAGTCAGGAAAAGAAACATGGTTTATAAAGATGTACTGGAAGCCGTCGGGCATACGCCGATGATCGAGCTTTCTTCCCGGATGGTAGGGAAGGATAGTGCCCGCGTGCTTGTAAAATACGAAGGCCTGAACGTCGGCGGTTCCATCAAGACAAGAACTGCCCTGAACATGATCGAACAGGCAGAGAAAGACGGGAAGATCACGAAAGACACGATCATCGTGGAGCCGACTTCCGGAAATCAGGGCATCGGCCTGGCATTGGTCGGCGCCGTCCGCGGCTATAAGACGATCATCATCATGCCGGACTCCGTATCCTGTGAGCGACGCTATCTGGTAGAGCATTACGGCGCCGAAGTCCGTCTCATCCATGATGACGGCGATATCGGTAAAGCGATCGACGAGTGTCTGAAACTAGCCGAGAAGATGGCGGCCGAGGATCCGAATGTCTTCGTCCCGCAGCAGTTCACCAACCCGGCCAATCCGATGGTGCACCGTCATCATACGGGCGTGGAGATCCTGGAGCAGGTAGCAGGACCGATCGACGGTTTCTGCGCCGGCATCGGAACCGGAGGAACGCTCTCCGGTATCGGTGAAGTCCTGAAGGCCCAGAACCCGGGCATCCTGATCTGGGCAGTCGAGCCGGAGAATGCGGCGATCCTTGCGGGCGGTAACATCGGTTCCCACCTGCAGATGGGCATCGGAGACGGTCTGATCCCGGACAACCTGAACACAGAGATATTCGAAGATGTATACGTCGTGACCGATGATGAAGCCATCGGCACGGCGAAGGACCTGGCGAGAAAAGAAGGTCTCATGTGCGGCATCTCTTCCGGATCGAACGTGGCGGCGGCAATCGCCATGGCGAAGAAACTCGGTCCCGGAAAGACGGTAGTCACGGTACTTCCGGACACAGCCGAGAGATACTTCTCCACACCGCTCTTTGCCTAAGAAGAAAGAATCCTAAGAAGAAAGAAAACCGGCACGAAACATGCCGGTTTTTCTATTTCTGATGAGTTTTCCGGACGAGGTGCTTACCCGACCATCTCCCGAAGTACCCGGTTAACCTGCGCGACCGGAAGCCCGACCACAGCATAATAGTCGCCGGAGATCGAGTCGATGAGGAGGGCACCCTGGTCCTGGATCCCGTATGCCCCGGCCTTATCCATCGGGGAGCCGGAGGCCACATAGGACTCGATCAGCTTCTCCTGCAGATCGTCAAAAGTATGGAATTTCACGTCGGCAAAAGAACAGAACGTGCGCTTCTGACCGCGTCCCAGGATGGAAACACCGGTATACACGCGGTGCGTCATGCCGGAAAGAAGAGTCAGCATGTGCCGCGCATCCTCCTCGTCCTTCGGCTTGCCGAGGATACTGTCGGCCGTGACGACGACCGTGTCTGAACCGATCACCAGCACATCCTCATCCGCTCCCACACTCTCCAGGACCGAGGATGCTTTCGCAGCGGCCTGGGCACAGGCCACTTCCTGCGCGATCTGATACATGTCGGCACGGATGCCGCGGTCGTGGTAATGATGGAGAACATCCGACAGCACCTGATCCTCGTCGATGTCGGCGACCATGACTTCGAAATCCAGGCCTGTCAGCGACATCAGATCGAAGCGGCGAGGGGATTTACTGGCTAAAATAATTCTGGACATGATATTCCTCCTTGGGAAAACACAGGCGCCGCGCGGAGATCGTGGGCGCCTGATGGATTCATGTGTGGCTGATTCTTCAGATCACTCGATGGGCGTGAGATTCTTCATAGAGAAGTCGAGGATCGGAGCAGAATGCGTCAGCGCGCCGCAGGAGATGTAGTCGACACCGATCTCGGCGAGCTTTCTCAGACGCTCCTTATTCATATTGCCGGAGGCTTCCAGCTCCGCCTTGCCCTTGGCCATAGCCACAGCCTGCGCCGTCATCTCATCGGTCATGTTGTCGAGCATGATGATGTCCGCCTTCGCATCGAGAGCTTCCTGAAGCATCTCCAGGTTCTCGACTTCGACTTCGATCTTTCTTACGAAAGGTGCATAGGCGCGTGCCATCTCCACCGCCTTGGCGATGGACCCGGCGGCCCCGATGTGGTTATCCTTGATGAGGACGCCGTCGGACAGGTTATAGCGGTGATTCGTGCCGCCGCCGATACGCACGGCATACTTCTCGAACGGACGCATGTTCGGCGTCGTCTTACGGGTATCGAGGAGCTTCGTAGAGAACCCCTCCAGTTCTTTAACCATCGAATGGGTCAGCGTCGCGATACCGCTCATGCGCTGTAGAAAGTTTAGCGCCGTTCTCTCGCCGCTTAAGACCGCACGGCCGTCGCCGACCAGTACGCCGATGACATCGCCCTTGTGGATCTCGTCACCGTCCTTGAAATTCGCGCGGAAGGAGGAGTTATCGCAGAGCATCTCGAAGACCCGGGTATACACATCGAGTCCGCAGAGAATGCCGTCCTGCTTGCAGATGAGATCTACCGTCACCATGAACGGTTCCGGCATAATGGCCTGTGTGGTTACATCGTCGGACGTGATGTCCTCGCGCAGCGCGCGCATAATATAGTCGTCCCAAAGGATCGTATTAAGTACACCATTGTTCATAGAAATCCTTATCCCTCCTCTTGATCTCTTCCAGTACGATCTCTCTGTATTCCTTGGCAAAATCCCTGCCTTCATACTGAGTAAGATCGACTTCTTCTGTCTGTGTCGGTTCATACGGGATGGTCTCCTCGATGTTCTGCGCCGAACGCTTCGCGAACACGAGGCTCTCCAGGAGCGAATTACTGCCCAGACGGTTCTTGCCATGCACACCCGTGCAGGATGTCTCGCCGATGGCGTAGAGATTATCCATCGACGTTCTGCCTTTGAGATCGACCTCGATCCCGCCCATGAAGTAGTGCTGGGCCGGGGTGACCGGGAAAGGCTCCTTCAGGATGTCGTAGCCCTCTTCCTTGCAGTGCTCAAGGATATTCGGGAAGTGGCTCTTGATGAGCTCCGGATCGAGGTGCGTGACATCGAGCCAGACGAATCCTCTGCCGTCGATCTCCATCTGCTTCTTGATCGCCGCGGAGACGACGTCACGGGGTTGCAGCTCGTCGGTAAATCTCTCCATATTTTTATTGCGGAGCACGCCGCCCTCGCCTCTTACCGCCTCGGAGATCAGGAACGATCTTCCCGGCTTCTCGGAATACAGGGACGTCGGGTGGATCTGGATATAGTTAATGTCCTTCAGAAGGATATTATGCTTCAGCGCGATGGCCAGGGCGTCTCCGGTGATGTGGCGGAACGCCGTGCTGTGCTTGAAGAGTCCGCCGATGCCGCCCGTCGCGAGTACGACGGCTTTGCCGAATACCGCGTGAAAAGCACCCTCCGCATCTTTTGTGATGATGCCTTTGCAGACGTTCTTCTCGCAGATGAGATCCACCATGGTGGTATGTTCGTGAAGGTCGATGTTCTTCTTCTCGCGCACATTCTGAAGAAGCTTGCTAGTGATCTCCTGGCCGGTGATATCCTCGTGGTGGAGGATACGGGAAGCGGAATGGCCGCCCTCCTTCGTAAGGTCGAGATCGTCTCCCTTTCTGTCGAAGTTGACGTGATAATCCAGAAGCTCACGGATAATGACCGGAGACTGTCGGATCATGGTATCCACGGCCTTACGGGAATTCTCATAGTGTCCCGCGCGGAGCGTGTCCTCGAAATAATCCTCATAGTCTTCGGAGTCCTTCAGTGCGGCGATTCCGCCCTGAGCCAGATAGGAAGCACTGTTCTCCAGTGTATCCTTCGTCAGCATGTAGATAGACAGATTTTCCGGAAGATGCAGCGCACAGAAGAGCCCGGCTGCGCCGGTCCCTACGATGATGACATCTGCGGAAGTAACGGAATTAGACATAAATGATCAGCCTCCCCATTGATGCATTTTCAGAAGACACTTCTTCGCACGCTCGGCCGTTTCGGGAGCGACTTCGATCGGGTCTTGATGGTCTTTGAGCACGCGGAGCACTTTCTCCAGCGATACTTTCTTCATGTTCGGGCAGACAGGCCGGGTCTCTGTGAAGAAGAAGCGCTTGTCCGGATTGTCGAGACGGAGACGGTGGGCGACACCGATCTCGGTCAGGATGATGAACTCTTCCGCTTCCGTTTCGGAAGCATACTTCAGAATACCGGTGGTGCTTCCGATATAGTCAGAAAGCGCCCGGACACTCGGATTACACTCCGGGTGGCACGCGACTTTGGCGTCCGGATGCAGAGCCTTCAGCGCTTCCACCTGCGCCGGATCCATGAAGTGGTGCACATGGCAGTACCCGTCCACGAAATGGAACTCCTTGTCCGGGAACTGCGGAGCGAGATAGCCGCCCAGATTCTGATCCGGGATGAAGAGGATATGTTTATTCGGAATGTTCGAGATGACTTTCTTCGCATTCGAAGAAGTGACACACACGTCACTGACGGTCTTCAGTTCGGTAGTGGAGTTGATGTAGCACACGACGGCAAGATCGTCGTACTTCTCACGGAAAGCCTGCACCTGCTCGACCGTAGCCATATGTGCCATCGGGCAGTCTGCTCCACGGTCCGGCATGAGAACCAGTTTCTCGGGATTCAGGATCTTCGCACTCTCGGCCATGAACTCTACGCCACAGAAGACGATGACCTTCGCATCTGTCTTCTGCGCCATCTGGCTGAGATAGTAAGAATCACCACAGAAATCGGCGATCTCCTGCACTTCCCCATCTACATACAGGTGCGAAAGGATCACTGCGTCCTGTTTCTCCTTCTCGGAGAGGATCTGATCTACGATGGAAGACATATACAACCCCGTTCTCCGGCCAGCGGAAACAGACATCTCCGATGAGCCGGTCCATTTATTTTCAATTTGAGAAAATTTTATCACGCACCTTCGAAAGTGACAAGGGAAGAGGGAAGGGGTATAATACCATTATTGTTTAAATTGGGTATCTATGCCCGGCAGGTCATTTTATAAAGAAAGGAGCAGTAGAAGATGAAACGCGACATCATCGGCGATATTTTCCTCGGCGGAGTCCTGCTTTCGCTTCTTTTCCTGTTCACTTTCCCTGCCTATTTCTGCTTCTCTCAGAATGTCCCGCGCGATATATCCCTGACGGAGCGCCTCATGAGCGTCTTCTTCGTCATGGCGTTTATCCTGACCTTGATCTGGACATGCTGGAAGAAGAAAGTCTGGGTCATGCTGGGCATTGCGTTCTTCTCCGTACTGCCGTATATCCCGAAGTGGTTCCTGCCGAAGGTGAATATGCGCATCATCCTCAACGGCAGAAATATCGGAGATTCCCTTCTGGCCATGCTTTTGAACCGTATCTATGAGCTGACCCATGCTCCTTTTACGGGTCTTCTGGGAATGGTGTCGGAGAAATCGGTAGAGAAGCTTCCGTACATGATGCTTCCGGCCGTTGTGATATCGTACATACTTTCACAGATCGTCCGCTTCTATTATAATGCCTACGTGACAGAGAAGAAGCAGATGCATGACTTCGATCACTTCCGGAAAACGAATGACATCAGAAGGCCGTTACTGGCTGATATGAATGAACAGATGGAGTCGGCTCCGGCCCCGCTGGGAACGGTCGTTCTGAATGAGAAGGCGGAAGTGGCAGCAGAGAGTTTCCCGACGAAGAATGTGGAAGCAGAGCAGACGATGCAGCATAATCTGGCCTCGGATGCTCCCGCACCGGCGATTCCGGCGGATACGCAGGGGACGGCGGTCATCCCGCTGGCCGCCCATGCGCCGACCTCGAAGCCGGCTGAAGAGACGAAGGTCATCCCGCTGGCAGCGCAGGCTCCGACCTCGAAGCCGGCGGAGGAGAAGCCGAAGGAAGAAGGTGCTCCGGAGAACCCGGAACTGGATTTCCCGGACGTGCACGGCGAGGCGGAGAAGATCGATGTCTTCGGAGACAACGACCTGCCATAGATAGAACAGGACATAAGAACTGAGCAAGTACATAAGATAAATAGATATAGAGATAGGAGAGAGTAGAAAATGTCAACGAACAAATCTTTCTGGCGGACCTGGCTGGAGGGTTCTAAATCACATAAAACAACGGGAACGGTGACGGAAGATCCGCTTGAAGAGGGACTTCGGGATCTGAGCTGGTCCGATGAGGAATCTGCCCGTAAGGTCAAGAGTGAGGAGTCTTTCGGAGAGGAGATCGGTAATGCTACGTCCCATGGCGTAATGGCTGCCTTTATGCTGGGTATCCTTCCCTACGCGGCGGTGCATGCCTATCTTCGTGCCACCAGCGGAAATGCAATCCTGGATACTGTGACGATCTCGATCTTCTGCATCGGTACGTTCCTGATGTTTCTGACGTCGACCATCGATCACACCATGAAGCATGGCACGAAGCAGAAAGAAGTATTTAACCGCCTCGACCACATCATGATCTTCTACGCGATCGCCGGAACGTATACGCCGATCTGCCTGACGATTATCGGAGGAAGATGGGGGATCGGGCTTTGCGTTGCCCAATGGCTGGTGGTTATTGCCGGCACGCTGAAGAAGGCGATCGCTTTCTCCAAGACGGCTGTTTCTTATGTGTTTTCCACATTGTTGTATTTACTGATGGGCTGGATGATCGTGCTGTGCTTCCCGATCCTGTATGCCCAGACCAATCCGGTCACTTTCTGGCTGATCCTCGCCGGCGGTATCTGCTACACGACGAGCGTCATCCTGTTTTTCATGCGATTCAAGTTCGCACACATGATCTTCCATCTACTGGTGGACTTCGGTGCTATCTGCCATGTGATCGCACTTTGTTTCTTCGTCTAATACAAGGGTTCAGGGAAAAGTAAATAGGGAATAGGAAAGAAGGATAAGAAAGGAGCAAGAAAATGAAAAAACTAACGAAAACGACAGCAATTCTTCTGATTTCTGCGATGCTGCTCGGTATGGCAGCCTGTGGAAAAGAGACGGAAACGACCAAGAAGAAGAAAAAGAAGACCAAGAAGACGACCACTGAAGCTACGGAAACGACCGATGAGCCGACGGATGTTCCGACTGTGGATCCGACGACCGACACTTCTGCCGATCCGACGGATGACACTTCGGGAACGCCGGCGCCGACCTCGAACGGGAACGGCGGTCTTCTGATCGATGTGCCGGAAGAGTACTGTGAGATCGCTTTCCCGACGGATGAGAGATTCTTCTACACCATGGATCTGACACTGGATGCAGAGGCCAGAACCATCGGCGGACATGTCGATTTCGAATTCTTCAATACATCGGATGAAGAGTGGGATCAGCTTTGCCTGCGCGATTATCCGAGCCTTTTTATCGATGGCAAAAACATCGGCAAACCGAATGCTTCGGATATGGGCGGTGCACTGACGGAGATCAAGAACATCACGGACAGCCGTGACGGCAGTACGATCGAATATACCCGTGACGACGATGTTTCTGTCGTATGGATCCCTCTTTCCACGAAGCTTGCTCCGGGCGAGAAAATGACTCTTTCCTATGACTTCGTCTCGACGATCCCGACCATCGCGGACCGTTATGGCGTGAAGGACGAGGTCTTCAATGTGGCGAATTTCTATCCGATCCTTGCGGTCTATACCGAGGAGGGATGGTCCCATGAGGCGTACTACAACGTAGGTGAGTGCTTCTTCTCCGAGCTTTCGGATTACGATGTGACGCTCTCTGTGCCGGAGAACTATACGGTACTGTCGACGGGTGTGACACTTTCCGAGGATGCGGATGGCGAAAGGAAAATCTGCAAACTCGACGGCCAATGCGTTCGTGACTTCGTATTCTGCGCCAGCCCGAACTTCAAGCTGATCGAAGGAGAATACGACGGAGTACATATTAATGTTGTATATGATGAAGCCCATCCGGCAACCAGCAAAATGGATGAGTGCGAAGAAGCCTGCCTGAAGGCGGCACAGGATTCTCTGGCCTGCCTTGGTGCGGCGCTGGGTAAATATCCGTATCCGGAGATCGATGTCGTACTGGCTCCGATCGATGCCGGCGGTATGGAGTATCCGAACCTGGTCATCATCACGGTAGATTCCTTATACTGCGCAAAGGGCGATCCGAATTTCCCGTATAGCATGATCTCCGGAGTCATCGCGCATGAGATCGGCCATCAGTGGTTCATGGGTATCGTCGGAAGTAACTCCGGACTGGAACCCTGGCTGGATGAGTCTTTCGCTTCTTATACTGAGATCATCTATGCCGAGTATATGGGAAATGACGATGAAATCGTCTATTACTCGCGTGATCTCCTCGATCTGGCCGATAAGAATATCGTCCAGGCACTTCTTTCGGTGGATGAGGTTCCGATCAACCGTCCTCACTATGCTTTCAGTAATGACGATGCCTATGTTACGGCGGCATACTTTATCGGAAAGATGGCGCTGTATCAGATGGAAGAGATTCTGGGAACGAAAGAATTCCAGGGCATTCTCCGTGAATATGTGAGAAGGAATGCCTTCACGAACTCGACGGAGGCGCGTTTCTTCGAGACAGTCTATGACTGTGCGGGAACGGACAACGAGGATCTCAATAACCTGATCAGTGGCGTTTTCCAGAAGTAAGAAAGCGAATCAAGCGCCGGGAATGAATCTTTTCTTGCATTATCGAATATTGCGAATTATAATGGGGCGTGCTGACATTTTAAGAAAATGAAGTAAAGGAAGGGCATGGTATGTCTAAACAGTCGGAACGGTCGTCGAGAGCGAAGACCAAGAAACATATGAAAACTTCGAAGAAGAATAAGATTATTATCATCATTTCAGTGGTCGTGCTGGTGCTGGTGTGCTTCTGCTATTTCGCCTATGTGACCGGGCTTCCGGCCAAGGTACTCCCGGGTGCGAAGATCGTACACACTGTGGACGGCAAAGAGAAGACAGTCGATCGTATTAGCATCGTCGAGATGAATTACTACTACTCCACGACGCTCAGCCAGTATACTTCCTATGGCATTATCGGTGCCAATGCCGATCTGGACGCAGTCTACAATTCGAATAACGGACAGACCTACCGTCAGATGCTGTGGGAGACAGCGGCGAATAATGCGCAGACCCAGTATCTTCTCGGTGAAGCAATCAAGAGTTCCGGGTTTAAGCCGGTTGCAGCAGAAAGATATGCCGAGGATCAGCTGGATTCGATCCGTGAGTCCGCTGACTATATGAACACACTCCGTGGTACGAACATGACGACAGACCAGTATCTGCAGAACATGTATGGTCCGGGAATGACTGTTCAGATCATGCGTAAGATCCTCTACCGTCAGGCGATGATCGATGAATTCAGAGCGTATGTCCAGCAGACGACATTCCTGCCGGATCAGGCTAAGGTTCAGGAAGAATTCGACAATAATAAGGATAAGTATACATTCTGCCGTTTCCAGATCTACTTCGTATCCGCAGATATGCCGACCGATGCTACCGATGAGCAGAAGAAGGAACTGATGGATGCGGCCATGGAGAAGGCCAAGATGATTACGGATGACTGTGCGAACGCGGTGGAGTTCCAGACGAAGGTCAAGCTGGTCTGCACAGATGAATACCGTACCCGTATGCTGGATGGCGAGGATCCGACTTCGAAGAGCGGCATGAATAAAGAGCAGCTCAAGTCCTATTCGGAAGAGTTTGCCGAGATGTGCTTCAATCCGGAGACGAAGCCGAACACCAGCATGGTTTTCGTGGATAAGGACAACACCGGTGTCTTCGCGGCACTGTTCGAAGAAGTATATATCGAAGATGAGCCGACTTGCGCATACCGCGTACTTTCTCTGACGGATGATGTACTCGGCGATATCTCCAATACTCTTGAGCAGAAGGCTCCGTCCCACCAGAAGTTACATGCTGAGGCAGAGGGCTACATGTCCCAGGTTACTTCCGAAGATAAGTTCATCGAGCTTGTGAAGAAGTATTCCTCGGATTCGGCATCCTATCTTGCCGGCGGTTACAAGTCCGGTGTGAAGGCATCTTCCTTCGAGGCCAATGCTGTAGTAACCAAAGAGGGTGAAGAAGCGAAGCTTCCGGAAGAAGACCAGAAACTGATCGACTGGCTCTACGATCCGGCCAGAAAGAAGGGCGACATGTACATCATCGATTGCGTTGATTCTGTCAAGCTCTACTATTTCTGCGACAGCATGGCTGCTTATCAGGATCTGATCCGCACGAACCTGACTGGTGAGAACTTCACGACATGGTATAACGCAACGATCTCGGATTCTTCCTATTCGACAGTTGTGAACCATGGCCTGATCGATTTCTTCACATAAGGCCGGAAGAAAAAAGTTTTAGAAAAAATAAAATAATGATTGACACTTGAAACGACTCGTGGTACACTTCTATACTGCGTTATGATGGGTAGGGCTACTTTACCCTTTTTGACGCCGGAGGCTTCTGGTCCTACGGACAAGGGCGTCCGAGAACGTATAGGAAGGTACGCGGTCGTTTTTTTCGCGTACACGCAAACGTGATGTTTGTGAAGTCGTGAGGTGATGTGTAATGGTGCGTCCCATCAAGCAGGGAAGAGCAGAGAGAATGTCCTATTCTCATATCGACGAAGTCATCGAAGTCCCGGATCTTATTGAGGTACAGAAGAACTCGTATCAGTGGTTCATTGACGAGGGCCTGATGGAAGTTCTTGAGGAAGTATCTCCGATCAGGGACTTTTCTGGCGATATGGAGCTGTCTTACATCGGTAAAGAGTTCGATATCGACCATCCGGCAAACACTATTGAGCAGTGCAAGGAGAAAGACTGCAACTATGCGGCTCCGCTCAAGGTGAAGGTCCGTCTTGTCAACAAGCGTACCGGTAAAGTGGAAGACCAGGACGTCTTCATCGGTGATTTCCCGATTATGACAGAACATGGTACCTTTATTATTAATGGTGCTGAGCGTGTAATCATCAGTCAGCTCGTCCGTTCTCCGGGCGCGTATTTTGACATCGTTCATGATAAATCCGATGTCGATCTTTATACTTCCCAGCTCATCCCGAACCGTGGCGCATGGCTGGAATATGAAACAGATCCGAATGGCGTCGTCTATGTACGTGTAGACCGTCAGCGTAAGATCCCGATCACGGTCTTCCTCCGTTCCCTCGGTATTGGCACGGACGAAGAACTGACAGAGCTTTTCGGCGAGGAGAAAGCCCTTGCTGAGACGATCGCGAAGGATACGACCCACTCCCGTGAGGAAGGTCTCACCGAGCTGTACCATAAGCTCCGTCCGGGTGAGCCGGCTACTGTAGAGAGTGCGGAATCACTCATCAATGGCATGTTCTTCGACCCGAAGCGTTACGATCTGGCTCGCGTTGGTATCTATAAGATTAATAAGAAGCTGGCTCTGGCTGCCCGTATTAAGGGTCATAAGACAGTCTCCGACGTCATCAACGAAGATGGTGAGATCATCCTTAAGGCAGGCGAGATCATCACGTCCGAGAAGGCATGGGAGATCCAGAATGCCGGTATCAACGAGGTTATGATCTACCCGATCTCCAAGATCGGTGACACAGCCAAGGTTTCCGATACACCGTTTAAGGTCATCGGTAATGCCCGTGTGGATGCAGATACATATATCCGTGCGTCTTTCTCCGCGAAAGACCTGAAGGGATTCGACATCAAGGAGACTCCGGTCAATGAGATGGTACGTGTGTCTGTTCTGCGTAACATCATCTCGCAGGTTCGTTCTTCTTCTAAGAAGACGGAGATCGCCGCGAACCTGATGCAGGAACTGCGCGCCCAGGTTACTGAACTCATGCCGAAGCATCTGACGATCGATGATATCATCGCATCGGTCAGCTATCTGCTCGGCCTGCAGTATGCGGTAGGCTCGAAGGACAATATCGACCACCTCGGTAACCGTCGTATCCGTTCTGTAGGTGAACTTCTGCAGAATCAGATCCGTATCGGTCTTTCCCGTATGGACAGAAATATCCGTGAGAGAATGAACGCCGTAGGCGAAGATCAGCCGGCTCATCCGAACCAGCTCGTCAATACCCGCCCGGTAAGCGCAGCGATCAAGGAGTTCTTCGGATCTTCCCAGCTGTCCCAGTTCATGGACCAGCCGAACCCGCTGGCAGAACTGACACATAAGCGTCGTCTCTCCGCTCTCGGTCCGGGCGGTCTTTCCCGTGACCGTGCGAACTTCGAAGTCCGTGACGTTCACTCCTCTCACTACGGCCGTATGTGCCCGATCGAGACGCCTGAAGGTCCGAACATCGGTCTTATCAACTCCCTGGCTACCTACGCCAAGGTCAACCACTACGGTTTCATCGAGACTCCTTACCGTGTCTATGACAAGGAGAAGGGCGTCGTAACGAAGGAAGTCGTTTACATGACGGCTGACCGCGAGGATAACTACAACATTGCGCAGGCGAACGAGCCGATCGACGAGCAGGGCCATTTTATCAGTAAGAAGGTCGTATGCCGTCACCTCGACCAGTTTATCGAGGTCGACCCGTCCGGCGTCGACTACATGGACGTATCGCCGAAGCAGCTGGTATCCGTTGCTACATCGCTTATCCCGTTCCTCGGAAACGACGACGCGAACCGTGCTCTCATGGGCTCGAACATGCAGCGTCAGGCTGTTCCGCTGATCAAGCCGGAAGCCCCGATCATCGGTACCGGTATGGAGTACCGTGCAGCGAAGGACTCCGGAGTCTGCAAGGTGGCCAAGGAAGATGGTCATGTTACATTCGTATCTGCGGATAAGATCGTGATCACTTCTGCTGACGGTAAAGAACACGAGTATAACCTTACGAAGTATAAGAGATCGAACCAGAGCACCTGCATCAACCAGCGCCCGATCGTAAGAATGGGTGAGGATGTTAAGAAGGGTGACGTCATCGCTGACGGTCCTTCTACAGAGAATGGTGAGCTGGCACTCGGTAAGAACGTGCTCATCGGCTTCATGACCTGGGAAGGTTACAACTACGAGGACGCCGTTCTGATCAACGAGCGTATGGTTAGAGATGATGTGTACACATCCATCCACATCGAAGAGTATGAGTGCGAAGCCCGTGATACCAAGCTCGGTGCTGAAGAGATCACCCGTGAGATCCCGAACGTCGGTGATGATGCACTGAAGGAACTCGACGAGAACGGTGTTATCCGTATCGGTGCTGAGGTCCGTGCGGGCGATATCCTCGTTGGTAAGGTCACTCCGAAGGGTGAGACCGAGCTGACACCGGAAGAGCGTCTCTACCGCGCGATCTTCAGTGAGAAGATCCGTGAGGTACGTGATACTTCCGTACGTGTTCCGCATGGTGAGTCCGGTATCGTCGTAGACGTCAAGACCTTCACCAAGAAGGATGACGATAATGTCCTTAAGGGCAGCGTAAACAAGATGGTCCGCGTATATATCGCCCAGAAGAGAAAGCTCTCCGTTGGTGATAAGATGGCCGGCCGTCACGGTAATAAGGGTGTTGTTTCCAGAATCCTGCCGGAAGAGGATATGCCTTTCCTGCCGGATGGTACACCGCTTGATATCGTACTGAATCCTCTCGGCGTTCCGTCCCGTATGAATATCGGTCAGCTCCTCGAGGTTCACCTCGGCCGTGCTGCCCGTGCCCTCAACTGGAAGGTCGCAACACCGGTATTCGATGGCGCGAACGAAAGCGACATCATCAAGGCGTTCCAGCTTGCCGGTATCGATGAAGATGGTAAGACGATCCTCTACGACGGACGTACAGGTGAGCCTTTCGAGAACCGTATCACCGTTGGTGTGATGTACTACCTCAAGCTCCACCACCTCGTAGACGATAAGATCCACGCCCGTTCGATCGGACCGTACTCCCTCGTTACGCAGCAGCCTCTCGGCGGTAAAGCCCAGTTCGGTGGTCAGCGTTTCGGTGAGATGGAAGTTTGGGCCCTCGAGGCCTATGGTGCGGCACATACGCTGCAGGAGATCCTCACAGTCAAGTCGGACGATATCACAGGCCGTACGAAGACATACGAAGCGATCGTCAAGGGCCAGAGTGTACCGGAAGCCGGTATTCCGGAGTCCTTCAAGGTACTGGTTCGTGAGCTTCAGTCTCTGGCACTGGATGTACGTATCTACTCCGGTGATGAGGAATGCCGTCTCAAGGATGCTTCCGAGGATGAGAGCCTGCCGGCTCCGGATCCGGAACTGCATCAGGAAGTAAACCAGTATGTCAGCGAAGAAGGCAATATGGTCGGATTCTCTGAAACTGGCGAGGACCTTGAAGATAATGATGAACCCTCAGATGATTTCGGTGAGGAAGAGCCGAGTGATGACGCTCTCAAAGAAATCGAGCAGGGCGACGATGATATGTAAGTTCGGAAGGAGATTGCAATTATATGTTTGAAATGAATCATTTCGAATCCATCGGTATTCGTCTGGCATCTCCGGATACCATCAGAGGCTGGTCTCATGGTGAGGTCAAGAAGCCTGAGACGATCAACTACCGTACTCTTAAGCCTGAGCGCGACGGTCTCTTCTGCGAGCGCATCTTCGGGCCTCAGAAAGACTGGGAATGTCACTGCGGTAAGTATAAGAAGATTCGTTATAAGGGTATCACCTGCGACCGCTGCGGTGTTGAAGTTACCCGTTCCAAGGTGCGTCGTGAGCGTCTGGGCCATATCGAGCTTGCGGCTCCGGTTTCCCACATCTGGTATTTCCGTGGCACACCTTCCCGTATGAGCCTGCTGCTGGATGTATCTCCGAAGCAGCTCGAGAAAGTACTCTATTTCGGTGCTTACATCGTTGTGGATCCGGGTACGACTCAGCTTGCAAAGTATGCGATCATCGATGAGGCCGAGTATCAGGAGAATGTAGAGAAGTTCGGCAAGTCCGCTTTTAAGGCTATGATGGGTGCGGAGGCTGTAAAGATCCTCCTTTCCGAGCTGGATATCGACGGACTGGCAGAGCAGCTGCATGAAGATTATCAGAATGCGACAGGCCAGAAGAAGGCCAGAATCATCAAGAGACTCGAGGTCATCGAGTCCTTCAAGAAGTCCGGTAACAAGCCGGAGTGGATGATCCTGGATGTTCTCCCGGTTCTTCCGCCGGAACTGCGCCCGATGGTTCAGCTGGATGGCGGCCGTTTCGCTACATCTGACCTGAACGATCTCTATCGTCGTGTTATCAACAGAAACAACCGTCTCAGCAAGCTTCTGCAGCTGGGTGCACCGGAGATCATCGTCCGTAACGAGAAGAGAATGCTTCAGGAAGCGGTCGATGCACTGATCGACAATGGCCGTCGTGGCCGTCCGGTAACAGGTGCTTCTTCCAGAGCGCTCAAGTCCCTCTCCGATATGCTTAAGGGTAAGCAGGGACGTTTCCGTCAGAACCTTCTCGGTAAGCGTGTTGACTATTCCGGCCGTTCCGTTATCGTTGTAGGACCGGAACTGAAGCTGCACCAGTGCGGTCTCCCGAAGGAGATGGCTCTTGAGCTCTTCAAGCCTTTCGTTATGAAGCGTCTCGTTCTT
>JAEEIT010000113.1 GCA_016281535.1 Clostridia bacterium | reverse complement strand
TCACAGGTTTCCCGTCGTGCGTTGACACAGCAGCAGCCGAACGTTCGTAACGTTAAGGTCGTTGTTGATGGCACCCCTAAGACTATGCATGTTTGTACGCGTTGCCTTCGTTCCGGTGCAGTAGAAAGAGCGTAAGTTCTTCTGCCGGACAAGATCTTGGTTATGAAATGATCCCGCTTCGAATAGGAGCGGGTTTTTTCTTTTGCGGAGAGGGAGAGGATTTCTGTTCTCGACGCTCAGACAGTTTGCTTACGCAAAACTCGCGTCTTAAAGAGAAATCCTCTCCCCTTACCCGAAAGAAACTCCCCTCTTCTCTTTATACTGACCGGCTTCTCGCCATGAATCTTCTTCGTATATAATAGAAGGTAGTTTATTCTAAGGAGATCACACATGAAAAACCCCGTTATTGAGACTGAGAGACTGATCCTGCGGCCGCTGACGATGGACGATGCGCAGACCGCTTTTGATACCTGGGCGTCGGACCCGGAAGTCGCGAAATATATGCGCTACTATGCGCACAAGAGCGTGGACACCACAAGAGAGTGGCTGAAGTCTGTTGTTGCAAATGAGAATAGTGATACGGATTACGACTGGGGATTCGTCCTGAAGGAGACGGGGGATCTTATCGGATCCGGTGGCATCTACTATGACGACGAGGACGGCATGTTCGAGATCGGATATAACTTTGCCAAAGCCCAGTGGGGTAAGGGCCTGGCGACCGAGGCCGCCCGTGCGATGCTCGACTTCGGAAGGAATACCCTTCACCAGACGCAGTTCCGTGGACGCCATGATATCAGGAATACCGCTTCCGGAAATGTCATGAAGAAACTGGGTTTCGTTTACGAGAGAGATTGCATCGATCATATGCTGGAAGACGGGGCCGAGAGAACGGTCAGTATGTACCGGCTGTCTACACCGGGGAAAGCGGAGAACTTCGTTCTTTCTAACGGGATCGAGATCCCTCCGGTCGGATTCGGCACCTATAAGTCCACGCTGGACGAGGGAAAGACACCGATCCTGCGGGCGCTTGCCTGTGGGTACAGGTATTTGGATACAGCCTCGTTCTATAGAAATGAAGAAGCGATCGGAGAAGCCCTTACGGAGTGCGGGATCCCCCGCGAGGAGATCTTCCTGGCTACGAAGATGTGGCCGACGGAGATGGGATACGAAGAGACGAAGGAAGCTTTCGCCCGTTCCTTAAATAAGCTCCGGACGGACTATATCGATCTGTATCTGATCCACTGGCCGAGGCTTAATCCGCAGGATATGCAGTGGCGGCAGAAGATCCGCGACACCTGGCGGGCGATGGAAGAACTCTATAAGGCAGGCAAGTGCCGCGCGATCGGTGTATGTAACTTCCAGCCGCATCATCTGAATGTCATTCTCGAAGACTGCGAGATCGTCCCGATGGTGGATCAGTTGGAGCTGCATGTCGGGTATCTGCAGCAGTATACACTGGACTTCTGCCGTGCCCACGGGATCCTTCCGCAGGCATGGAGCCCTCTGGGAAGGATGTATTTCTCGGAAGAGCCCTGTCTTCAGAAGATGGCGAAACAGTACGGACGTCCGGTATCGCAGCTGCTTCTTCGGTTCCTGAACCAGTCCGGCATCCAGATCATCCCGAAGAGCACCCACGAGGATCGTATGAAAGAGAATATGGATATCTTCGGTTTTACCATCAACGAGGAGGATATGCACTTTCTCTCTGTGCTTCCGCAGATTTTCTTCTCCAAGGAATTCCCGGACTGGGCGACCCGCGGATAAGCGTTTCCTGCGAAGGCCCGGCTCTCGCACAGGAAAGCCAAAAAGATGTTCCCGCAATACCATGTGAAAAGCACTGCGGGCGGTTCACAAAAGCTTCTTTTTGAAGTATAGTAATGCTGATATTCTATGGGGGTAAGTCCATGTTTTCGGGATTTGTGCATAGCAACAGTAAGAGTCTGAAGATCATCATCGTCGGCTGCGGGAAAGTCGGTCACACCTTGACCGAGCGCTTAAGCAAAGAAGGAAATAACATCACGGTCATCGAGAAGAACCCGGCCGTGATCGCCGACCTTGATTCTCAGTATGACGTCATTACCATCAAGGGAAACGGCGCCAGCTATAACACCCTCAAAGAAGCAGGGATCACGGACGCGGATCTTCTGATCGCGGTGACCGGTTCCGATGAACTGAATCTCCTGTGCTGCACGATCGCCAAGCAGTTCAGTAAGTGCGCAGCGATCGCGCGTGTCCGTACGCCGGAGTACAGCCAGGAAGTCGGCTATCTGCGTGATAAACTTGGCCTGGCCATGATCATTAATCCGGAGCTGGAGTCCGCACGGGAAATGGCGCGTATCCTCTATCTCCCCTCGGCCCTGCAGGTCAACACCTTCGCACACGGGCAGGCCGAGATGATCAAGTTTAAGATCCCCGAGGGCAATGTCCTCGACCAGATGACCATAGCCAATCTCGGCCGTCATATCACCAATTCCATTCTGATCTGCGGTGTGGAGCGTAAGGGCGAGGTGTATATCCCGTCCGGTGCGTTTACTCTTCTTTCAGAGGATACTCTCTATTTCGCCGCTACACGTGAGGAGGCCAGGAAGTTCCTGAAGAACATCGGCATCTTCACCAAGCAGGTCCGTAATGCCATGATCGTCGGTGGCGGTCTTTCCGCCTATTATCTGGCAAATGAACTGCTCCACACGGGGATCGATGTCCATATTCTGGAGTCGTCCCTCTCCCGCTGTGAAGAGCTGACGACGCTTCTTCCGGATGCCGTCGTCATTAACGCCGATGCCTCTTCCCAGGAAGGACTGATGGGGGCGGGCCTTAAGGACATGGAAGCCTTCGTGCCGCTGACCGGCATCGATGAAGAGAACATCCTGCTGACGCTATTTGCCAAGAAAGTAAGTAAGGCGAAGGTCATTACAAAGATCAACCGTATCAATTTCTCGGACGTGATCACCGAGCTGGACTTAGGTTCTGTGATCTATCCCAAGCTCATCACTTCAGAGACCATCATTGCCTATGCCCGTGCGCTGCGCGCGTCCCGAAGCAGTGAGATCGAGACGCTGTATCATCTCTTCGATTCCAAGGCCGAAGCCATCGAGTTCCGGATCAAGGAGGCGTCCCCCGTCGTGGGTAAAGAGCTCCGTGAGCTGCCTCTGAAGTCTGACCTTCTCATCGCTTTCATTAACCGGAAGGGCAAGATCATCATCCCGTCCGGTTCGGATAAGATCGAGATCGGCGATTCTGTCATGATCGTGACCACCCACACGGGTCTCAACGAGATCCGTGACATTCTGAGATAAGGAGCCCTGCCGATCCCATGAACTCTTTCATGATCCTCTATATCCTCGGTCATGTGCTCCGCATCGAAGGCGTCTTCATGTGTCTTCCTGCCCTGATGGGGCTGGTCTATAACGAATCCCAGGGGCTGGTCTTCCTGATCACCGGTGCGGCACTATTCATTCTGGGCCTTCTTCTCTCGATCAAAAAGCCCGCCAACACGACGATCTATCTGAAGGAAGGCTGCGTCATCACCGCCCTTTCCTGGATCCTGATGAGTTTCTTCGGCGCGCTTCCCTTCTACATCACGGGTGAGATCCCCTCTCTGATCGACGCCCTGTTCGAAACGGTGTCCGGCTTTACGACGACCGGGGCCAGCATCATGCCCGACGTGGAGATATTGTGCCACGCTTCCCAGTTCTGGCGCTGCTTCACCCACTGGGTAGGCGGCATGGGCGTTCTCGTCTTCCTGCTGGCAATCATCCCCATGAGCGGCGGATCCAACATCAACCTGATGCGTGCCGAGAGCCCGGGGCCTTCGGTCGGAAAACTCGTACCGAAGATGCGCCAGACGGCGGCTCTTCTTTATCTCATCTATTTCTTCCTGACCGCGCTGGAAGTCCTGTTCCTGGTCTTCGGCCGCATGCCCGTATTCGACAGCGTCTGTACCGCATTCGGCACCGCGGGTACGGGTGGTTTCGGTGTGTACCGGGACAGTATGGCGAGCCAGTCTGCCTATCTGCAGTGGGTCGTCACGATCTTCATGGTCATGTTCGGCGTGAACTTCAACTTCTACTTCTTCCTTCTTTACCGCTATGTGCGGAAGGCCGTGAAGATGAGTGAGGTCCGCACCTATCTAACCATCATCCTCGCCAGTATCGGCATCATTACCATCAACATCTATCATCAGTTCGAAAGTATCGGCAGCGCGATCCGCCATTCCAGTTTCCAGGTGGCGTCCATCATTACGACCACCGGATTCGCCAGTACGGACTTCGATCTGTGGCCGGAGACCTCTAAGGTCGTACTGGTCCTTCTGATGTTTATCGGCGCCTGTGCCGGAAGTACCGGCGGCGGTATCAAAGTCTCCCGTCTCATTATCCTTGTGAAGTCTATAGGGAAAGAACTGAAGTCCTACGTGCATCCGAAGTCCATCTCGAAGATCTCCATGGACGGCTCTCCCGTCGAGCACGAAGTCGTCCGTTCCGTCAATGTGTTCTTCATTACATTCATGATCATCTTCACGGTCTCCGTCTTCCTCGTCTCGATCGACAACAAAGGCCTGATCAGTTCTTTTACCGCGGTAGCAGCCACCATTAATAACATCGGACCGGGACTGGAGGTCGTCGGTCCGACACAGAACTACGCGAGTTTCTCCGTACTCAGCAAGTTTGTCATGATCTTCGACATGCTCGCCGGAAGACTCGAGCTCTTCCCGATGCTGATGCTCTTTAACCCGAAGCTGTACCTGACCAAACCTCTCTTCTCCCGCGCGGGAAAATAAGAATCGACATCACAGGTGTAGTTATCAAGTTGTTTTTATGGTATTCTCATTTTATAGATGAACTGTTTCCCTTGAAGGGATAGAAAAGGAGGCTATTATGGGACTATTTGACAGGTTGTTGGGAAATGCCGCCAAAAAAGCGATTAATAATGCTATCGACAATATGACCGGAAATCACGCATCCGGCACACCCACATCTCCGGCGCCTCAGCCGCAGAGCTATTCCGCACCGGTTCCGCCGGAACCGATCGAGATCCCTGTTGACCAGAAACTGGACAAGATCCTCGCGACGCAGTTTTCTGCTTATCAGGTTCAGAAGAATGTCGATCCGAGATCGATGGGCGCAACGGATACGTATCTTCTTCCCTACGCCTACCTGATCTCCGCGAACGGTCAGCCGAAGCTGATCATCATGCTTCCGGACCGCAACACCTGCTCCTCGAGAGCGTACCGCTTCGCGCGGGCTTTCGCCGAGTCCAGAGGGGTCACGGTCATCAACTTCCTCCTCAATTCCCCGAATGAGGAGAGCTACATCATCGATCGTCTGCATCAGTATCTCTGATGAGCGATATATAAAAAGAAGAGAAATGCGGTTTCGCGCCTGCGGTGGATCAAGCCCGCTCATTACGGGTCACGCCTCGGTGTGACCGGCCTTGCAGGCGGCTTTCTGCGGGTACAGGTCCGGTAACACAAGCAATGCTTGTTTCAAAGCTGTTTCTCTTCTTTTTTCTATATATCTCGAAAGGATAAGGGGACCGCTTATTTCTTATGACCGGCATCTTAACACTTCTTTCTCAACATGAAACCTGGGAAGAGTTTCTCTCCTATAAGTTCTCACATCAGTATCTTTCGAAACGCGAGAAGAAGGAACTGTCCGATTTCGTGGAAGAACGGAGGTATCTCCCTGTTGCTGAAGCTCTTTCACACCGAAGCTACTTCTTCGGTTTTCCGGAAAGAAGGACCGTCAATAAGAGCGGCACGAATAAGAAACGCGTCGTCTATACTTTCTCCGAGGATGAGAATCTGTTTCTTAAGGGGCTTTCTTTCCAGCTTTACCGCTATGACAGCAAGCTCTCTGCACGGCTTTATTCTTTCCGGCGGACGCGCTCGGCAAGAGATGCGATCTACGATATCCTGTCCCAGAAAGAACGGGATTCGCTCTTCTGCTTTAAGGCCGATATCTCGAATTACTTTAACTCCATCCCGGAAGAGGCTCTGATCGAAGTCCTCTCCGGGATCATCGACGATGACCCGGACCTTCTTTGGTTTCTGTCGGAGCTCCTTTCGGATGGGCACAGCCGTCTTCCTGACGGGACGGTCCTTCCCGAGAAGCGGGGGGCCATGGCCGGTATCCCGGTCTCGCCCTTCTTCGCGAATGTGTATCTTCTGTCGATGGACCGCTACTTCGAGAAGCGCGGCATCCCGTACTTCCGCTACTCCGACGACATCCTCATCTTCGCCCGTTCCCGGGAAGAACTCGATCTATATATGGGGGATTTCTACCGTATCGTGGAAGAGAAGGGACTTTCTATCAACCCGAAGAAGGTCTCTGTTTCCTGCCCCGGTGAACCGTGGGAATTCCTCGGTTTCTGTTATCGGGACGGGCAGGTGGATATCTCCGATGTGACGAAGGAGAAACTGAAGGGAAAGATCCGCAGGAAGTCACGAGCTCTCCTTAGATGGAAGACGAAGAACGATGCATCCTTCGAGCGCGCTGCCCGCGCCCTGATCCGTACATTTAACAAGAAGCTCTATAACGAAAGAAATGAGGATCTTTTCACATGGAGCCGGTGGTTCTTCCCTGTCATCACGACGGACAAAAGCCTCCGGGAACTGGATGCGTATTTTCTGGAATATGTGCGTTATCTGGACCGCGGCCGTCATTTCAAGGGGAACTACCGTATCAGCTATGACAGCATCAAGGTCATGGGCTTCCGAAGCCTCGTACACGAGTACTATATTTCCAGAGAAATCGAAAGAAGCGAAGAATCACGTCCGGATGCGGATACTACGAGAACAGTCTCCGAACCGTGATGATCCGTCCCACCACATCTGAATCGGCGTCGTACCGGCGGAGGCGGATCGATGTTCCCGTCTGCGCACGCATCAGGAGGACTCCTGTTTCCGTACAGATCGCCAGCTCATAAGGCTCCTTACTTCCCGGCTTGTACGGATCCGAAAGGAATACCAGATCTCCCGGCTTGATGCTGTCGATCAGAAGCTCCGATGTGACGGCATTGTACTCCAGCTGCACTTCTGTTCCGACGCGGATCTGATCCTTCAGTTCGCGGGGGATCGGGATACCGTTTACGCCTGCGGCCACGTAGGCCAGGCCCTGCATAGAGATGCCGCGCTTCGTAAGACCTCCGTCCAGATAGGTCGCATTCACCATGGTTCTCGCGGAGCTGACGAAGTATCGGACGCCGACCTCGACGGTATCTTCTTTCACGTCCAGCTCGATGACACCACTACTGGAGATCCATCCTTTCTCCCCGTTCGGCAGCTGTACCTCGTATACACCGTCACGTTTCACATCTGCATAGAGCACCGTATTCATGGCGACTTCACTGATCAGGGTACCGTTACTGGCGTGGGACATGACTCGTTTCGAAATATCGGCGATGACGATCTTAAACAGATGCAGTTCCGGCTCGCAGGAAGACATGTCCGTGCTCAGCTCGTCGCTCTTGACGTATCCGACGATATTGTCCATCGTTCGGATCAGCACATAGCCGTTCCTGCAGTCGTCGCTTAAGAAATGCACCGGTTCGTTCATGAGAAGCTGGGTGATCCGCTCACTCTTGATGTCGTCTTCGCGCATGACACTGCTGGCGCTGACCTTGACGACCCGGTAGGTATCGTCATAGATCAGGACCGGTGTCTTCTCGATAAAGAGCGCGATATCCGTGTTCTTGAAGAATCCCGGCAGCACTCTCGGCAGGATCAGGAATACGAAGAACATGAGGAACAGGAAGATCCCTCCGGCCAGTACCATCTTCGGCCAGCGCTTGTCCGTACCTTCTGCGACGGTGGAATCGGACTTATCCAGCGACCACACATGGGCCAGGTCCTCTGCCTTACCGTATTCTCCGTCCGGTTCGACATAAGGACTTTTGCCGCCGATCGCGTCATCAGTCTTCTTCCTTCGAAATGCTTTCGTGATCCGAAGCTTCGCCTGTTTTAACCAGCGTTTATTCTTCATCCGTTATCCTCGGTCTTCCCACTCGATACAGCAGAATGCCACGGCCACGCCGGCATCATGGGAAATGGAAATACTTATATTCTTCCCGCCCCTGCCGGTATAGAGGGCGAGTGCCTGTCCGTTCAGGTTCACGTAAGGAGCCCCGCTTCCATTTCTGAGGATCTCCATATCCGTAAGCGAGATCCCAAGCGTACCAAAGCCCGTTCCCAGAGCTTTTGAAATGGCCTCTTTCGCGGCGAAACGGCCAGCCAGAAACTCTGCTCTTCGGATCTCTGTGCCCTTACCCATCAGCGCGGCTTCTTTCTCGGTGCACACTCTCTTCAGGAAGGCGTCTCCGCTTCGCTTCAGCGAATTGCTGATCCTCTCGATGGATATGATATCTACGCCATTTGTGATCATGCTCACTTCTCCTCCCGGAAACAGATGCGCTTGAAGCTCCGGTCGATCCGGTCGAAGAAGCGGCTGCCGTAGCGCTCTCTTAAGGACTCCATATCGTAATTCGTCGTGATGATCGTGACTTTGCCGGAAAGGAGCCGCTTATCAAGAAGCGACAGAAGATCCGCTTCGGAATTGGCGGTTCTCGGTTCGACACCCAGATCGTCAAGGACCAGAAGATCCGCCGTCTTCAGATACTCGAACCGCTCTTCGATATCCTGCTCCTTCTCCCGCGGGAGATAGAAGGCCTGAAGGGCTTTCCTGTGCTCCATCGCGATCTCCTGGAAATCCGGAAGGCGCATCACCAGAGAAGACCTTCCCTGTTCGGCATATTTCCTCGCGAGGGCCACCGCAAGGAATGTCTTGCCCTTACCGGGGCAGCCGTAGAAAACGAGATTCGGGATCTTCTCCTGCTCGGCGTATTGGGAAAGGCGGGTGTAGACCGCCTGAAGCTTCGGGGAGTCAGAGTAGAACTCCGTAGAGCCATTGGAAAAAGCATACTGCGGGTATTTCTCCACGCCGGAGCGGCTGATCATCACGGGAGCAAGAAGCGACCGGACACAGCTGCAGATCGTTGTCGTCTCGGCGCCGTTTCCGTCTTTCTTCGTGACGTAGCCTGTATCCCCGCACAACGGGCAGAAAGGCTTCGGCTCGAAGTCCTTAAGATCCACGCCGCATTTACTGAGGATCTGCTTCCTGCTCTCTCTCTTCTTCTCTATATTCTTCAGAAGTTCTTCGCTGCTCTCGCCCCGGATCGCCATCAGCATCCGCTCCATCTCGAGTTGATCGATCTCTTCCTCGATTGCTGCGATGGATGGATGCTCTTCCCGAAGCCTGTCATTCATCTCTCGGGACACGATTTCGCTTCGGATCCTTCTGTTTTCCAGGATGTGTCTGACATCCTCATATACACTGTCCATACGTGTCTCCTTATTCCATACCGTTCAGAAGATCGTCCAGATCATCTTTCTCTTTCTTTTCCTGGTCTTCTCTATTATATTCCTTCTCCATATACGGAGTCGTATCCGCCACACCCGAAGAGGAAGCCGTCTTTCTCTCCAGGTAGGCTTCCTTATTCTTTTTCTTCTGCTCGGACTCGAACTGACGGGCTTTCGTGACCGTCGTCGCTCCGTTATTCTTCCATTCCTGCAGTTTCTCATCGACCTGCGACAGCGTTACCGTACCCATGAAACGGTGGAGCACCTCGTACGAATAGCGGATGATCGGCTCTTCCCAGCCTTCTTCTGCCCATCTGCCGATAATATCCAGATCCGGGCCGTCCAGCCTTTTTCTCAGGAGCTCTCCGCAGAGCACGGTCAGCGCAGCTGCCCGGTCTGCATTCTGCTTCTTCATCTCGTAGGCTTTCGCCCCTTCCACATCGTGGATGTTATGCGCGAACCATTCCTGAAGGATCTCGTCCATCTGCTTCGTTGTCACGGTCTCCTTGTTCTTATCCTTCCTGAGGAAAGAGTAAAGATACGGCGGCACATCCGGATCCATCTTATATACCAGGATCCATGTCTGGATATATTCGATGTCCACGCCATCGAGGGATTTTCTCTTCTTTCTTCCCATCGCGGCCATGCATTCCTTGATCTTCCGGTCGTCCTCGACCACCTTCTCCAGTTCGGCCTCGGAGTGCACGCCCCGCTTGCACCACTCGTCACGGAGTTCTTCCGCCGGACGGGTGTTCTTATTCAGTAGTTTTCCCCGCTCCTGCAAGGCACCGAAGAGGGCATAGATCACGTTCGGCTCCAGCTTATAGGTGCTGGCGCTGACATCGATGAACCGCTGCCAGATGAAGCTCATGCGGCCCATGAAGAACGTGTCACTGATGCTTCTGGAAAGGCTCTGCATCGCCGCATCCCTATGCTGTGGCGGCATATCCTCATCTGTGTTCTTCTTCGATTCGATATACCGGTCGACCTCTCTCGCTTTAATATCCACGAGAGTCAGGGAACCGTCTTCTCCGCGCTCCAGCAGCCCGGCCGATGTCAGATAGAAGAGCTGTTCCTCGACCTCCGCCTGGGAAAACCCGAGTTTCCTCGACAGGAAATCCACGGTCATCTTGGTCTTCGAGTAGGAACGGTTCATGAGCATGAACAGGTAGATCTGGATCGAGGCGCCGTTCAGGGAAGACATATACTGGGTAATGAACAGGTCCGGGACCTGCGTATCCGATAGCAAAAGCTTATCTCGTTCTTCCGCTGTCATGGCGACCTCCTTGCTGGAAAATAGTGTGTATATTATAGCACCTTTTCTCTAGGAGAAGAACCTCCCAGACTCCGCGCAGGATATGTCTGTTCATTCGTGCGGGATATACCTCTCCGGCTCAGACAGTTTGCTTGCGCAAAACTCGCCGTTTCGGGATATCCCGCACGGATTGATTTCTATCCTGCGCGGAGTCTTAGGGGGAAAGGTCCTGTGAGAAGGTACTTCTGCATATTTATTCCCGGAAACGAATGAGATCTGATCGGTTTCAGGTCGTCTGAATATCGCTGACACATTAAATAGCTCGAAATGGCATTTTAATGTGTCAAATCGGTCTTCTTTGGAGGTGCCCGACCCATTAAACTTTCACTTTTGTCCGTTTAATGTGTCAAAAGCACTATACACAGTGCTTTTGGAGCGGAAAAGACACATTAAATGACCGGTTCAGCAGGTTTTAATGTGTCGGACAACTCGTACTAGCTTCGTAGCGACCTATTAAACTCTGCCGGATTGCATTTTAATGTGTCTCGGGATCGTTGGGGTGTGCGTAGACGGCTATGTATTCTTCGAATCCGGCAACCTGTGTGTAGCCTTTGCTCTTCAGATATTCTGCGGCGCCGGCTTCGCGGCGGTCCTGGAGGTTCAGGACGTAGTAGTCCGTGGCGTTCACGTTCTCAAGGGCGATGACATGGGAGCCGGACATGACGAAGTTATCGTTTCCGAGTTCGTAGATCTCGTCCCTTGCGGTCAGGTGCGGGAGATAGTAGGTGTCGGCCGTAACGGAAGCGTCCTGGGGGATCGACTTCAGGCAGTTCTCGATGGCATCAAATCTCGCGCGGTTCTCCTTGTATTTGTCGTGTGTTTTCAGGTTCGCGGAGAGCATGCAGACTGCGCAGATCACGGACATGGCGGCCACAGCCGGAAGCACGACGGGGCGCTTGTCTTTATCCAGATCGTTGATGTTGATCAGGGCCAGATAGAAAAGGAGCGTGGCGGTGCCGAATGCGTACTGGTACTGGATCTGGGCGGCGTAGACATAGGCGGCGCTGAACATCAGGTTGAAGATGAAGAACGGCACCATCAGGAAGAAACGGTGGGCCTTCTTCGTGAGAAACGGCGTCAGAAGAAGCGGCAGCAGCATCTCCAGGAGGATCAGGAAGCCCTCCGGTTCGGATGTGGCTACCGTCAGGGCGTGACCGGGGTTCGTGAGGATGTTTCCGAGGATCGACAGCGTGCCCTGGTTTTCTTCGGTCATCAGCGTGTGCATCCGGGAGGACATCATCATATTCCCCTCGCCCGCTTTTGACAGAAAAGCGCTCATCATCAGGAAATACACTGTTGCCGCGCCGCCTGTGATCAGGACGCGGATGCGGTCTTTTCCCTTAAGTTCGAAGGCCAGATACAGGCAGATACAGATCACAAACAGTGTCGCGTCTTCTTTCACGAGGCACACCATCGCGCTCATCACGAAGAACAGGATATTTCTCCGGCTCTCGACGGCGTAGAACAGCCACATAAGAAGCGGCGGCAGAAATGCATTTTCATGGAAATGGTAATAGCAGGGCGACAGGATCCCCAGCGAGAACAGGTAGATCACGCAGCAGGAAAGAAGCGCCGTCCCGCCGAAGCCTCTCTTTCTGGCGATCATATAGACCGGGATCACGCCGGATACGACCAGGGCCGCTTGGGATACGATCAGGGTCTCGACACTCGGGAAGATCGCATAGACCGGTGTCAGAAGATAAAGGATAAAGGATGCGTGCACGCGGAAATGGGAAAGGGCGTAGCCTCTTTCACAGGTCGTCAGAGGGTACCCTCTCCTGGAAAGACCGTGAAATGCCTGACCGAAGATCCCCATGTCGAAGGTCGTCGTTCCGTATGTCCGATGGATCGCGAGCGATGTCTCGCAGAGGAAGAAGAACACCGCCACAGAGAGCACGGCAACAGGAAGGATCACGGTATAGTCTTTCTTGTTTCGCGTAAGAAGCTCCGGCCGGATCCGGGAGAGGCCGTAGACCACGAAGATCAGGCTGAAGAGCCCGACCAGGACGGCCAGATAGAAGTCGTCTCCCTGCCATACCAGAAAGCAGGAGAAAAGAAGCACCGATAGCACCAGAAGTGCGGGATCGAGCACCTCTGCGGCGGTCTTTCTTTTCTTCGAGCAGGCATAGTAAAGAAGCGTGACTCCCGCAAGAAGAAAAATATAAAGAAGGATCAGCACGGGAAGCGGGAAAAGCCGGATAAAGGCCTGCCAGTTCTTCCGGGCGGAGATGTTCTTTCGCCCTGCGTAGAGGATCGTGGTGTCAGAAAGAAGGAAATAGACTGCCAGAAGGCGCATGAACAGGAACTGCGGGAACCCGCACCGCGTCATCAAGGGGGCTATGGGCCGGCGGTTCTTGCTGCTCATTTTCTTTTCCTCGGAGTTTACCAGATCGAGCTGTGCATCTGCACGATCTTCCCGCTCTTCGTATACACACGCGGGATTCTTTTTCCGACCAGACAGGTCACCTCGTAGTTGATCGTATCCAGAAGATCCGAGATCTCCTCGACCGTGATCTCTTCGCTTCTTCCACGGTACTCCTGCCGCCCGAAAAGCACTACCTCGTCGCCTACCTGCGGCATCTCCGGGAAATCCGTCACGTCGACCATACACATATCCATGCAGATATTACCGACCACCGGTGCCCGGCGTCCGTGGATCAGGACTTCGGCACGGTTGCTGAGGCGGCGGAGATATCCGTCTGCGTAGCCGATGGCGATGGTCGCGATCGTACTCGGGCGCTCCGTCTTGAAGTGGCGGCCGTAGCTGATGGTCTCCCCGACCGGGATCTCCTTGACGTGGACCACCGAACTCTTCAACGTCATGGCCGGCTTCACCTCGAAGTCCGTATATGGCTCCGGACAGCCCTGCGGCAGCATGCCGTAGACGATCAGGCCCGCACGCACCATATCCATGTGCATCTGCGGGAACCGGATAATGCCGGCACTGTTACAGATATGCTTGGTCGGGATCGTAAGCCCCTGCTTCTCCAGTTCTTGCACCATTCTCATGAAGCAGTCGAACTGTTTCTTCGTATATTCATCGTCATCGGTATCCGACATCGCGAAGTGGGAGAACATCCCCTCGATCTCGATGCCCGGAAGCTCCGAGATCGCCAGGATCGCCTCCACCGAGGACTCGCCCTCAAGGAAACCCAGACGGTTCATGCCGGTATCGTACTTGATATGGATCCGCGCCGTCCGCTCAAGGATGACGGCCTTCTTCGAGATGGCCTTCGCGTACTCGAGAGAATACACGGCCTGCTCGATATCGTTCTCGATCAGTTCATAGATCCTTCTCGGATCCGTATGGCCGAGGATCAGGATCGGCACATTAATGCCGCTCTTACGAAGCTCCAGCGCCTCGTCGAGCATCGAGACGGCCAGTTTGTCCGCTCCGTTATCGAGGAGCACACGCGCGGTCTCGATGGCACCGTGTCCATAGGCATCCGCCTTCACCACCGCCATGATCTTCGCGTGTCTCTTCGTCACACGGCGGATCTCCTTCATATTCTCGGCGACCACATCCAGGTCGATCTCCGCCCATGAGCGGTTCGGAAACTTATCCAGCATCTTAATCCATACCTTCTTCCCACTTCAGCATCGTGAAGCACGTATCGTAATATCCCGGGAGCATCGACGGGAGCATGGCCCGCCGCCCGTGTTCCTTCGCACAGAGCCGTCCGGCCAGACTATGGATCCCCACCGCGCACACGGCAGAATCCTCCTCGGTCATGCCCTGCGCCAGGAGCCCCGTAAGAAGCCCTGCCAGCACATCTCCCGAGCCGCCCTTGGCCAGGCCGCTGTTGCTCACAGCATTACTATACCACTTTCCATCAGATGTAAATATGTTGGTCTCGTGACTCTTCAGCACGAGTGTGACCTTCTTTTCTTCGGCCCAGGCTCCTGCCCTTCTCATGTCGTCTCTTGAGTATCCGGGAAGGAGTCTTCCGAACTCGCCGATGTGCGGGGTCAGTACCGCCGGCTGAAGACCTCTCGAAGCACGACGGCTTACAGCCTCCATGGCCTCCACATCGTGAGAAAGGCGAGTGAGGGCGCCGGCGTCCAGAACCAGATGCGGGGCATGTTCCGCCGCGATACGGAGCATGACGCCCAGTTTCTCGGAGTCCGGCGGAATCCCGGGCCCGATCAGGCAGGCATCTTTCCCGGTCAGCTGTTCCGCGAACCATCTGGCAAAAGCACTTGTCCCCGTGACGAGCTGGCCGTTCCGGAACAGTGGTCCTTCGCTTCTTCCCACCTTCGGACGGGCCGTACTCTCTTCTTCAGAAGATGCAGAAGGAGCTGGTGTTTCCGCTTTCTCAGCAAGGAAAGGACTTGCGCCTCTTCCCGTCTCGGGGAACACGAGGCCGAGGGCCTCCGGACATAGTGTCATAAGAGGAGCCAGGATCTCCTTGTCCGTCAGGACATAGACCAGGCCGGCTCCGCTTCGGAGTGCAGAAGACGCGGCCATACAGGCGGCTCCTCCCATACCCGGCGTGCCGCAGCACAGAAGCACCCTGCCGAAAGTCCCCTTATGCCCGAATTCCGGGCGGACCGGGCAACGACTGGTAAGAAGCGTTTCCGTAATAAGATAAGGAGCCTGCATCATGGTATTACGCCTTCGGGACCTCACTGATGGTCGAGATGTCGAACGGTGTCTCCTGGTAGACGTAGTAATTCAGCCAGTTCATAAACAGGAGCGTCGAACTCGAGCGCCAGCTCATATGCGGAGCCTGGGACGGATCGTCGTTCGGGAAATAGTTCTTCGGGATCTCGATCGGAAGTCCCTTATTGAGATCTCTGAAATACTCATCCCTCAGCGTATTGACATCGTACTCGGAGTGTCCCGTGATGAAGATCTGTCTTCCGGACAGGTCGGAAACCGCATAGACGCCGCACTCTTCGGACTCAGAGAGGATACGCAGGTTCGGATGTCTCTCGATATCGGCTTTTCTCACTTCCGTATGACGGGAATGCGGCACGTAGAAGACATCGTCGAATCCGCGGAACAGCTTGACCGGCTTGGTGTAGGTCATACTGTGCGGGAACACGCCGAAGACCTTCGCGGGAAGGTTATACTTCGGGATCCCGTAATGGTGGTAAAGTCCCGCCTGTGCGCCCCAGCAGATGTGGAGCGTGCTGTAGACGTGGGTCTTGCTCCAGTCCATGATCTCGCACAGTTCATCCCAGTAGGCCACCTCTTCGAACTCCATGAGCTCCACCGGCGCGCCGGTGATGATCATGCCGTCGTAGAAGCGGTCCTTCACATCGGCGAAGGTCTCATAGAACTTCACGAGATGCTCTGTGGCCGTATGCTTCGGATGATACGATGCCGTATAAAGAAGATCGATATTGACCTGAAGAGGTGAATTACTAAGGGCACGCAGAAGCTGCGTCTCCGTCGCGATCTTATTCGGCATAAGGTTCAGTATCAGAAGATGCAGAGGACGGATGTCCTGCGTATAGGCGCGGTCTTCCGTCATGACGAAGATGCGCTCTTTCTCAAGGATCCCTGTCGCAGGGAGATTATTCGGTATACGGATCGGCATATCTCACATCTCCTTTCACAGACACAGGAATTCGTTGAGGATCGAGGTCTTCGGTACGAATGATTCCTTCGCCTGAGGGATCATGGACAGCCACGAATCGAGCATCCTGGCCTTGGCGACCGCCTGCTCGATATTCGCGAAATCCTTCTTCATGTTACTTCTCTCCATGAAGACCGACGGTGCCAGAAGGCCCTGGTCATAGGCAGAGAGCGCCTCTTCGATATCTCTTCTCGCCAGGGCGGCGATGACGAGAGGTTCGTAGGCGAGGAAGGAATTCACGTGATAGTCGGCACGTGTCAGGTAATCACGGTAATAGTCCTGCTCCGAATTCTGGATCATCGGCCAGTAGTCGATGGTAGTCAGGGCGTGGGCACCACGGTGTCTGACGTCTCTGACGATACGGCGCAGCATCCGCAGATCGTCGCTGTCGAGGAGTCTTCTGTCCTGCATGACGGATGCATAGGGCATGATGAAGATGCCCATATACTGTTCCTTATCGAAGCTTCCCGTCGTCTCCTCACAGAGGCCATGCAGGCCCTCCACGACGACGACTCCGTCTTTCCCGATGGAGATCGGCGGCTTATTGGACTCGACCCGCTGACGGATCTTGAAATCGAAGGTCGGGGTAACGACTGCATCGCCACTGACGAGGCGTGCCAGATCCATGCTGGCCAGACGCATATCGAGGGTCTCCACACTCTCGAAGTCCGGGCGCCCTTCGGAATCGAAGTTCAGCGCATTCAGGCTGTAGTAATCGTCAAGGGATAAGCGGATCGCATTCTTCCCGCGCTTCTGGAGCTGGGAAACCAGACGGTCGGTAAAAGTGGTTTTGCCGGAGGAAGTGGGGCCGGATACAAATACGACCTTCACCTTCGGGCGCTCGCACACCTCCTGTGCGATCTCCTCTGTCTGCCTTACGAAACGGGCCTCGGCCTTGCCGATGAACTCCGGAAGTCCGAAGACTCCGAGCATATCTTCCAGGTCATCGATCGAAACCCGGATCTTATCTTGTAAATTCGCCATATTCTATTCTCCTAATTACTTCTCAGTATAATCTGCGAGTACCAGCATGCTGACGATCTTGTCGTACCAGTACTGCAGGAATCTTGCGACACAGAATACGAGTCCGGGGATCAGGACGGCGGCAAGAAGGATCAGAACGACGACCACGACTATATATACACCGCCGGAGATGACGCCGAGCACCGTGGCGAACGTGCCTGCGGTATCGACATATTTATCCGTAAAACGCTCCAGTGTCTTATTCAGATAGGAAATGAAGAAATCCTTCAGGTCTCCGAAGGAGACAGTCAGCTTGGGACGGGCCCATGCCGTAATCAATAACGTTAGTGCCCCGAACTTCAGAAGCTGGGCCAGAAGAACCGGTATCTTGCCCCAAATGGGCATTCGGTAATAGGAGAAGCACAGCGCCGGGCAGAAGAAAAACAGCACGACGAAGATGATGACTTTCGCGAGGAAATTCCCTGTGATCAGGCCGGTAAAGCTTCCGGTCAGATAGTTATAGATAACCAGAAGGTCGACGAAGATCCCGTAAAGCAGGAATAAAGACAGATGCCGACGGTTCTCGAAATCCGTATCGCTCCACAACCGGCCCAGTAAAAGTCCCTCCAGGTAATCCACGCTGCTCGTCCTTTCGTAAAACAATAGTACACATTATTGTACCAAAAAACAAAGGATCCGTCATCTAAGAGAGGAAGGATCATCGGGTGTTTCTGGTATTTTTCTATATAATCTTCCGGGAATGATCAAATAGATCCGATCAACGGAGACGGAAAGAGGTCTTCGCGACTTCTTCGATCAGCTGGCGGTAACGGCTCCACGCCTTCGGGAAATTGCTGACTCCGCAGGCCTTCAGGACTTCTCCGTCGCTGAAGCGGATCTCGACAGACCAGTCCTGCGGGAAAGATGCGGTCATGGATCCCATCAGGTGGCCGATGCCCTTCGCGTAGTCGGTCGCCCAGGAAAGAAGCTCCGTCTCCGGAAGATCCTTGCGGATGTGTTCGAGTACTTTCGGGCTAAGGGCACGGACGAAGTCGTTGTTCCACATGTGCGTGTCCGTCCAGGAGATGCGTCCTGCACGAAGGTCGATGGCCGCACGGAGACTTCCCCTTCTATAACCGGAGAGTTCTGTCTCGATGAAGACTATGTCCTTGTAATCATGTTTCTTCTCACTCATCGATAGCGCCTCGTGCATCCAGATCACTTCGTGTCCCGTCTGATTCTTCATGAAATCTTCACCCCGATGATCGACTGACCTCTCGTGCCGACGACCATCATGCCATCGACAACGATCGGTGAAGATTCTGTGTTATGCTGCAGGTCCGGATTATCCGAACGAGTCATACGGATGTAGCAGAGACGGTTTCCCGTCGCGGCATCGACCAGGTGTACCTGACCGTAACTGTCGCAGATGAGGATATAGGCATTGCCGTTCTCATCGTAAATATCGACCGGAGAACTCCAGGAGTACATCTTCATGTCGTACTTCCAGACCTCGGTTCCGGTAACCTTATCGTAGGCTACCACCATGTTTCCACTGTACTTGCCCTTCGTCATGCAGTAGGAGAAGATGACCAGATTGGAGATCGACCCCTTACCGACGACCGGTGTGCCCAGCATGCCTCCGTTAACGTCGTCACCGGAGTTCACGCCATTCGATGTGTAACAGGACTGGGAGGTCTGCCAGACCACGTCTCCCGTCATGGCATCGAACTTATATGTATAGGATGCGCCCTGGTATTCCAGTTCATCTCTCTGCCAGTCGACCTCGGTACCCGTATAGAGGTAAAGATGTCCGTTGTCTTCTTCCAGAACCGGTGTAACGTCCGAGTCATCCTCCAGTCTTCTCGACCAGATCATGCTCATGTTATTGAGGTCGATACAGATCAGGTTTCCGGCATTGTCCGTACACCAGCCGTAGTGGTCGTAGATGGCCATGGAGCTCTCGATACCGAGCTGCTTGCCCTCGACGCCGTCGAAGATGTACTTGTAGGCGATGGTCTGCGGATCGATGGAGATCGTCCCCGTACCCGGGTTCCACTGGGTGTTCAGCTTCACGGTATAGATCATGCCGTTCTCGTTCGGGTAGATCAAGGTATCCGCGTCGCCGCAAATGATCGGCGAAGAGTCACATGCACCCCAGGTGCTTCTGTACGCACGGGAATCCAGACCATTCTGGAAATGGAGAAGATCGAAATTAAGAAGGCTGAAGATACGGAAGCCGATCTGGCCCTTCTCCCCGTTATCGTCGCCCTGGCCGACATAGAGAAGCGGGTAGCCTCGTGGATCCACCGCCGGAGTGCCCTTAATGGTGGCGCCGACCTTCAGCGGATCTCTCGTCTTCTGTCCGTCCTCAAGATCGAAGAAATACACATATCCGTCCATGGCCGCGATGATGATCTCCGTAAGGCCCTGTTTGCTCTTCTTATCCGGGTACATATTCATGAGCTGCTGTACCTCATACGGCCACTTCACAGCCAGAGGCTGACCGGTCCATCCGGTGCCGAACCAGCTCCAGGACCACGAAGAAGACTTCAAGGTCCCGATATCGTCATATTCCCAGACCTGCTCGAGGTGCTGTTCTTTCGAAGGATCGAGGGAGAATGTTCCCCAGGAAGCGCAGTTACGGAAGTTCGTACCGCGGAAGGTAAGGATGCCGCCGACCTGCTGATAGTAAAGCGGGTCACCCAGATGGATCTCGTCCGTGCGCTGGTATCCACTGACTGTGTCGGCACCGTTATATATGATCTGTGTCGTGCCCCGTCCCGAGGGAGAATACTTATCATCCGGAGTACCGATCGGCACATCCATCTTCGCCGTCGCCGGATACAGGATCGGGTTCTGATAGGATTCGATAGACGGCGGAGGCGTCGGCTCCGGCGTCATCACGATAATGCCGGACGGATCGACGGTCTGCCCGTTCACATCGGTGACTTGAGTTTGAGAGGCGGAGGACTCTGTAGGATCTTTCAGCTTCTTCTTCGACTTCGTAAGCGTCACGACGGCAAGAATGATCGTCGTCACCACAAGGACGGCAGTAACGGCAAACAGAATGTAAAGACCGTTGTTATTCACACGGCGCGGTCTGTAAAACTGATTCGTATATCGTACATTTTCCGGTTTGCCCATTTTCGTCCCGCCTCATGTCGATGTCCTACACGTTCATATTTTCATATACTAACACAAAGATATCCTTTCCGATACCGATAACCTGCACAAAAAAGCACGCAAGCCCATGTGGGAAGTGCTTTTTTCGAAGTAAAAATCAAGAAATTCAGAAGATTATTCTGATTTGTTTCCCAGAAGCGCAGAATCGTCCTTTTTTCGTCACTTTGACGGTCTTTTCCTCGTTTACAAAAGCACTGTTTCTGTACTATGATTTCATCGGTGATGGCGGAATGCGCGCGATACGAAGGCTTTCCACCGCCGATCTTTTCTATCTTTACACCGGAGATTCCTATATGATCTGGATCCTTCTGACACTTGTCTACGGTCTTCTTAAGGGCGGCCGTGAGATCAGCAAGAAAAAAGCCATGGACCGCAATTCCGTGATGGAAGTGCTCCTGCTTTATACATTTCTCGGGTTTCTGATCGTGATTCCCCGGGCGCCGCATGCCATGGGGCTTCTCCCCTATCAGTACGGCCTGATCCTTCTGAAGTCTTTCTCGATCTTCGTCGCCTGGATGATGGGCTTCCACGCCCTGAAACATCTGCCGGTGAGCCTTTATGGTGTCCTTGACCTTTCGCGTGTTCTTATGGGAACGCTCCTGGGCGTGTTCATCTTCCACGAGATCCTGGTGTGGAACCAGTTCCTGGGTCTGGGCATGGTGGTACTGGGTCTTCTCGCCCTGAAGCTCCGCCCGTCGAAGCATTTCTTCCGAAAGAAAGCGGCTGCCAATTCTGCAAAACCCGCCGCAAAATCCGAGAAAACCTCCGATGACACCGGCAATGAAGGAAACACGGCAGATCCGTCTTCGATCCCGCCGAAGTTCGTACTTCTGGCCTTCGGTTCCTGCGTGCTCAACTCCGTTTCGGCTCTTCTCGACAAGATCCTCATGAAGAAGATCAACAGCTCCCAGATGCAGTTCTGGTATATGCTTTTCCTGCTTCTTTTCTATGTGCTGTATGTGGTCATCACGCATACGAAGATCCATAAGAGTGCCTGGAAAAATATCTATATCTGGCTGATGGCGATCATGTTCGTCATCGGTGATGCGTCGCTCTTTATTGCCAATGCGGATCCCGGAAGCCTTCTGACCGTTATGACCGTCGTCAAGCAGAGCGCCTGTTTCGTCACGATCCTCGGCGGAAAATTCGTCTTTCACGAAGAGAATATCGGATACCGGTTATTCTGCGCGTTTATCATTTTCTGCGGAATCATCCTCTGCACCTTCGCCCGCTGACCGCTTCGCGGCAGATTTCCCGGCTACGTAGCCGGTGGACCATGCATTCTGGAGATTATATCCTCCGGAGATCCCGTCTATGTCCATGATCTCGCCTGCGAAGAAGAGTCCCGGCCGGATCTTCGATTCCATCGTCTTCGGATCGATGTCCTTAAGTTCTACACCGCCGCGGGTCACATAGGCCATAGACAGCGGCGTGCACTTCTCCACCTGAAGCGTGAGGGCTTTCAGCCGCTCCGTGATGCCATTCCGCTCGGCCTTCGTAACGGCATTTGCCGGTTTATCTTTTTCCTTCCACACGAGTAGGGCCGCCTTCTGAAGGTGGAGAAATTCGTGAAACAGGATATTCCGGATCGACATGTTCGGCCGCCTGTTCATCGCGGAAAGAAGGGCTTTCCCGATCTCCTCCGTCTTCTGATCCGGAAGCAGATCGATACAGATCGTAACATGTCCGGGGGCGTATTTTCCTTCTTCCGGAGGAAGATACCGCGACAGCTGCATCGCGGCAGGACCGCTTATGCCCTGGTGGGTAAAGAGCAGATCACCTCTTGCGGAGGCGGTCTTCTTCCCGTCGAGAAGAAGCGTCGTGCCCACATCCGGTAATGTCACGCCGGCAAGCGTGCGCTCGACGTCTTCCCCCGTGGATTCCGTGCCGGTTTTCCCATCGTTTCTCCCCTCGGCTTCCGTGTGGCGGGTCGACGACATGGCAGAAAGAAGGATCGGCGCCAGCGCCGGCCGGAGCGGCACGATGCTGTGTCCGAGTTCTTCTGCGATCCGATAGGCATCGCCCGCTTTCTTTCCGTCTTCGCGTGGAAGATAACTCTTCCCGCCGGTGGCAAGGATGACGCTTCGCGCATGGTAAAGGATCGGCCTTTCTTCATGATCCTCCACGAAGATGCGCACGTCCCAAAGGCCGGTTTCCTCGCGGTAGCAGAGATTTCCTACCGGTTGGCTGTCATTTCTTTTCCCGCCCATATCGGCGTATTTCTGAAGCAGTGCCTGAAGGACCGTTTCTGCTTTCCCGGAGTCCGGGAAGATCCTGCCGTCGTCTTCCTCGTGGGTCTTCACGCCGAGATCCTGGAAGAAGGTGCGCACGTCCTCCGGCGCGAACTTCCGGATTGCACTCGAGAGGAACCGGGCGTTCTCGTGATAGGCTTCGAGATAGTTTCCGGGAATACGGATATTCGTAAGATTACACCGGCCATGTCCGGTCAGGAGGAGTTTCTTTCCGGGGACGCTGTTCTTCTCCAGAAGAAGAACACGGGCGCCCTCTTCCCGGGCGGAGATGGCCGCCATGAGACCGGCGGCACCGCCACCGATCACGACCACATCCCAGATGTCCTGTGACGGCGTCATGGTTTCCTCAGATCTTATAGATGACGGTTCCGTTGTCGAAGCGGACCATCTCGGTCAGGTTCTTGCTGAAGAATTCCTCGTCGTAGTAGTCACGGGTCTCCCCGTTTCCATAGTAGTCGCCGGATCCAATCACGTAGCGGATACCCATCTCATTACAGTAGCGGCGGAATTCATTGATGTTGCCGTTGGCACCGGTCAGGAGCCACTGGTAGTTGATCTGGCGCACGCCGGTGTCGTGGCCGGCGGACCAGGCGAAGTACGGCCAGCCGTAGTAGACTCGGCGTCCGCTCAGGAAGAAATCGTTGACGGACCACATCGGAGTCAGGAAGATATCGTCCTCGTTCGTATTCTTTGTGACCCACTCGGCGATCTGTGAATCGGGATGAAGCTCGATGTATCCGCCCTTATAGGTGTTGAGGTTATAGTAGATGAACCACTCACTGATACCGGTCGCCGTCAGGCCGAACAGAAGAGCGACCGCCACGATGGCCGATACGATCTGTACCGGGATGAAGGTCTTCTTCGGAAGGGACGGTGTTCCGGATTTTTGTTTCTTCGCTTTTCCATCCTCGGTCTCTTCAGATGCCGTGTGGCTTCTCCCCCCTGCTTTAGACGCCACCTTGATCGGGAGCGCCAGGAGATTGGCAAGGAGTCCTGCGATCATGATATCGAAGAGGATGTAGCTGACCTGGATGAACTTGTGGTTCGCCAGTACTTCCAGAGAGACCTGGCAGTAGAAGGCGAAGATCAGCGGGATCGAGAACGGGATCAGAAGGATCGGCCGGTACGGGTTCTTCTTGCGGATCAGTTCATAGATAAGAAGGCCTACAAAAAGGACCGCCGGAAGAAGAAGTGTCAGGAATCCCATCTTCCAGAGATAGGACAGGACTTTAGACGTAGAATGAAGGACCTGGGAGGCATTCGCCTTGCTCTTACCGGCCAGCTCCGGAACGACGAAGCCGAAGTAGTACTTGAAGCTTGCGACGTTAGATGCGCCGCCTGCGAAGAAGCGGGCCTGAAGTGTCGCCGAGAGGACCGATACAGCCGCCACGACGGCGTAGCCCAGACGGAACTCGGAGAAGATCGCCATGCCGAAGAGTACCAGCAGGGCGCAGATCAGGCAGGAGCCGTGGAAGAACGGCATCGCCAGTGCGATGATGGAGCCGAGGATCACGCTGCCCCACGGACGGAGCGGGTCGTCTATCCTGTGGATCCAGCCTTCGCGGGAGATAAAGAAGCGTTTGACCTTCCCGCCTACGCTCTTCTCTCTTCCCAGATGCAGGAACATTCTCCGGAAGTGCGGCAGGAAGAGGAACAGGAACACCAGCACCAGTCCGACGCCCATGGCGAGGTGGCGCTGGTTCGCATATACGTTTACGGCCCACAGTCCCCAGTCGTCGTGGAAGGTGTACTCCCACCACACGGCCTGTTTCGAGATCTCCTTGATGACCGAGCCCAAGTTCGCACCCGGCTTCTTCATCAGCTCGGATGCCTGATAGAATACGTTCCATGCGCTTCTAAAGAGCACCAGTACCGGTGCGAAGAAGAAAGCGCTTCTTCTGGACGAGAGGAGTACGGCCAGTGTGCCCAGAAGGGTCAGTGCGCTGCCCATGCAGAGGATCGACGGGAGATTGATCGCCCATACGAGGGGGAGTCCCATCGCCTCCAGATTACCGGTGAGGAAATAGAACATGAAGTGATACTGGATGTTATCGCCTGCGAAGTGCGGGTACTGGGTCGGGAAATTCGATCCGACGCCGAAGCCGGAAGTGATGGCGACATGCGGGGAGAAGTCACTGAAGATGGAGACGCCCAGACGGATGTTGCCGTCCTTCATGTAGCAGGTGTAGAAGTATACGAAGGCCACGGCCGATACGATCAAAAGAAGCGAGGTGACGTAGAAGAGGATGGAGCCGGCGGAGCGGTTAAATCCGGGGAGTTTCTTTACTGAAAGTCCGTTCTTACTGTCTCTGTAGTTTCTCAGGAAGCATCTCTGCCAGAACAGGCATGCCAGATAGGTGAACAGGCACATCCCAACGATGTTGGCCGGCAGAAGGTTCGCCGTGTCGGCCGGAATGAAGGGATGCATCACGTATGCCAGGAAGTAGGTCGTCCATGTCGTAACCAGAAGTCCGATCAGGGTTCCGGCGGGAATCAGGAAAAGCATCGTCGGCACTTTCCCGATCACTTTCTGATCTGCGGCGATACCGACATACAGTCTCCGGATGTCCGGAATCAGGAACCGGATCAGCTGTGTGCCGAAGAAAACGGCAATAAGCAAATACAAAATGGCAAGCATACTGCGACCTCCACATACGTATACGCAACTATCATATCATTCAAATGGCCTATCGTCACGAAAAATCCTACTTCTTCGTTACATTTCGAAAGATTTCTCTTGTTATAAGGGGAAATAATGTATAATCATTGGGTACGAAGTTTCCTGCCCTCTATACCCGGGTGGGAGAAGAACAGGTCAATTAAGGGAGGTTTTTCCATGAAAATAGTTGTACTGGCCGGCGGCATCAGCCCGGAGCGCGATGTGTCCCTGTGTTCGGCAAGTCTGATTTCGAATGCGCTTCTTTCGAAAGGTCATGAGGTGGCATTCGTGGATGTATACGAAGGTGTTTCCGAGGGCGCGGATCTTGCGTCGCTATTCGCGAAGCCGGATTCCGGCAAGTCCTACTCTTACTCGATTCCGGAGACGGAGCCGGATCTTCCTGCCCTGATCGCATCGCATGGCGGCAGGACCGAGCTCATTGGCCGCGGTGTCCTGGAACTGTGTAAGATGGCAGACGCGGTCTTCATCGGCTGTCACGGTGGTATGGGTGAGAATGGCCGTCTTCAGGCTGTTCTGGACTGCATCGATGTGCCGTATACCGGTTCCGGTTATCTGGGCTGCGCGCTGGCGATGGATAAGCACCTGACGAAGACACTGCTTCTGCAGTTCTCGATCCCGACTGCCAAGTGGCTCATCTTCGATCCTTCTAAGGACACCCTCGAGGATGTCAAGCGGGAGATCGGTATCCCCTGCGTGGTGAAGCCCATCGGGTGCGGCAGCAGCTGTGGTGTCTCGATCGTTCATGATGAGTCCGAATGGGATAATGCGATCGAGTATTCGACGAAGTATGAGAAGACCTGTCTGGTCGAGAAGATGATCACGGGCCGTGAGTTCTCGATCGGTGTCCTCGACGGGCAGGCGCTGCCGATCATCGAGATCATCCCGAAGGAAGGTTTCTACGACTATAAGAATAAGTATCAGGCGAATGCGACCGAGGAGATCTGCCCGGCCGCACTTTCTCCGGAGCAGACGAAAGAGGCGCAGGCGCTGGCTGTGGCCGTTCACCGCGCGCTGGGACTCGGCAACTATTCGAGAGTGGACTTCATCCTTTCGAATGAGGACGGGAAGTTCTACTGCCTCGAGGCGAATAACCTCCCGGGTATGACGCCGAACAGCCTGATCCCGCAGGAAGCCCGCGCGATCGGCATCTCTTACGAGGATCTGTGTGAGAAGCTGGTCCTCTCGGCAAGCAGGAAGGCGTAGCCGCAATAGAACGGTCCGCCTGCCGGGCGGGCATTATTGCTTCAGCATAAGAAAAAAAATGCCGCGCAAAGGCTCTGCCTAGCGCGGCTTTTTCTTGCGTGCGGATCTTTATCCGGCGCGGTTTTTCTGATAGAAATCTTCGAATTCCGTGATCGGGAGAGGCTTGGCGAAGAAGAAGCCCTGGAAGAGTTTGCAGCCCATCTCCGACAGCATGCGGTGCTGGGTGTGTGTCTCCACGCCTTCGGTCAGGGAGAAGATACCCAGGTCTTCCGACAGGTTCAGTATGTTCTGCAGGATCGTTCTCGCCTTCTTCTCGTCAGTGGTCTTCGACAGGAATTTCATGTCGATCTTCAGGACGTCCACCGGCATATCTTTCAGAAGGTTCAGCGAGGAGTAGCCGGAGCCGAAGTCGTCCATCTCTACGACGAAGCCGGCCTGACGCAGGTCCTCGAGGATCTTCATGCGTTTCTCCACGTCTGTCATCATGACGGTCTCCGTGATCTCGATCCTGAGTTTGCCGGAATCGACGCCATACTCATTTACCAGGTCTTTCAGTTCCTGCGCTACGTCCATGAAGTAGAAATCCTTCGGGGAGATGTTCACGGATACGAAGAGGTCCCTGCCCTGCTCTTTCCAGCCGGAGAGGATCTCGCAGGCACAGCGCCACATGTAGCGGTCGACCTCGGTGATCATGCCGTTCTTCTCGAAGATGGGAATGAAGGACGATGGAGGCAGGAACCCGTCCTCCGGGTGGATCCAGCGGGCCAGGGCTTCGGCGCCCACGATCTTTCCTTCCTGGTCCACGATGGGCTGCAGGTACGGAATGACGTGTCTTTTCTTCAGGGCATCATTCAGCTGGGCCGAGATGTGCTGCGCCCAGAGGACTTCGCTTCGGATCTTCTCGTCGTAGAAGGCGATATGCGTCTGGTATTCGTCTTCGATAGTCATCTTCGCAAGAAGGGCGCGGTCGAACATGAATGGTACATCCAGTTCCCGCTCGGTCACTTCGTAGACACCCAGGTGCACCAGGATCTGTCGCTCTGTGTCTCCGTCCTTCACGCTGAACCGGCTCAGCTGGCTCTCGAGCCTGGCGGCGTCGAATCTGCTCTTCTCCACCAGCACGCCGAAAGTATCTCCGCCAAGGCGGCCGAACAGTGCTTTTCCAGAAAGATCGTGGCGAAGGATGATGGCGATCTGGCGAAGAGTCCGGTCTCCGAAGGTGCTGCCGAATATGTCGTTGATGATCTTGAAGTCCACGATGTCGATATACAGGATCAGGTAGTCTTCGTCCGGGTTCGCGTCCAGCTTCTTGCGGATGCTCTCGTAGAGGTATTCCTTGGTGAAGAGCCCCGTCAGACTGTCGTGTGTCGCGTTGTAGCGCTCCTGCTGCAGTGCGCGCTGTTCAGATGTGACGTCGCGGATCGACAGGAAGAATCCCGTGTCTTTCCCCTTCTCATCGGTGACCATTCTCTTCGAGTGGTAGTAGTACCTGGCGTCCTGTCCGGATCCCAGGACTTTCGTTCCTGTCCACTCCGGGTCTTTCATTCTCGGTTCCTTCCCGAATTTGGCGGTGAGAAGCTCCGACGCGCTGTCGAATTTCTCGTCTTTGATGCCGACCAGGTCGATCGCGGGCCGGTTCGCCCAGATACAGCGGCCGAATACGTCGTAGAAGAAGATCGCGTCCGGCATCTCGGAGGCCATGTTCGCCAGGAGCCTGTCCAGGAGTGTTAACGGGCGGTAATACAGGGAGAAGTAGAAGATCAGGAGTCCGAAGACGCCGTATCCTGCCATGGAGCGGTCGACCGGTGTTCTGGAGAAGATGTAGTAGGTCTGCCAGAGCCCGGTGAGCACCATGGCGGCGAGGATGATGGAGTAGCGCTCGACGTAGACGCGGGGCGCGCGGATGATCTTCACGACGAAGATCAGGAGTACCACGCTAAACAGGCCGTAGACCACGACGCGGTGGAATGTCTGGCCCCAGTACGGGATGAGACGGTAGTAATCGAAGCCGCTCACGAGGATCGGTTCCGTGTCGAAGGCATGGCCGAAGACGGGGTTCAGGAGGAGCTGCACGACGTCAAGGGTGATCAGGCCGTAGACGGAATACTGCAGGAACCGGTTCGGCCAGGTGATGACGCAGTAGCAGAAGGAGAAATGCATCAGCGCCATGATGACGGCGTCCATTCCGATGAAGTAGATGTAGCAGCCGATCATGGCGGTGTCCTTGGTCGAAGCAAGGATGATGATGAGGTTTCCGATGATCGGCGGGATCAGCATGGCAAGCAGCATGGACACCGCACCGCCGATCTTCCTGTCGGATCGTCTGGACACACTGATGCAGGCCGCGATGACCAGCACCATCAATATGAAGAGGCCTGCAAACGAATATCTCATACCCTTCCCCTATCGAATTCCCATAGTAACTATAAATACCATTGTACAGGGCAAAAGTGACGGTAGTATTAACAAATTGCAAAAAGCACGCCGGGAGCCGCGCCGGCAAACAAACACAAGGAGCGCCCCATGCTATGGAACGCTCCCTAGTTTCAGATCTCAAGCAGGCAGAAAAAGCGTTTCGCCGCGCCTTCTACCGCGGCTCATTTTTCTTAAGATCAGCTAAGAATATGCCGTATAGCAGTCAGAAAAAGCGTTTCGCCACGCCTCCGCAGACGCAAGGCGTCGAGGACAGCGCAAGAAACGCTTTTTCTGCCTGGTTACAGATCGAAATACATGGCAAACTCCATCGGATGCGGCAGTTTGCTGATCTTCGACGCCGCCTTCTTGTTCCGTGCGATGAGCTGCGTCAGCAGGCGCTCCGGGAAGACGCCGCCGGCGGTCAGATAGTCGTGATCTTCTTCGAGCGCACGGATCGCTTCATCCAGAGAAGCCGGAAGGCCCGTGAGCTTCGCTTTCTCCTCGTCCGACAGTGTGTACAGGTTAAAGTCGTACGGGCCCCAGCCGTTGGCGTGGGGATCGATACGGTTCTTGATACCGTCGAGGCCGGCCATCAGGATCGCAGCATAGGCGTAGTACGGATTACATGTCGCATCCGGATTACGGAGCTCGAAACGCTTGGTCTCCGGCGTTTTCGCATAGGCCGGAATACGGATCACGGCAGAGCGGTTGCTCATGGCATAGCCGATGGTGACCGGCGCCTCGTAGCCCGGGATCAGGCGCTTATAGGAATTGGTCGAAGGATTCGTGATCGCGCAGATAGATCTGGCGTGCTTCAGAAGTCCGCCCATGAAGAAATGCGCGGTCTCGCTGAGCTGCGCGTACCCTTCCGCATCGTAGAAGACGGGCTTTCCGTCCTTCAGCAGAAGCATATGCACGTGCATACCGGATCCGGCCTCCTCGGCCAAAGGCTTCGGCATGAAGGTCGCCGTCGCGCCGTCACGCATCGCCTCGTTCTTGATCACGTACTTCGCCGACATGGTGTCATCCGCCAGCTTGAGCATATCGCCCAGCTCGACCTCGATCTCCATCTGCCCGGAACCGCCGACCTCCGGATGGTGGTACTTGACTCCGATGCCCCACTCCGCCATCTCCAGGCACATCCGCGATCTCAAGTCATTACGGATATCCGTCGGCAGGCTGTTATGGTAGCCCGCACCCGGCATGACCTGGAAGCCGTTGTTATTCGTATCATCGCCGGAAGCATAGTGGGCCTGCGAGGTATAGATGCTCGCGCTCATGTCGTAGTAGTTCGTCGTGTAGCGGACGTCGTCGAAGATGTAGAACTCATATTCCGGTCCGATGATCATTCTATCGGCCACGCCGGTCTCTTTCATGTACTCAAGAGCACGGATCGCGACATTTCTCGGATACTGGTCGAAAGGCTTATTCTCAGGAAGAGCAATGACCCGCACGTCGCCGATCATGGACAGCGTCGGCACCTCACAATAGCTGTCGACCACTGCAGAATCCAGGACCGGGATAAAGACCATGTCACTGTTCTCGACCGGTGCATATCCGTAGTTACTTCCATCAAATCCGATACCGTGCTCCATCGTGCTCTCGGTAAGCCTCTCTGCCGGAATCGCCAGGTGTCTCCACCTGCCGTCAATATCGGTGAGTTTGAAGTCGATCATCTGGATGTTCTTCTCCTCGATCAGTTTACGGATGTCCTCTAACGTCTTTGCCATGGTCATTCCTCCTGTAATTCCTTATTCAGTTTTTTATTTTCAGGCCGTCTTCGCATGACGGCTTGGTATCATGTTGTCTTCCCAGCGGACTATGCCCGTCCGGTGCTTCCTGCCGGTGCGGAATTTCCTACGCGCCCAGCAGATTCTGGTCATAAGCGAAAAGCACTTGATTGATGCTGTACATGTCGTAATTTCCGTGTGAGATGAAATATTCCACGATCACGTCCGCCTTGCTCGACCGCGAGAGGGCGAATCCCGCCTTCTGAAGGAACGCCTGCGTCTCACTAAGATCCAGTTCCAGCGCCACCGCGAACGCCAGCACCGTCTGCTTGCTCGGGCGGTAATTGACATCACTCCGGATCTTCGAGAACAGTTTCCTGTCGATATTGGCTTTCTTATAGCACTCGGAATCCTTCATGCCACGGACATCGATCATACGGAGGAGCGCCCGTGAGAAGCTCTCATCCAGATTCCGGAGCTCCGCTTCCAGATCATGCGGTGCGATACTATCTTCGCAGACCTCCATTTCGGCTGCCATGCGGGCCGCCGATTCTTTCTTCGCACGATGCAGAAAACCGCGGCGCTCTTTCTTCGGCGCTTCCTGCGGCACATCTGCCGCCATCCCCATCCTTCCGGACTTCGCTTCCTCTAATGTCCCCTGCATCGGCATCGACCGTGCCGCTTCCGCCTGCATCGGCGCCGCTCCGGCGCAGTACATCGCACCGCCCATGGGGTGTCCGCTTCCGCCATCATACATTCTATCTACAAATCCGGAAAGATCGGAGAACAATTCCCGGTCGATACGGAAACTGCTCTTATCGAAGATGACCAGCGTCACGTCCATGTCGTTTTCTTCGAGAAAAGCACGGATCGTGCTGACCGCTACCTGCAGCGCCTGCTCCTTCGGATACCCGTACACGCCTGCGGAGATCATCGGAAACGCCACCGATTCGCAGTGTTTCTCCAGAGCCAGAAGAAGTGAGTTCCTATAAGCGGAGCGGAGTAGCTCCTCCTCCCCGTGTCCGCCGCCCTGCCAGACCGGTCCGACAGTATGGATCACATATTTCGCAGGAAGATCATAGCCCAGGGTCACCTTCGCTTCTCCGGTCCTGCATCCGTGCAGGCCGCGGCATTCCTCAAGCAGGCGCGGACCGGCCGCCCGATGGATCGCGCCATCGACACCGCCACCACCGAGAAGCGACGAATTCGCCGCATTCACGATCGCATCTACCTGAAGTTTCGTGATGTCACCTGAAACGATATGAAAAGGCATGACTCTGCTGCCCTCCTTCTCCGTCTGTCCTTTTCATTATACATCGTGGAAAGATCTCGGGAAAGCAGAAGGATCTCTTCTCATTTATCACAGTTTCTCCGGACGTATGACCTGCGACTGATCCACCGGCGCCGTCGGGTACAGTGCTTTTGCCGGAGTATGCGCATCGATATAGGCCTCGTGATCTGATTTCAGTCTGCCGATATTGTCCGAACGGTCCGTCAGCGCGATCCCGCGGCAGTACATCGTCGCATCCGCATGGCTGTCGCCGGAGATATTTCTCTTCTCGATAAAGGAAGCGGCGATCATACAGGCCACGCCGATCCCCATGCCCACACCGAATAAGTAAGTAAAGAATACAGCTGCATTCATGTTTCTCACTCCTGTCTCTTCTTCACGAATCGGAAGATCTTGTCCGACTGGGTCAGTTTCAGATTCTTCAATGCTTTTTTGAGTCTCTGCCAGCCCGTCAATCCCGTTCCGGTCGCAACCAGGATGCCGAAGCTCGTCACCAGGCGGGCCGTAACATTATTCTCCGAGGTTTTCCGGACGTCCGCCCCCATCGCCCCGAATACCGCATCCATCAGCGCGATGCCCAGGATGGCTATCAGTATGCCGGTCACGATCGTCACGGTCCAGAAGAGTTTCTTCCTCCACGGGATGCCGCAGACGACTTTCCCCGTCTGCCCGTTGATCAGGATCGTGTTGGTCTGTCCCTCACACGTATACGTCACGAACCAAACCGGGAACATGGCATATTTGTAGTTACGCAGGATCGAGGTCTCGTGCACCTCTGCCACGACACGAGGGGATGTGCCGACACAATCCCGCTTGATCGACTCATCGAAGATCTCCTTCGCCCGCTTCATCGTCGCCAGCTGCAGCTCCTCGTAAGTAATATCCGAAGAATTCGAATAGAAGCCGAGAAGATAATCCTCATCGAATGGCTTCATCTGCGAAAGATCGAAGGGTTCGAGACGGATGCTGCTGTCATCCGACAGGATCCGGCATCCGTCGATGGGGAAATCGTGCACATGCATGTTCCCCGTCCTTCCGAAATAACGGTACTTATACGCACCGGTATTCTTCGTCGTCTGCACCACCGCCGTCTCCTCATGGTTCGCATTCACGATCCAGTACGGAATATAGATGCCCCGGACATCCTCCGGCTTGAAGTGCTTCACTTCCTTCGGCGCGAAAGCCGCATTCGAGATGACTTGGTTGACGGCCGTCAGTGCCTGCTCTCTCGTGATCGAGAACGGGATGATATAGTCCGGCATCTTCTCCTTCACCAGACGGGAGAATACCACGTTCGGATTCCCGCAGTAGATGCACGTCGTAGACGTCTCACTCCCATGGATCACGATCTCGCCGCCGCACTCACTGCAGGTATACATATACCCTTCAAGGAACTCCTCGGCTGCTTCTTCGTCGCCGAAGACCTCCTCCCGGGTAAGTACCCGCTCATTCTCTCTGTACTTCTTCGCTTCCGATTCCACTTCTTCCGCTTCAAAAGCACTGCCGCAATACATGCAGTGCATCTTCCGGATCGCCGGATCGTACACTAAAGCATGATTACAGTTTCTACATAGTGTTGCCATTCCCTCTAGCTCCTTTCCAATAAGGACACCCAGACGAAAGGCCGGCAGACTCCGCCGTCCTCCCGCTCCAAACACAAAAACTATTATAACTTTTCACTCCCTGGAAATCGAGCACCCCCGGACCGGAATACCCCGTTCCAAATGCAGTCTCCCCTGCAAATAGCCCCTCCACAACGCCACTCCAAGTAAAAGAGACGATCGCTTCAGAAAATAGTCAACAAAAAAGCAGAAACAAAAAGTTCCCGGCAACGAGTTTTGCGCAAGCAAACTGTTTGAGTTGCAGGGAACTTATTTGTTTCTGATTATTGAAGAATTATTTACTGAAGCGCTCGTCGATGACCCTCTTCATCTTCCCCTCCGACCTCGGCAGGCTCCTCGGCTCAACCAGCTGGATCTTCGCATGGATACCGGTCATGGAAGCGATGTCACCTTCAAGCATTCTCTCCGTATTCTCGATCTCACGGATGGAGTCGGAGAAGAAGGACGGTGTCATCTCGACCTTGACGGTCATGCGGTCGAGATTGTTCTTTCTGTCGAGATAGATCAGATAATGCGGTTCCACCTCACTGTGCGCAAGAAGTACCGCTTCGATCTGGGACGGGAATACGTTTACACCACGGATGATCATCATGTCATCGGCACGGCCGGTTACTTTCTCGATCTTCGGTGTGGTACGTCCGCACTCACACTTGCCGTGGTAAAGACGCGTCAGGTCATGCGTGTTATAACGCAGAAGCGGTACACCTTCCTTCGAGATGGAAGAGAATACCAGTTCACCGAGCTGTCCGTCCGGGAGCACCTCGCCCGTCTCCGGATCCACGATCTCCGGGATGAAGTGATCCGACTCGATGTGGATGAGATCAGACTTATCACAGGAGCATCCTACACCCGGACCACAGATCTCAGTAAGACCGTAAATATCGAATGCACGAAGTCCCAGTTTCTCCTCGATCTGGTCACGCATCTCCAGTGTCCACGCCTCCGCGCCGAAAATACCACAGCGCAGGTTCAGTTCGGACTTATCCACGCCGGCCTGCTCCAGCTGGTCCGCAATATGCAGGGCATATGTCGGAGTACACATCAGCACTTCCGGCTTCCACTCGCGCAGGATCGTGATCTGTCTTGCCGTATTACCACCGGATACCGGGATCGCCGTCGCGCCCAGTTCCGCACACGCGAAGTGCGGTCCCAGACCACCGGTGAAGAGTCCATACCCGTACGCGATATGCACAAGGTCGCCCTTCTGCACACCAGATCTCGCCATCGAGCGGCAGAGAACGGAGTTCCAGAGCTTCACGTCATTCGCCGTATACCCGACGACCTTCATCTTACCGGTCGTTCCGGAAGAAGCATGTACACGGACCAGTTCCTGTCTCGGCACAGCCAGCGTTCCGAACGGATAGTTATCCCTGAAGTCGAATTTATCCGTGAATGGAAGCTTCGGAAGATCGGCAACACTCTTGATGTCGCCCGGCTCGACGCCCTTCTCTTCCATGCGCTTTCTATAGTACGGGACATTGTTCCACATGCGGTTCACGCATTTGATCAATCGCTCGCTCTGTACCTTCGCGCGCTCATCCTCCGACATACATTCGGCCTTCGGATCGTAGATCCATGAGTTCACTTCTTTTCTCATTTTCCAATACCTGCCTTTCGCTCCGTTGGCGGCAACAAAAAATCCCATTGCCGTCGTTTCCTTCAGCAATGGGACGAAATATCTTACTTCGCGGTACCACCCATTTTCGAGTCTTCCCCTTCTTCGGGAAGCGCTCGCACTCTTTCAAGGCCCGATAGCCTCTGCCCTCTGGTAACGGTGGGCTCTCCGTATTTCCCTACTTTCATTGCTACTGCCCTTCTTAAAGGTCTTCCATAACGCATGAGTTCAGGAAATCTGCTCAGGAGTGAACTTCGTCTGATCTTTCTTCGTATGCAGGCTCTCAATCAACGGCCCACACGCCCTGTACGACATCCAATCGCTACTCTTCTCCGTCAGCGCATTTTTCTGATAAGCAGATTATGCGAGTATTTTCCGTCATTGTCAATATTTTTCTTTCCCGCCTGCCCATGTAACAGATCTATAACAGGTAAAAAAGGGGGAGCCCGGTGTTCCCTCGCTCCCCCCTGTTGTCTTTTCTAAACGATGGATCGCTTACGCTGCATCTGATGCTTTCGTCTCCGAAGCGGTGGCGGGCTCTGCCTGCTTATCGGCCTGTCCCTCCACTTCTTTCTCCTCATCTCTCATATCGACATGGATCCCGATCACGTTCACATCGACACCGAGGTCATCCACGATTACGTGCACACCCGGCAGGTCGACCTTCACGCCATCCTCTTTATCCACCTTGACGAATTCGATCTTCTCGGCGATATCGTCCCATCTGTTCTCACGGATACGGTCGGCCAGTTCCTTCGTACCACTTGCGATATAGAGTCCTGCACTGATGAACAGGAAGCAAAGTGACAGAACGAAGGTTGCCGCCATGATCACGATACAAACTGTTGTTCCTTTCTTCATGCGTTGCCTCCTTTCACGTTCTTGCGGTTATCCTTGGCAAGAAAACGGATATATGCGATCGTGCCCAGTACGAATCCCTTCACCGCGAAGAAAGCAATGAAAGCTGCGGTGATGGCGCCCAGCGCCAGGCTGATGGCCAGGCATACTGTGCCGCCCACGGCTGCCGTAAGTGTCGGTACCCAGCTGAAGAGGATCCCGGACAGCACGCCGAGTCCGATGGGAAGTCCGATGATGAGCAGCAGCAGGACCAGAGCAAGGATCCACACCGGAACGAATACGAAGATCGTGAACAGAACAGCGAACAGGATGTGATGCTCCTTGTCCTGTGGTCTTACTGCATTCGGATCCTGTGTCGGATAGTTCGTATAGTTCGGGAGCGTATAGCTCTTCCCGCCCTGTCGGCCGACATCAGCGTATTCCTCATGTTCTTTCGCACCCGTATGTGCGAACTTATAGTCTTCCGGCTCTGCCTTCGGTGACTGATTCTTCGGCGGCTCACTGGACAGCGGCTTGGCGAATCCGCCCGAAGCAAATCCAGCCGCGGTCTGCGGACCCACGCCACGGTCGATGACCATGCCGGTCTTGACCGGAATCATCGGGAAGGGCACTGCGCCGACATTTCCGGCGGAAGCTACATCAAATGCCGGAAGGGTGTCGCTGAGATAGATCTGTGCCACTTCCTCAGGAGATCCCAGTTTCGCCGCGATGTCACTCTCGCTCTTTCCTTCGGAAAGCCCGATCTCGAAGTGCGAATCGAACTCCTTTACGATCTCCTCCACGTCATCGGAAGGAAGCCTGCGAAGCTGCGCGCGGAGCGCAGAGATATATTCTTTCTTATTCATGCGCTTTTCCCTCCTACGATCTTATTTACACTTGCCGTGAAGGTATTCCAGTCATCCAGTAATTCCTGAAGACGGATCTTCCCCATCGCCGTAAGACTATAATACTTTCTCGGCGGACCGCTCTGCGATTCCTGAAGGTAAGATGCCACCAGACCGTCAGCGGCCAGTTTTCTAAGAAGCGGATACACCGTGCCATCCGAGATCATGATGATCTCCGACAGGGTGCTGGCCAGTTCGTATCCATAGCGGTCATTGTCTTTAAGCATCGCCAGGACACAAAGGTCAAGTACGCCCTTTTTGAATTGAACATTCATTATCCCGTTCCTCCTTTTCTTTCTATTTTCCGGATCCTTTCCGGACAGTACTTCTTCTTCTTTTTCTTTTCTTTCTCTGTCCTTACTCACCAGACAGATGTGTTCGTTGTTCAGTATTGTATATTCAACAATACTGATTATAGATCGGTATTGAGTAATATGTCAATACCATGCATAAAAAGAGGGGTGTCTGATCGTAACGCGACACCCCTTATAGATAATCCAGAAGTTTTCTCAGCCGGTGGTTCATGCCCGATTTACTGATTGGTGGATCCATCAGCTGCCCCAGCTCCGCCAGCGACAGGCCCGGGTTATCGATATGCACCCGCGCCACTTCCAGAAGTTCCTTCGGGATGCGCGCGGCTTTCTCCGAGGCTAGCAGCTCCTCAAGTTGTTTCGTGCGCCGGGCACTGGCCTCGGCCTGCTGCTTCATCGTCCAGGTATCGAGATTGACCGATTGCGAGACCAGCCGGTTCACTTCGTGATGCGCACGGATATTCTGCAGATCCATCATCAGGCGCGACGCACCGAGGATCACCAGATAATCGCAGATCTCCTCATGCTTCTTGAAATATACAGACCAGGACGAATCCAGCACCCGCGTCATGGGACGGATATTCTCCGCGTGAAGCAGAAGGATCAGCATCTTAACAAATGCATCCGTCTTACATATCATCTCGATGCGGTATGTCCGGTTCGGATCGCTCATAGATCCCCGCGCCAGGAAAGCTCCCCGCAGCATGGCCCGTCTTTTTCCGTCATGCGGGCAGACCTGATCCGAGATCACATCCGGAAGAAGAAATGTATCGATGAACGGCAGGAACGTTTCCTGCGGCAAAAGCACTTCAAATACGCTTCCGCCTCTTCTTCCCACCTTATTCGGGCCCTCTGCCTGAATGCCTGTCCCACTTTTCCCTACATCAGAGACGAGACGTTCCGCCGCACGTTCATTGCTGCACAGCACACGCACCCGTGCGCCCTCCGCGTCAAGAGAATACCCGGAACACAGAACGATCGCCGCCATCTCTGCCGCCCATTCTTCTTCACTCTTATAAGTGACCTTGCAGATCTCCTCTTTCACCATCTGGGAATAGGTGCTCTCACTCATGAATCCTTCTCTCGGCAGGGCACGTGCCTTTACGACTTCTTCTCGTCGTCATGCTGGAGATACCGCGGATCCTTATCGATGTCGCGATGGTGGATAGAGGCGCGGTACCCTGCTTCCTTCAGTCCTTCGTACAGTCTCTCGGCCATATACACAGAGCGGTGGCGGCCGCCGGTGCAGCCGACGCCCACGGACAGTCGGGCCTTGCCCTCACGGATATAGAACGGGATCGAGAAGATGAGAAGATCCATCATCTTCTCGTAGTACTGCTCTGTCTCGGGGAACTTCTCCAGGAATTTCACGATCTCTTTATCCTTACCGCTCTTCATCTTCAGTTCCGCCTCATAGAACGGATTCGGCAGGAATCTCACGTCGCAGGTGATATCGCAGTCGCCCGGAATGCCGTACTTAAATCCGAAAGACTCGACATGGATATCCATGGTGCTGGAATCTTCCACCTCGATAATGTTCAGAAGCTCTTCCCGAAGTGCACCCTGTGCCAGGAAAGACGTGTCGATGACGTGCGTCGCACGGGCCCGGATACCACGCATCAGCGTGCGCTCTTTCTCGATGGCTTCGACCAGCGACAATCCGGCCGACAGCGGGTGCTTCCGGCGGGTCTGGCGATATCGGCTCACCAGAACCGAATCATTCGCCTCGAGGAAGATGATCCGGTACGGACAACCGAGATTCTTGATCTCGGTCAGTGCTTTACCGAATCCCTTTAGAAAATCACTGGACCTTATGTCTACGACGAATGCCAGTTTATTGACTGCGAATCCTTCACCGCCCTGACCTTTCAGAAAGGTGCGGATCAGCTCCGGCAGGACCATCGGCGGAAGATTGTCTATACAGAAATAGCCCTGATCCTCGAGAATATGTGCCGCATGGCTCTTCCCCGCTCCGGACATGCCTGTCAGAATAATTACGTCCATTTCCTGCCTCCTGTTTACTTCGTTTCCGATTCGAATCCTCTTCCGATAAACCGGACCTCTCGTTCGAGCGAAACCCCGAACTGATCCTGAATCGTTTTCTGGATATGTTTGACCAGGGCATCGATATCCGAAGCCGTGGCCTCCCCCTTATTGATCACAAATCCCGCATGTTTCTCCGAGACCTGTGCCCCGCCGATCGAGAAGCCTTTCAGCCCGGCCTGCTCGATCAATGCCCCTGTATAGTGTCCCTCGGGCCGCTTGAACATGCTCCCTGCACTCGGGAACTGCAGCGGCTGGCTCTTCGTTCTTTTCTCTGTGTATTCACGGATCGAAGAGGCAATCGCTTCCGGATCGCCTTTCCGAAGAAGAAGCTCCACTTCCGTAACGATCCCTCCCTCTTTCATGAAACGGCTCTTCCGGTATCCGAATTGAAGTTCTTCTCTTTTCCACGTTTTTCTTTCTCCGGAAGGAGAAATCGAGATCACCTTATCGACCACCTCGGACATATCGTGGCCATATGCGCCGGCATTCATGAACACAGCACCGCCCAGAGATCCCGGGATCCCGGACGCGAACTCCAGTCCGGTAAGGCCGGCTTTCGCAGCGAAGGAAGAAAGACGGATCAGGAGCGTTCCCGCCGTCGCCGTGATGCGGACACATTCCGGATCTGACGGGTCCTCTTCCGACCGGATCTCCGAGAAAGATTCACCCAGCCTTATCACAAGTCCGTCGATGCCCTCATCTGAGATCACCAGATTGGAACCGTTACCCATCAGAAAAAACGGAAGTCCTGCTGCTTTTGCGGCGCAGATCAGATCACAGATCTCCTCGCCGCTTTCTGGTTCTACATAGATCTGTGCGGGACCGCCCACACGGAAAGAGGTGTGGGGCTTCATGATCTCATCTGTGCGGAGCCTGCTTTCCAGCTCCTTCTTTCCCGTCTCAATAAGATTCCTGCGGAATGCCTCGATCGTACTGCTGTCTACTGCCATCTTCGTCCTTATCTCCCGACTTCCTTATTCCGCATTCAGCCCGCCGGGGAATACCCTCGTGACCAGATCTTTCGCCGCGTTATAACCCATCTTCTTGACACGGTAGTTGATGGCGGCCGCCTCGACGATGATCGCCAGGTTACGGCCCGGTCCTACCGGAATCGTAATCGAGGGCACCTTAATGCCGAGGATATCCGTCGTCTCATCCGTGATACCCAGACGGTCGTAAGTCTTCTTCTCATCCCACAGTTCGAGATTGATAACGAAATCGATGTTCTCCTGAAGTTTTACCGAAGAAACACCGTACAATTCTTTAACATCGAGAATACCGATACCGCGGATCTCGATCAGGTGCCGGATCACCTCCGGTGCACGGCCCAGAAGCGTGGTCTCCGACACACGGCGGATCTCCACCTGGTCGTCCGCGATCAGACGGTGTCCACGCTTAACGATCTCGAGCGCCGTCTCAGACTTACCGACGCCGCTCTCACCCAGGATCAGGATACCTTCACCGTTCACCTCGACGAGAACGCCATGCATCGAGATACGGGGAGCCAGTTCCACATTTAAGTACTTGACCAGCGAAGACATGAATTCACTGGTTGCCTGGTGTGTGCGAAGTACCGGGATCTGCGCCTTCTCCGCCACACGGATCAGCTCGTCATGCGCCACATGGTTGCGCGTCAGGATCAGGCACGGGATCTTCTTCTCAAAAAGCGCCTGTAAACGTTCTTCTCTCTGCTCCGGTGTCAGTTTATCGAGGAACGCGTGCTCCATGTTTCCTATAAGCTGGATACGGTCCGGACCGAAATGGTCGTAATACCCGGCCAGCTGGAGTCCCGGACGCGTTACGTCCGCCACATGGATACGGACTTTCTCGATATCCGACGGCGCATATACTTCCTCCAGTTCGAAGGATTTAATGATCTCAGTTAGAAAAACACTCGAATACGGCATAGCGCGCTCCTTCCGAAGTTTGATGCATATACCTTATTCTATAACAAAAAGTATAAAAATTGTATCTCCCGGAAGTAGAAAACAGAATCCTCTTCTCTTTCTTACGAGGCAAGTTCCGACATCAGAAGCACACCATCTTCCGAGAAGGCGCACATGCGATAGTACCAGAAGCCGGTACCTGCCCGTGTGTAATCCCAGTTCGGCATACCGATGGAAGCGAGAAGGTTCCCATCTGAATCGTAGATCTTCGCTGTCGCATCCTGAAACGGGCACGTGCTGGCCGTATCCAGATCGATGCTGTTGACGCACAGGATATATGTCATGTCATCGCACTTCGGAAGCCCCAGGCTGACCTTCCCGCCTTTCTCATCCGCATCCATTTCCAGTATATCCACGTTTCCCTGATACGCATTTCCGTTACTCTGAAGTTCAAACTCCGGAGTCAGTGCTGCACCATTGGCTTTACTGCCCTTCCACGTGATCTCCACGGAATAGGCATATAACTTATTCTCATGATCCGAAGATCCCGACGGGTCTTCCGAACCGGACTCCTTCGTCTGCTCCGGGTTCTCCGTCTTCGAAGAAAGTTCCGTCTTCTTCGCAGAGGTTGTCGTATCTTCCGAAACAGGCTTCGTCCTGGATACTTCCGCCACAGCAGAATTCGACGGATCTGTCTTTTCCGTCATCAGCTCCGCACAACTGCAGCATGCCCCCATCACCGCCACAGTAAGCAGAAACGACACCAGTTTCTTCCACGATTTCATTCTTGCCATTTTACAAATCACCTCATCTCTCCTCGTATTATAGAGAAGCGATATGTCCTTTGCATGACTAAATGGTAAGAATAGCGGTCCTCGCCGCTTCGCGTCTGCGGTGCATTCGAAAGTAATCCCCGTCGCTGGTCCTCGCCGCTTCGCGTCTGCGGTGCATTCGAAAGTAATCC
>JAEEIT010000112.1 GCA_016281535.1 Clostridia bacterium | reverse complement strand
TGAACTATACTCGCGGTCTATTGTAAAAATGCAAGAAAATGATACAATGGTTGCAAAAATGAAGAGAAAATGAGGTTTTGATATGGACTCCTATACACAGTCGGTGCACTTCTTTGGTCGATCGAATCCGGAAGAACTGGTGAGAAAGTACGGTTCTCCTCTGTTTGTTTATAACGAAGACATTCTGAGAAGACAGATGAAGAGGGTAGCGGGACTTCTGCCGAATCATCGCTTTACTTCGAACTTCTCCATTAAGACGAACTCCAACCTTACGATCCTTCGTATAGCGAACGAAGAAGGTCTTAACGCCGATGCGATGAGCCCGGGGGAGATATTTGTTCTGAAGAAAGCAGGTTTTCTGAGCGAGAGGATCTTCTATGTTTCGAATAATGTTTCGGAAGAGGAGATGCAGTATGCCATTGATGAAGGCGTTATCGTCAGTGTCGACAGCCTTTCGCAGCTGGAAATGTTCGGAAGACTGAACCGCGGTGGCCGGCTGTCTGTCCGCATCAACCCGGGCGTGGGTGCCGGTCATCACGATAAGGTAGTCACGGCTGGAAAGAAGACCAAGTTCGGAGTGGCGGCTCAGGATATCGAGAAGATCCACGATGTGGCCGCTCAGTACGATCTGCACATTATCGGTCTGAATCAGCATATCGGTTCTCTCTTTATGGACTATAAGCCTTTCCTGGAGGCATGCCGAAATTTCCTGCATTATGCGGAGGAGTTTGATGAACTGGAATTCCTCGACTTCGGTGGCGGATTCGGAACTCCTTATCATAAGCTTGCGGACGAACAGGAGTTTGATATCGAATCGTTTAAGAAGGAACTGGATGCGCTTCTTACTGAATGGAAGCAGCAGACCGGCCGGGATGTTCTCTTTAAGACGGAACCGGGTAGATATATCGTCGCCGAGAGCGGTGTTATTCTGGGACAAGTACACGCTGTGAAGGAAAACTACGGTCATAAGTACGTCGGAACCGATATCGGCATGAATGTGCTGATCCGTCCTGAACTCTATGATTCCTGGCATGATGTGGAAGTATACCGTGACGGACAGCCCGTAACGGGTGGTGAACGGGAGGTCTATTCCGTTGTCGGCAATATCTGTGAGAGCGGCGATATCGTCGCCAAGGACAGAGAGCTTCCGGTCATTAAGGAGAAGGATATCGTTGCCGTTCTCGATGCCGGTGCCTATGGCTTCTCGATGAGCTCAAATTATAACAACCGGCTTCGTGCTGCGGAAGTATTGATCACATCTTCCGGCGAGGATATTCTGATCAGAAGAAGAGAGACACTGGACGATCTTCTCCGTTGTTTCCCGAATTCATAAAAAATCGCCCGAACCGGTAAGATTTTTTTGCGAATCTCCCTTATAAATGCCTTGTTACCTTTGATTTGTTGCTTTATAATGAGATAAGGCTTTTTGTTGGGGGTAACTATGGCTGATTTTGCAGAAATACTTCAAGGATTCCGTTCTCTTGTTGTAGACTATTCTGCTTTGCTGGAGCTGAATGATCCCGGGGTATTGGAGGCCCTGATTCATTACTGCACCGAACAGGGGATAAATATTTATATCAGCAAGTCTTTTAAGGCTTTTCATGAGTGCGTCCTTCGCGCGGCGAATCCCGGAGAGAAGGATATGGTCACTGCGATCAAGCGCGCGATGAAGAACCTTGTTGAGGCGCATCTTCTTCGCGCCAGTAAGAGTGCGTCTACGATCGGATTCTTTCTGGAGCACGTCGGGAACGAGGATGAGTGTTTCTTTATCGGCCGTTCCGGTACGGCTTTCTCGAGACTGAGAAGTATTAATGCGCAGGCGAATGCCGCTGTGTTCGTCATCTGTGATGGCCGGATCCGCTTCTATCCCAGTGTGGCAGAGTGTATGGAGTCCGAGCCGCCCTATTCCGTGAATCCGATCGCCGGTAACTGTGATTTTGTCGCGACGGATTATAACTTCGGAGTGGGAGATATCCTCTATACTGATGATGGTGAACAGGTCACATTGACATCCCTGATCAGCACAGGTGCGGAGGGACTGGTCTTCTGCACCCAGCAGAATAAGTGGGTCGCGAAGGTATACCATAAGGGAGGGATCACCCCTCTTCGCTGGTCCAAGCTCATGAAAATGAGAAAACTCGAACTGGATGCGGATAATATCTGCTGGCCGTACCGGCTTCTTTTCTCCAGAGAGAACATTCCAGTGGGATACCTGATGAAGAAAGCATCCGGTACGACGATCAGCCGTGCATTTGACGGTCCGGATGCGATGGAGAAGTATTTCCCGTCCTGGACAAGACTGCATGTCGTAGATTCCGCATTGTCTTTCCTTCATATCATGGACTATCTGCATCTGCATGGCGTTATTGTTGGCGATATCCAGCTGAAGAATGCCATGATCGAGGATGAGGAACATCTCTATCTGATCGATATCGACAGCGTCCAGTACCAGGATCTTCCTTGCCCGGTGGGAACCGAGGAGTTCACCAGACCGGAACTGTGGGATAAGTCGTTCGTATCTTTCCTGAGAAGACCTCAGGATGAGGATTACTCCATCGCGATTCTTGTTTTCTCTATGCTTTTCTGTGGGCAGCATCCGTATGCACAGAGAAATGGTCTGGAGATG
>JAEEIT010000111.1 GCA_016281535.1 Clostridia bacterium | reverse complement strand
GTGCTGGACGGAAAACTTCATGCAGATCCGGATTACTTTGAAGTCTCTTCGCCGGGTGCGACCCGTCCATTCAGCGCTCTGTCCGATTATATCCGTCATCAGGGAGAGGAGATTGAGGTCTCTCTCTTTGCTCCGATCGACGGGAGTAAGAAGATAGAGGGTATCATCGAGAAGGCGTCGGAAGATGAACTGATCCTTTCCCGCGGTGAGAAACAGATCCGTCTGGAATGGGCACAGATCGCCAAGGCACAGCGTACGATTCGTTTTTAATTTAGTAGGCAGATAAAGGAGTGAACTTATGAACAAGGATGACATGTTACAGGCGATTCGCGATCTGGCAAAAGAAAGAGGCATTGATGAAGAAGTGCTCTTCGAGGCGGTAGAAGAAGCTATCGTCGCGGCTTTTAAGAGAGAGTTCGCCGACGCGAAGCAGAATGATAAAGTATTCGCCGAGATCGACCGTGAGACCGGTGAGATGTATGTATATGAAGTTGTGGAGATCGTTTCCGAGGTAACGGATCCGAAGACACAGATCTCTCTTGAGGAAGCCCACGAGATCGATCCGGATCTGGAAGAGGGCGATACCATCGAGATGACGATCGATGTCGAATCTCTGGGACGTCTGGCCGCGCAGGCTGCAAAGGCGGCCATCAGCAAGAAGCTGCGTGATACAGAGAATGCCAGAATCGAGTCGGAATTCTCCGATAAGAGAGGCGAACTTGCGTACGGTGTGATCCAGAGAAGCGATGACCGTTTCGTATTCGTGGATATCGGCCGTGCAGAAGCAACGCTGCCGAAGAAGGAGCAGGTCAAGGGCGAGGATTATTCCTTCAATAAGAAGATGAAGTTCCTCATCCTTAAGGTGGAGACACAGAAGGAGCGTCCGATGATCATCGTTTCGAGAAGTCATCCGGATCTGGTCAGAAAGCTCCTCGAACAGGAAGTGCCGGAGATCCACGATGGTGTGGTTGAGATCGTGAATGTAGCCCGTGAAGCAGGCTCCCGTTCGAAGGTAGCCGTGATCTCGCGTGATCCGGATGTCGATCCGCTGGGCGCTTGCGTCGGACAGCGTGGTTCCCGTATCTCCGCGATCATGGAAGAACTCGGTCAGGAGAAGATCGACGTGATCCAGTATAACGAGGATCCGGCCGTGTATATCAGTAATGCTCTGTCTCCGGCGAAGGTGGATCGTGTTTCTGCGGAACTGATCACCATGGAGGATGGATCTCAGGAGAAGACCGCACAGGTCATTGTTCCGGATCAGCAGTATTCCCTGGCGATCGGCCGTGCAGGTCAGAATGTACGCCTGGCCGCCCGTCTTACAGGATGGAAGATCGATATTAAGAAGACATCTGAATTCCAGCAGATGGTTACGAATGACCTGGTGGCTAATTTTACCGTTGCGGAAGATGAGCCGGAACAGGACGGTCAGAACTGATCGCGGACGGTGAAGCATGGCGAAGAAGATTCCGATGAGGATGTGTGTCAGCTGCAGAGAACGGTTCGCGAAGAAAGAACTGATCCGTGTTGTGGCGACTCCTGACGGCAAGACCGTGATCGATCCGACGGGGAGACTTCCCGGACGCGGTGCGTATGTGTGCCATAATCCGGAGTGCATGAAGAAGGCTCTGGATAAGCAGCAGTTCGATAAGGGACTGCATGTGAAGGTGGACGCGGATTCGATCCGGCCGGAGCTTGCGAAGATTCGCGAAGGTGCAGAGGGAAGCGGGGAAGACGCTTCGGACACAGGAAATGTGAAGGAAGGCGATCTGGCGACATGAAAGAAAAGCCGGTTCAGCCGGATAGTGAGAAACGGATCCTTCAGACGATCGGGCTGGCGTATCGTGCGAGCCTTCTGACATCCGGATTCGACGCGATCGAGATCGCGCTTCACACCGGTGCGGTGGAGCTCCTCATCGTCGCGAAGAACGGTTCGGAGAAGCAAAGAGCGAAACTCCTTCGGATCGCGAAGGAAGAAGAGGCACGGTGCCGGACATTCGGGACGGCAGAGCAGCTCGGAAGAGCGATCGGGAAAGATATGCGTATCGCTGTGGCGATACTGGACCGGGGAATGGCAGATAAACTGCTTCTTCGGATCGATGAACTAGAGAAGAACGATGATTCCGTGAAGGATGCGGAATAAACAGGAGGAAACGATGGCAGAAAAAGAGAAGAAAACACCAGCTTCGGAAGGAAAAGTAGAGAACAAAGTTGACTCTTCCATTCCACAGAAGACCGTAAGTGGTATCTCGGGTACCAAGACCTTACGTGTCGGCCGTGTCAATAAGAAGGCCAAGAAACCTCCGGTAGAGGAGGCTGCGGCGCCGGAGAAGGAAGCCGTGAAAGAACCGGCAGCGGCGAAAGCGGCTCCGGCTCCTGTGGAACCTCAGGTCAAGAAACCGGAAGAGGCGCCGAAGAAGGAAACTCCCGTGAAGGCGAAACCAGTGGCGGAACCGGTGAAGGAGAAGACCGAGGAGCCGAAGGTAAAAGCTCCGGAAACGAAACCTGCTGAAGCAAAGGCTTCTGAACCGAAGACTGAAGTGAAAACTCCGGAAGTGAAAGCTCCGGAGACGAAAACTCCTGCGAAACAGGAAAAAGAGGCGAAGGCGGAAGAACAGCCGGCTCCTGTGAAGAAGGAAGAACCGAAGCCGGAAGGAAAGCCGAAGGCCTCTGAACCGCAGAAGGAAGGCACGAAGCTTTCGTCTGCCGTGGTGAGAGCTCCGGAAGCAGGATATAAGAGAGAGACGTCCACGTTCGTCCGTCCGCGTGACGGCGGAAGACAGGGCGGATACCAGGGTGGCCAGAGATCCGGCGGCTTCGCCGGAAGAGATGACCGCTCCCAGGGTGGACGTCCGGGCGGAAACGGTTTCTCCGGAAACCGTGGTCAGAAGGGTTCTTATGGCGGAGGATTTACGCCGAAGGATAAGGACGATGACGATATTTACAACAATAACCGTAACCAGCCGAAGCGCAGCACGAAGCCGAAGCAGGAGCTGCCGCCGGAGGTAACGAAGGAGAAGGCGAATTTCGCTGCCCGTGATGCCTTTGAGAAGAGCCGTAAGGATCCGCAGAAGGACAGCAAGAAAGATAACCAGAAGACATCCGGCAGCAATGACCGCCGTATGGGAAACAAGCATACCAGCCAGTTTACCGGTAATGCTTCGGATATCCTTTCTGACGATGCCGCACTCGATTCGATGTATATGGGCGGAAAGGGCAAGAAGAAGGCGAAGCGCCAGACATTCGTGGCGGCGCCTGTCGTGAAGCCCCAGTTGACGCACGTTGAGCTCCCGCCGTTTATTACGGTCAAGGATCTGGCGGAGGGTCTCGGAAAGAGATCTGCCGATGTGATCAAGACACTCATGATGATGGGTATGCTGGTTACACTGAACCAGGAGCTCGATTACGATACGGCGGCACTGGTTGCCGGCGAGTACGGGATCACCACCGAGCCGATCGTGGAGGTCACAGAAGAAGATGTTCTCTTCGATGAGAGCGAAGATAAAGAGGAGAACATGAAACCGCGTCCGCCGATCGTGGTTGTCATGGGTCATGTTGACCATGGTAAAACATCCCTCCTCGATAAGATCCGTTCGACATCGGTCGTAAAGGGCGAGGCCGGCGGTATCACACAGCATATCGGTGCGTACACCGTCCGCTGCAAGGGCCGTCAGATCACCTTCCTCGATACACCGGGTCACGAAGCATTTACCACCATGCGTGCCCGTGGTGCGCAGGTGACGGATATCGCGATCCTGGTCGTGGCTGCCGATGACGGTGTCATGCCGCAGACCATCGAGGCGATCAACCATGCAAGAGCCGCCAATACAGAGATCATCGTGGCAATCACGAAGATCGATAAGGTCGGCGCGAACATCGATAAAGTGAAGCAGGAACTCTCCACGCAGGGACTTCTTCCGGAAGAGTGGGGCGGATCGACGATCATGGTCCCGGTTTCCAGTAAGTCCGGTGAAGGTATCGACGAGCTGCTCGAGATGGTCCTTCTGACCGCAGATGTCATGGAACTCAAGGCCGATCCGAAGCGTCAGGCGAAGGGTACGGTCATCGAGGCGAAACTCGATAAGAGCAGAGGTCCGGTTGCCACGGTTCTGGTACAGCGTGGTACACTCCGTGCCGGTGATACGGTCGTGACCGGTCCGATTTTCGGTCATATCCGTGCGATGTACGACGAGAATGGTGCTGCCCAGAAGAAGGCGGGTCCGTCCGTTCCGGTCGAGATCCTGGGTCTTCCGGAAGTACCGGAAGCCGGTGAGACATTCTATGCCGTTACCGATGAGAAGATGGCCAGACAGCTTGTTGAGAAGCGCCGTATCAAGCAGAGAGAAGAGCAGCTGCATAAGTCTTCGAGAATGACACTCGAGAACTTGTCGCAGGTTCTGGCCGAGGGCGAGATCAAGGACCTCAACCTCATTATCAAGGCAGACGTACAGGGTTCCGTCGAGGCGGTGACCCAGTCTCTCGAGAAGCTTACGAACGACGAAGTACGTGTCAAGGTCATCCACGGTGGTGTCGGTACGATCACCGAGTCCGACGTGACGCTTGCTGATGTATCGAATGCGATCATCATCGGATTTAACGTACGTCCTTCTGCCGTCGTGGTCGAGCAGGCGAAGGAAGTCGGCGTAGACATCAAGCTCTACAGCGTTATCTATAACGCGATCGAAGATATCGAGGCCGCCATGCGCGGTATGCTGAAGCCGCAGTTCGAAGAGGTCGTTCTCGGTCATGTCGAGATCCGTCAGACCTTCAAGGTCTCCTCGGTCGGTACGATCGGTGGTGCGTATGTTACCGACGGTAAGATCCTGCGCACATCCGAAGTCCGTATCGTACGTAACGGTATCGTGGTACATCAGGGCAAGCTTGCTTCCCTTAAGCGTTTCAAGGATGACGCGAAGGAAGTCGCTGCCGGATATGAGTGCGGTATCTCGATCGAGAACTATAACGACATCGAAGAAGGCGACGTAGTGGAAGTCTTCGAGATGCAGGAGATCAAGAGAAAGTAATTATAGGGAAATACTATGAGACAAAATCGTGCCGCCCGTGTGGGCGATGAGATACAGAAAGTCATTTCGCAGCTTCTGCTGACGGAGGTCAAGGATCCCAGGATCCCCATGATGACCTCCGTGCTCGAAGTGCGTATGTCTTCCGATCTGACACATGCCAATGTTTTTCTCTCTGTGTATGGTTCACAGAAGGAGAAGGACGAGTGCATGGCGGCGATGGAGCGGGCATCCGGATTTATCCGGAGCCAGGTGGCGAAGAGGATAAAACTCCGCGTCGCTCCGGAACTGCACTTCAAGCTCGATGAATCCATCGAGAAGAGTATGGATCTGATGAACCTGATCGATCGGACCATCAAGGAGGATGAAGAGCGTGCCGCTAAACATGAATGAGTTCGCGAGATCTGTACTGGATTTCCTTCCTTCCGATAAGGAGAAGGAAGTCCAGATTTTTCCGCATGCGCGGGTGGACGGCGACTGTGTCGGTACCGCGTCGGCACTCTGTGCGGCGCTTCATAAGATGGGATATCAGGCGAAGGTGATACTCGAATGTGAGATCCCTCCGAGACTTGCTTTTATGAATATCCCGAAGGAACTCCTTTCTGTCGTCAGTCAAGAGAACGAAGAAGATCTTCGGAAGATCCAGGGACTTGCGATTGCTGTAGACTGTTCGGAAGGACACCGGATGGGAGAGGCGGAATCGCTCTATCAGGGAGCCGGAAAGAAGGTCGTGATCGATCACCATGTTTCGGCATCTCCGGAAGCGGATCTTTCTCATGTGGACGGAAGCCGCGCATCCTGCGCGGAACTGATGTTCGCGCTTCTTTCCATGTGGGAGAAGAAACTTGGACTGGAGCTGATCGACAGTATGGTGGCGAATTTCCTGATGGTGGGCATCCAGTCCGACTCGGGGAAATTCGCTTACGAAAATACAAAGGCGGATACATTCCGGATCGCGGCGGAACTTATGGATCGTGGCGCGAATGTAACGGAGAATGCATACCACCTCTTCGATGAAACCTGCGAGGGAAAAGTTAGGCTGCATGGCATGGCGTATGCCAATATGGAGCTTCACGCAGACGGGCGGATCGCCATGACGAAGATCACCAGGCAGATGATGGAAGATACCCATGCACCGGAAGGCGCAGCAGACGGCATCGTCAATGTGCTCCGTGATATCGATTCCGTGCTGGCGGCGTTCGTCATCCGTGAGAATGAAGATGGTGTGCTCCGTGTGAACCTTCGTACCAAGGAAGGCTTCGACGCGGCGGAATTTGCCCAGATCATGGGCGGCGGCGGACACCGGAGAGCCGCAGGATTCAGCGAGAAGAACATGGATATCGATGCTT
>JAEEIT010000110.1 GCA_016281535.1 Clostridia bacterium | reverse complement strand
ATACCGGCATGCGGCGGAGCACCGTAGCAGAACGCATTATACATCGCCGGGAATTTGGCTTTCACATCTTCTTCACCGAGACGGACCATCTCAAAGGCCTTGATCATGATCTCCGGATCGTGGTTTCTGACCGCGCCGGAAGAGAGCTCGACGCCGTTGACGACGAGGTCATACTGGTCTGCGGTGATAGACAGCGGATCGATCTCTCCGCGCTCGGCCTTAAGAAGCGTCTCTAGTCCGCCGGACGGCATGGAGAAAGGATTATGGCAGAACTCCAGCTCGCCGGATTCTTCACCGATCTCGTACATCGGGAAGTCAACGATCCAGCAGAAGGCGTACTGCTCTTTATCCATGTGACCCGGAACGGCGGCACCGAATGTCTTGACGATGACACCGGCGGTCTTCTGGGCGGTAAGGAGTTTGCCGCAGGAAAGAACGACCAGATCGTTCGGCTTGATGCCGAGGGCATTTACGACCGCATCCTTGATCGGGGTAACGAATTTCGCGATACCGCCGACGATCTCACCATTCTCATCCATTCTGAACCAGCAGGATTTGTTGCCGGACTGGACTTCCACATCGGCGATATTCTTATCGATGAACTTTCTGGACTCCTTAAAGTCAGAGATGACGACGGCTTTGATGCGGACATCGGTATCGGCACCGTCTTCGGTCTTTCCTGCAAAGGGCGGGAAGCCGCAGTCTTTAAGAACTTCCGTAGCATCCTGTACGGTCAGGTCGATACGCAGATCCGGCTTATCGGAGCCGTACTTCTCCATGGCCTCGAGGAAAGGAATGCGTGCGAAGGGTGCGCCGGAGGCACGGTTATAGGTGCCGTACTCGGCAAATACCGGCGGAAGGACATCCTCGATGACGGAGAATACGTCCTCCTGCGTGGCGAAAGCCATCTCCATATCCAGCTGGTAGAATTCTCCCGGGGATCTGTCGCCTCTGGCATCCTCATCGCGGAAGCACGGAGCGATCTGGAAATATCTGTCGAATCCGGAGGTCATCAGGAGCTGCTTGAACTGCTGCGGGGCCTGCGGAAGCGCATAGAACTTGCCCGGATGTTTTCTGGAAGGAACAAGATAGTCACGTGCACCTTCCGGAGAGGAAGCGGTCAGGATCGGAGTGGTGATCTCGAGGAATCCGTGGTCCATCATGGCCTTGCGAAGGGCGGCCACGACATTGCAGCGGAGAATGATATTCTTCTTCACTTCCGGATTACGAAGGTCGAGATAACGATACTTCAGACGGGCATTCTCGTCTGCTTCACGGGAGTGGTTGATCTCGAACGGCAGCTCGTTATAACGGCAGCGGCCGAGGATCCTGATCTCTTCCGGAACGACTTCGATATCGCCGGTTGCCTGGTTCGGGTTCTTCGAAGATCTTTCTCTGACGACGCCCGTAACCTGGATCGTAGACTCCTTATTGATCGATTTCAGTTCTTTTACCTTATCTTCGGTCTCGAGAACGATCTGTGTCGTACCGTAGAAATCACGAAGCACAACGAATCCGAGATTGCTTCCGACCTCACGCATATTTTCCATCCAGCCGACCAGCGTGACATTCTTTCCCGCGTCGGAAAGACGAAGCTCGCCGCAGTTATGTGTCCTTGATTGGATCATGATAAATACCCCGTTTCATAGTCAATGTACGCAATATTTTATACCTTAAAGCCATACTTGTCGATATATGATAAAATGAGCGGGGACTAAGTTAAGGATGTTTTGACAAGAGAGGTAAAGGTTATGAAGAAATCGAAGATCGCGGTGATCGTTTCCCTCCTTCTGGCTGTTTCGGTATTCGGTGCGGCCTGTAAGTCGGAAGAAACAACGAAGAAAAAGAAGTCTACGAAGAAGACGAAGGTAGAAGATACCGACGACGAGGACGAGACGAAGAAAACGAAGAAGACGAAGAAAACAGAAGATACCGACGATACGGAAGAGACGGATGCGCCCTCGGAGACGACGGAAGATACGAAAGAAACGGATGCGCCTACGGAGACGACGGAGAATACGACTCCTTCCGAGAGCACGACGGATACTACCCCTATGGGAACGACCGGTTCGACGCGGACTCCTTACGATATCCCGACGCCTAAGACAGATGGCTATAAGGCGATCTCTCCGGATGAGTTTACGTCCATCGTAAAATCGAAAGGGTATACCGTTACGGATGCTTTAGCTATGGATGCGGACGCCGAGGCAAAAGCACTTCTTCTGGCATATGATCAGAACTACGATGTCATGATCGTGTATTACCAGTATCTGGATGAAGAGTCTGCCGCAGATGCATACCAGGAAACCGTTGATCTGACGGATGATTTCAGTGAGGATGAATACGAATTTGTGGTTACGGATAAGGCTCTGATCAGCTATTCCGATGTGGATGATGAATACACGGTCGTCGTATACTGCGGCGATGTGCAGGTCATGGCGGTAACGAGTACGGACATCAACAATATCAACACTCTGAACGATATGATGGCCGAACTGGGATACCCGGTTACATAATTATTTGGAAACAAGAGGGAATATCTATGCGAGAGAAAACGTCACAGATCATCGATGAGATCAAGAAGGTAATCTGCGGTAAGGATGAGGTCGTAAGGCTGGTCCTTCAGAGCGTACTGGCAGGCGGGCACGTCCTGATGGAGGATGTCCCGGGAGTAGGAAAAACGACGATGGCACTGGCTTTCGCCAAGACGATGGGTATGGACTACGGACGTGTGCAGTTCACTCCGGATGTTCTGCCTTCCGACATCACCGGCT
>JAEEIT010000109.1 GCA_016281535.1 Clostridia bacterium | reverse complement strand
TGGTCGGCGCACTCCTTCTTCTGATGTTCCTGACCATGACTTCTTATTTCTTCTATCTGAAGAAGCGGATCGTTGATCCGTTCAATAGAATGAAGGTGTTTGCTTCCGAGGTGGCGGCAGGAAATCTCAACGCACCCTTAAAGATGGATCGGGGAAACGTGTTCGGCGCTTTTACCGAGGCATTCGACATCATGCGCGATGAACTGGCGAGTAGTAAACTGCGGGAGGCCGAGGCCGTCAATGCGCGAAAAGAACTCGTCGCCCAACTTTCCCATGATATTAGAACCCCGGTTACATCCATCAAGGCCATGACGGACGTGATGGAGCTGTCGGCGAAGGATGAGGAAACACGGACAACGATCCGAAGCATTAATGCGAAAGCCGATCAGATCGATAGTCTGGTCTCGAATCTTTTCCATGCGACGCTGGAGGAGCTGGAGCATCTGGAAGTGGCGCCGGGAGAAGTGACATCGAAAGATATACAACGCTTCATTTCCGATGCGGACTTTAAGAAAAAGTGTGCGGCATTCACCATCGAAGAATGCGTCGTTTCCGCCGATCCGATGCGTCTTAATCAGGTGATCGGTAATGTATTTTCCAACTCCTATAAGTATGCGGATACCGATATGACCGTATCAAGCCGTGTCGAGAAGGGGGTCGGAGGGAAGCGTTTCCTTGTCGTCGAGATCGGAGATCATGGCGGTGGTGTCCCCGAAGATGAAATCGAGACGATCTTCGGTAAATTCCGGAGAGGAAGCAATGCCGCCGAGAGAGACGGTGCCGGATTAGGCCTATATATCTCCCGGTATCTTATGGAGAAGATGGGCGGCGGTATCACTGCCGTGAATCGTGACGGCGGGCTCTGTATTGCGATCCGGCTGGCGCTTTTCTGATCCGGATTAAAGAAGATTTAAAATTCAGGCAAAGATTTTAATGGGAAGACTGCCATATACTTAAGACCGTACAGAAGATGTGCGGTCTTTTCTATCAGAAGCTGCAAGGTGACCGCCAGGGACAGAAGGAAGGAGTCGACATAAAGTGGACAAGAGAGTCATCATCAAGACAGATAAATTAAGTAAGAGTTTCTCGGTTTCCGGGAAACAGTACCATATCATCAAGAATCTCGATCTCGAGATATACGACGGCGATTTTACCGTCATCATGGGTTCTTCCGGAGCGGGGAAATCCACACTGCTCTATGCACTTTCCGGCATGGATAAGCCTTCTTTGGGACATATCGAGTATGCGGGAAAAGATATTACTGTCATGAACGATGATCAGCTCGCGGTATTCCGGAGGAAGCACTGCGGGTTCATATTCCAGCAGGTCCATCTTGTGGACAGCATGAGCATCATGGATAACGCCATCAGTACCGGCATGCTCACCGGACAGAAGCAGAAAGATCTGAAGAAGAAGGCGGAAGAACTTTTCGAAAGAGTCGGGATCTGTGAAGAGATGACAGAGAAATTCCCGGCGCAGGTCAGTGGCGGGGAAGCCCAGCGGGCCGCCATGGTCAGAGCTGTCATCAACGATCCGGATGTGGTCTTCGCCGACGAGCCGACCGGCGCCCTGAACTCCGCCGGTGTGGAGGCTGTGCTGAATGTCCTCACCGATATCAATAACGAAGGCCAGTCAGTGGTGATGGTTACCCACGACATCAAGTCTGCACGCCGTGCCAACCGTATCCTGTATCTGGAGGATGGCGGCATCAAGGGTGAATGTAATCCCGGTAAATATGTAAGCGGAGATAAGAAAAGACACGAGATGATCCGAGGCTTTCTGGAGGAGATGGGATGGTAAAGTTAATTAAGGCCAATATACGGAAAGACAGAAATGTGCTTCTGGCTTTCCTTCTGATCCTGATCCTTTCTTCGCTTCTTCTTCACACCGGCCTTTTCGTCGGACAGTATAGCTCGATCTATGACGAGAAAGTCGAGAAGACTCATGAGGCTGACGTTCTATCCTATGTGACCGGTTCGGATGAAGAAATCACGAGTGCGCTACGTGGCGTAGAAGAGATCTCTGACTTTTCCATCCAGGATATGATCTCTCCCGGATCACCCGAGGTCACGATCAATGACTCCACGGAGATTATCGAACTCGATGGCGCCACGATCACCCGATACGGGGAGTACGGTGCGGCAGAGCCTTACCGGATGATCGAGAGCGATGCGTCGATAACGGGTGCGGTGGTATATCTGAACTCTTATTACGCGAAGGTGAATCATATCCACGTAGGCGATGCATTCCACATCCATTTAAAGGCGACCGGTGATCTGGATCTTAGGGTCGCCGGTATCTTCGAAGCCCTGATCGGCGGAAATGCCTACGGATGGATGGAGATCATGGTGGATGAGGATACATTCTCCGGACTTAAGGCCCGTGCCGAGGAAGCCTTCAGGATCACCAACATGAACGCGAATAAGAAGATGGTGAAGATATATGTTGCTTCCGGGTATACCCAAAACGATACGATGAAAGCCGCGACGGATGCTTTTGCCGCTTCCGGAATCGACTACTACATCTACGAACGTGACCTGGCTAAGGCCGGATATGTGGCCGTGTCGGATATTCTTTCCGGCCTGGTGACTGCATTTTCCGTTGTCGTTCTTGCAGTTTGCCTGATCATGATCGTCTTTACGATCAACAACAATATCGACAGAGACATCAAGAACATCGGGGCGCTTCGAGCTGTCGGCCATACCCGCGGCCAGATACGTGCGGCTCTGGTCATCGAGTATGTGATCATCGGCATGATCGGTGCCATTATCGGATGCGCAATCTCCTATTTCACCATGCCGGTCCTGGACGATAAAGTCTTCCAGACGATCACCGGTGTGCAGTGGGTACTCCGCTTCTGTCCGGGAACGACGGCACTGATCCTTCTGGGTATCGCGTCTGCCATGACCATCGTCGTCTTCCTGTCCACGATCAAACTTCGGAATCTCCACCCGGCCACGGCGCTTAGGTTCGGCCTGAAAGAACACAGCTTCAAGAAGAATTATCTTCCGCTTTCGAGAAGCAACGGCAATCTCAACATCCTTCTGGCCCTGAAGAGCATGCTCCAGAGCCAGGGACAGAACATCATCCTTCTGGGTGTCATGAGCGTGGTGGCCTTTATGATCATGTTCTCGGGGATCCTCTTTTATAACAGTAAAATCGATCCTTCCGAATTTATGCATCTGATCAATGGAGATAATCCGGACGGGTACATAAACGTGAATACAGATACGGAGGAGACGCACCGTATTATGGAACAGGTCAGGAATATCGATGGGATCAGCCAGGTATACGGCTATAACTTCACGAACATCAGCGTCGATGGGAATGAGACTTTTGCATTCTATACGGACAAGCCGGAATATCTGGACTGTGGCGTTTACGAAGGTGAAAGTTTCATGGAAGCCAATGAATGCGTCATCGGAAAAGTGATGGCGAAGCGGCTGGGTGTTACCATCGGTGATGAGATCGAGGTTAAGAACGGAAACAGCTCTGCACGTTACATG
>JAEEIT010000108.1 GCA_016281535.1 Clostridia bacterium | reverse complement strand
CTTCTCGCAGTAGAGCTCAGCGATGACGCCACGGATGAACTTGCAGACTTCCTCAGCCTGCTCATCTGTAGCGGTCTTGCCTGTTCCGATCGCCCAGATCGGCTCGTAAGCGATAGTGATCTGGCAGAGCTTGTCAGCCGGAATATCCTTGAAAGCGCCAACGATCTGACCCTTGATCCAGTCGAATGTCTCGCCTGCTTCACGCTGAGCCAGGGACTCACCGCAGCAGATGATCGGCTTCACGCCGTACTTCAGAAGAGCCAGAGCCTTCTTGTTCACTGTCTCGTCTGTCTCAGCGTTGTACTCACGACGCTCGGAGTGACCGATGATGCAGTAGGAAACGCCCATCTTTGCCAGCCACAGCGGGGAGATCTCGCCTGTGAAAGCACCCTTCTCTTCGAAGTGGCAGTTCTGAGCAGCGATCTTGATGTTGGTGTAAGCTGTCGCCTCAACTGCAGCAGCCAGAGCCGTAGCCGGAACACCGAGAGCGATCTTCGCTGTCGCGTCCTTAACGAGCGGCTTCAGTTCTTCGATGAGCTTCACAGCATCCGCCGGGATACCGCAGTTCATCTTCCAGTTACCGGCAGCAAATGTTCTGCCGATCTCCTTATCCTGGAGGCAGTCAATACCCGGGAGGACCTTACCTTCGATGAACTCGAGGGAAGCACCACCACCGGTGGAGATATGTGTAACCTTATCTGCATAGCCGAGCTTCTCGATCGCAGCAGCGGAGTCACCACCGCCGATGATAGAGATGGCTTCGGACTCAGCGATAGCCTGAGCAAGAGCCTTCGTACCTACGGCAAACTTCTCGAACTCGAATACGCCGGCAGGACCATTCCAGATAACGGTCTTCGCGTTCTTGATCTCAGCAGAGAACTTCTCGATGGTCTTCGGTCCGATGTCGAGGCCTTCCCATCCATCCGGGATCTCCATGGTCGGAACGACCTGGGAATTTGCATCTGCAGCAAATGCATCCGCAACAACTGTATCTTCCGGCAGCAGGAGCTTGACGCCCTTCTCCTCAGCCTTAGCCAGGAGCTCTTTTGCCAGATCTACTTTATCTGCTTCGAACAGGGAGTTACCGATCGTACCGCCCTGAGCAGCGATGAAGGTGTAAGCCATACCACCACCGATGATAATGGTGTCAGCCTTATCCATCAGGTTCGTGATTACGCCGATCTTATCGGAAACCTTCGCACCACCGAGGATCGCAACGAACGGACGTGCCGGATTCGCCAGCGCACCACCGATGAACTTGATCTCCTTCTCGATGAGGTAACCGGAAGCAGACGGCAGGAAGTTCGCAAGACCTGCAGTAGAAGCGTGAGCACGGTGAGCTGTACCGAAAGCATCGTTAACATACAGATCAGCCATGGAAGCCAGTTCAGCAGCGAACTTCGGATCGTTCTTTGTCTCTTCCTTATGGAAACGGACGTTCTCCAGCATCAGGATCTCGCCTTCCTTAAGAGCAGCAGCCTTCGCCTTGGCATCTTCACCGATAACATCGGCGGCCAGAGTAACCGGCTTACCGATCAGTTCAGCCAGACGGTCAGCAGCAGGCTTCATGGAGAATGCCGGCTCCGGTCCATTCTTCGGACGACCCAGGTGGGAAACAAGGATCACCTTCGCGTTATTATCTACGAGATACTTGATCGTCGGGAGAGCTCCCTTGATTCTCTTATCGTCTGTAATTTCACCTGTCTTCTTGTCGAGCGGTACGTTAAAGTCCACACGAACGATGACTCTTTTGCCGGAAACGTTCAAGTCTTCGACATTCTTCTTTGCAACCATTGCCATAATGTTCACACTCCTATTAGAAAATTACTTGTTGTCCAAGCCTATTTATTATACTTCCATTTCTAATAGGATTCAATTATTGAAAAGTCTTGTCTGACGCGCTACATTTCTTTAAGGAGGGAAATACATGGAAAAGAATACTCTTCATGTCATCATGCCGGATTACATGACCGGTTTTCAGTGTATCGCCGGCAAGTGCCGTCACAGCTGCTGCATCGGCTGGGAGATCGATATCGACGAAGAAGCTCTGCGGCGCTATATGTCCGTTTCGGGCCAGCTGGGGGAGAAGCTCCGCGCGAAGATCTCCGCAGACGGAACCGACGATGCCCCGCATTTCCTCCTGGAAGGCGAAGACGAACGCTGTCCTTTCCTAAATGAACAGAATTTATGCGAACTGATCCTGAATCTGGGGGAAGACTCTCTATGCCAGATCTGCCGGGATCATCCCCGTTTCCGAAACTACATCGGCGACCGTGAAGAGATCGGGCTGGGCCTGTGCTGCGAAGAAGCCGCCCGTCTGATCCTTCGGCAAACGCATCCCATGCGATTGACCGGCGATCCCGCCGATTTTTCCGGATGGACACCGGAAGACGTAGATCTCTATCAATTCCGAAGCCGGATCTTCGCCCGTCTGGAAGACACGGCCCTCCCCCTTTCCGAGCGCCTGAATGCTATCTTTCAGGAGAACGGCCTGCCTCTTCCTCAGATCGACATGAGCAGGTGGAGTGCTTTTCTCACGGAACTGGAACGGCTGGACCCCGCCTGGGACAGAGAACTCGCACGTCTTGCCGAAGAAAGAGTTTCCTGCGGGATCTCCTGTCTTTTCGCACTGGATGCCGCTTCCTCGGATCCGAAATCAGAAGGTTTCTTTCTCGCTCTTTTCTCCTATTTTCTCTACCGGCACCTTCCGGCCGCACTGGAAGATGGACAGCGGGAAGTACGGGTCCTCTTCGCATACATTGCGACACAGATCCTGATGAGTCTTTATGCCAGTCATCTGATGGAAGACCCGGAAACGGGAGAGGATGCCCTGATCGAATGTGCCCGCATGTTCTCCTCGGAGATCGAATACTCCGACGAGAATGTCACGCGGATCCTTCTGGAGATCGAACGGGTCTACTTCTGATTGTGCATCGCGCGGATCACACCGCAGAGTTCGTGGATACGGTGACGGTTCTCCGGATAGAACCGGTTGATTCTACCGCCCGGCTCGAACAGTTCCAGATACTGCCCGAAATCGTACATCAGGCCCTTCATGTTCTTCACCTGGAACGTCTTAGTGACCTTCTCGGCCGACTTCGTGATATCTCTTCCGCGATGGGCGCGGATAGGCTTTCCTTTCTTATATACGATGCCTTCTTCCGGCCGGCAGGCCGTTCCCTCGAACGTGATGCTCCCGTCCCGGATCGTGAGTGTGCCGGAACCGACCTCAGCATAGCTAAACTCGTCAAGAGGCTGATGCAGCGTCACTTTCTCCTTAAGTACGAAATCCGGATCCTTGATGCTTTGGTCATAGACCGTCTGCTCCCAGGCATTCCACTGGTGAAGGTCATGGAAACACTCATCCTCTTTCCCGGAAGGAGTGAAGAAGCCGTACTCATCCATCTTCACCTGATTCCCGCAGTTTGAGCACCGCAGACCTTTCCCTTCGAGCTGCATGGCTCCCAGGGTCTGGCATCGCGGGCAGATACAGGCCACGTTCTCCGCTCCGTCAGCCGGATTCTTCGAGCGGAAGCGGACCTTTCGGTCTTTGAAATACTCGTATTCGTTATAGTCCATCTTCTCAAGCATCGCCCGGTGCAGTTCCTCCACCGACATGCCCGCCACTTCTTCCTTAGAAATGATGTGCACATACTCCGCCGTGATCCTTCCTCTTCGCCAGGAGTTCTCACTCCACCTCGGCCAGGTCATATACGCCCCGTGCGTACGCAGGATCGCGACAGCTGCGCCGTTTTTCTTAATCAGGCTGCACAGCCCGCTGTCGAAGGAGATGGAGTGGCCGTCGACCATGCGTGTCGCCTCCGGGAAAATACCCAGCACGCCGCCGCGCGAGAGCACATGGAACATCGCGCGGACCGTACGCATATCGTTGCGGAACTGGGCTTTCGGGATACAGCCACCCTTGGTAATGATGTGGGCGAAGATCTTATTTCTAAAGAGGAACGTACCGGCCACGAAATTGATCGGGCGGCCCCGGACCGTCGCCGCCATGATGATCGGATCGATGGCCGACGGGTGGTTCCCGACGATGACAAGCGGGCCTTCCATCTTCTTGACTCGTTTATCCGTACGGATCTTCATGCCGAAGACAAGCCTGGCCAGCGGCATAACGATCCCGGTCCCGAAGAGGGAATACCAGAGAAACGAGGGCTTACAGCCATAGTCCGGCTGACCGGTCTTCTTCCGTCTGTCCTTCTTCGCTGCCGCTTTTTCTGTCTTTTCCATAGACCCTACGGTCTTCTCCTCGTCCACTTTCCCGCCTCTTTTTCCGAATATGTAGCAAAATTTGGTAAAAAAACCACAGTTGGACATAAATTCATAACATATATTTCGTATTATACATAAAGTGCAGTACCTCGTGAAGCATTCCCGCGCCGGCACAGGGCACGCGGAGCATGCGCGAAGGGACAGGCTACACACCTTTAGGGGAGCAGGAGAGAATATTTTACATGAAGACGTGTTTTTACTGTGGACGAGAACTGGCACCGGGACAGCGCTGTTCCTGCCGTTCCGGCGTAAACGGGACCGGGAATTCCGATGGTGCCGGCGCCTCTGCCTCTGCGTCTTCTTCAGCGGAGAACAGTTCTTCCCATAACACCTCCTACAGCACCTCCTCCGGATCTTCTTATACAGAATCTTCGGCCGGCACCGGATCCTCCGCAGGAAAGAAAGCCGGGAAGAAGAAGACGAAGCAGGTATGGAACCAGAAAGTCTCCCCTTCCGATAGGCAGAGCCGCTTTACTTTCGCCGCTTTTATCACGAAAGTCCGCTCCATTTTCCCGTCGGTTTCGAAGTTCTTCCATCCGGTCATGAAATATATCTGGCATCCGGTCACCACGATCGAGAACCGTTCCCAGGTCGTTCCTATTGCGAAAGTCCTCATCGTCAATGCCCTCTTTGCCACGCTCACCTCCCTGATGGTCGTCTTCACGTCCTCTACGAATTCTCCGTTCCTGGGGATGCTGATCTCCCTTATCCTCGGAAAGACGGATCTTTTCTCCGATCACCCCGTGAAAGCCTTCTTCCTGATGAGTTTTCTTCTCGGCATCTTCGTTCTGATCCTTTCTTTGTGCTTCACCTGGACTTCCCGTCTGATGAACCGCAGGTTGACTTTCCTGCGGGCGCTTGATACCGTATCGATCTCTTCCATCTACATGTGTATCGCTGACGTTCTGATCTTCCTGTCGGTCCTTCTCGGCACACACGGAACGGTCACGCTTCTTTTCGTCGCGATCGTCATCATGGGCATCTGTCACTACGTGTCCATCCGGCGCGATCTGGCGTTAAGTGACAATGCGGCCTTTAATATGCTCGTCATCAGCTATCTTCTCTTCTACGTACTTGCCCAGCTTGCCGCTACCGTACTGATCCGTATCGGCATGAATCTGAGATAACGGAAAAACCTCACCTTCATGACAAAACTGTCATGTGTTCACTACCTCTCTTCCTCTATAATGAAAATACATTGGGTAATTGGCTTTTCAACAATACTTCTTACGGAGGGAAAAATCTTTCTTTATAAGAAGTCTAATCAGTAGGAACGATCTCTTCCGTGGAGGGAAACACGGGAGATGTAGAGGTACATGGTAAAGAGGTGTCATTATGAAGAAGTATCTTAGAGCACTGCTCATTTCCGTCGTATTCACGCTGATTATTTCTTCTGCAGCAAGCCTTTTCGGCTGTAGTAAAGAAGAAACTTCCGAGACCAGAAAATCGAAGGTCACGGATACGAAGAAGAAGTCATCCCGAGAGGACGACGAGTCCAAGATTTCGGAGACGACAGAATCCTCAGAAAAAGAGACAACAGGGAGTGAGACGGAAGGAAGTACCATCCAGGACACAGAGCCGTCCGAAACTACACCGACTCCTACACCGACTCCGGCTCCGCAGGCCCTTCCGGATGCGGTATTCACCCGTCTTTCTGATGACCCCGTCACGGAATTCGTCCCGGGGTCCGGCTATGGAGAAATCTATCCTTTTCTGGGAGATCCGCTGGTCTCCGGAACGAACCTGAGTCTGGTTGGTCTATTCGATGAAAGTGGCAGGATCGTCTGTGATCCGGTTTTTAACGGAGTATGGCGTTTCAACAAAGATGGTTACATCGTCTCCGCCTACGAGGGCGATTCCACATTCTCGGACTATAAATGCGGTTTTATTTCCCACGACGGCGCTTCCTTCACGGGACTGATCTATGACCAATATGTCAACTTTGACGGGAAACTACATTTCTATACATTCGAAGACAGCGAGATGACCGACTTTGCTTTTGACACGGAGAAATCGGAGGTAGTTTCGAAACTTACGCTGAAGACGCTTCCTCCGAAGGGCGACGGGGTCTATTTCGGCTCCATCGTAAAAGACCGCTATATCGTCTATGAAGACTACTATGGCTTCGATATGTATGTTGTAGACGGAAAGACCGGGGATTTCGTCGTCTTCCCCGATTCCGACGGACTTTACTACAGAGAACTTGCCGGGAATCTCTGGATCATGGGCACGTCCGAGTATGGCACGATTCCGGAAGAGAACATCACAGTATATAAGATCAATGGTGAGCTCCTTTACGAGAAGAATACTTTCAGTTCCTTCCAGCATACGATGGACGATCAGATCCTGTTCCGGGAAGGAGATAACTGGGTCGTCACGGATCGTGACGGCAACCGGATCCACACCCTGGTTCCGGATCCGGCACATCCGATCGAATCCTTCCAACAAGAGCTTAACGGCTACTTTGCCTATTATGCAGATGCGATCGAATTTTACAGTAAGGATTTCGAAAATGTCTTCGGTGTGAAACTTGATACTCCCTCCGATTATTACCCGGTCATGCCGGACTATTCCATTTCGAATGAGGTAGCGGCAAATCTCCCTCTGGTTCTCTACTGTGAAACATCGCAGGAGATCACATTTCTCAATCTGGTATCCGGAGATTCGAAGACATACAGCAGGTCCGATTTGCCGGGATCTCCGGTCCTTCTTCCGGATCGGATCCTCGTCGTAAAAAATGGCTATGATGGTTCTGTTCCCTCGTATTCGATCCTGCGGGACACCGACTTCCAGGTCATCGCATCGGGAACCGGTCAACCCACTGCCATTCAGGATAAATCTACCGGGAAATACTATCTCCATCTCAACCGGGAAAGCTATCTAGAGGGGAAAGGATCGATCATCGACGCCATGAACGGTGAGGTTCTCGTCGAGGACATCGTGAATCCGGAACAGTTGAATATCATGTTAGAAATCTATAACGATCTGATCCTCTACGATGCGTATCCCAATTCCTTCGATGACCATGCAGCGGACAAGTATCCCTTCACGATGCTGACGGACATGGACGGGAAGATCTATTTCCTCCATTACGCGGAGAACGAATCTACAGACTGACATGCCATAACCTCCTTCAAGTGTCAGATGAAAAAGGACCGGAAGAGTTCTCTTCCGGTCCCTTTCTATTCTTCTGTTCTTTGTCTATACCTTAAAGAAGATTCACACCGTGTGCGGCCGCCTTCTCGACGACATCCTCCGGCCAGATCGAAGATTGTACTTCTCCGATATGGGCACGCTGCAGGAAGAACATGCAGATACGGGACTGACCGATACCACCGCCGATGGTGTACGGCACCTTACACTCGAGCACGTCCTTCTGGAAAGGAAGCTCCGCTCTCTCTTCGCAGCCTGCGATCTTGAGCTGCTTAGCCATCGCCTCTTCATCTACACGGATACCCATGGACGAGAGTTCCAGCGAGCAATCCAGTACAGGATAGTACACGAGGATATCGCCATTGAGGCTCCAGTCATCGTAGTCCGGAGCACGTCCGTCGTGAGGTTTACCGGACTTCAGCGCACCGCCGATCTGCATAAGGAACACGGCACCGTACTCCTTCGTAATGAGGTTCTCTCTTTCCTTCGGCGTCTTATCCGGATATCTGTCCTCGAGTTCCTGCGTCGTGATGAAGTGGATCTCGTTCGGAAGGAACGGGTCCATAAAGTGATACTTGCCGCAGATGTAATACTCGGTCTGCTTGATCGCCATGTAGATGCGGAAGACGGTTTCCTTCAGTGTCTCGACATTTCTCTGGTCTTTCGTGATGATCTTCTCCCAGTCCCACTGGTCCACATAGATCGAGTGGAGGTTGTCCGTGTCCTCATCACGGCGGATCGCCGTCATATCGGTATAGAGGCCTTCACCCGGATGGAAGCCGTACTTACAGAGCGCCATTCTCTTCCACTTCGCCAGGGAGTGCACGATCTCCACACGCTTCTCGTCAAGCTCCTTGATCCCGAAAGATACCGGTCTTTCGACACCGTTGAGGTTATCGTTGAGTCCCGACTCCGGCTTTACGAAAAGCGGCGCCGACACACGTGTCAGGCTGAGCGCATCTGCGAGCGCCCGCTCGAAATAGTCTTTCACTTCCTTGATCGCGACTTCCGTCTCGCGGATCGTTTGTGGACTTTTATATCCGTCCGGAATTTGAATCGTACCCATACTTCTTTCCTCCTTGATTTCTCTTCTTACAGTTCACAGTTGTTGACCGTTCTCGGGAACGGGATGACGTCACGGATGTTGCTGACACCGGTCAGGTACATCACGCAGCGCTCGAAGCCGAGACCGAAGCCCGCATGACGGGCGGAACCGAATTTACGAAGATCCATATAGAACCCGTAGTCCTCCGGCTTCATGCCCAGTTCCGTGATACGGGAAGCCAGTTTCTCGTAATCATCCTCACGCTGGGATCCGCCGATGATCTCGCCGATACCCGGAACGAGGCAGTCCATCGCGGCAACGGTCTTTCCGTCTTCGTTGAGCTTCATGTAGAAAGCCTTGATCTCCTTCGGATAGTCCGTAACGAATACCGGCTTCTTGAAGACTTCCTCTGTGAGGTATCTCTCATGCTCGGTCTGCAGATCGCATCCCCAGGATACCTTATACTCGAACTTATCGTTTACCTTCTCGAGGATCTCGATGGCCTCGGTATAGGTAACATGACCGAAGTCAGACGAAGCCACATGCTGAAGTCTCTCGATCAGTCCTTTGTCCACGAAATCGTTGAAGAACTTCATCTCTTCCGGAGCGTTCTCCAGTACGTAGTTGATGATGTACTTGATCATGGACTCGGCAAGGATCATGTCATCCTTCAGATCAGCAAATGCGATCTCCGGTTCGATCATCCAGAACTCGGCCGCGTGACGGGTCGTGTTACTGTTCTCGGCACGGAACGTCGGTCCGAACGTGTAGATGTTCTTAAATGCCATGGCGAACGTCTCACCGTTCAGCTGACCACTGACCGTAAGGTTCGTCGGCTTGTTGAAGAAGTCCTTGCTATAGTCGATCGCGCCATCTTCCGTTCTCGGGATGTTGTTGAGATCCAGTGTCGTGACCTGGAACATCTCGCCTGCGCCCTCACAGTCGGAACCCGTGATCAGCGGCGTATGCACATAGACGAAATCTCTCTCCTGGAAGAACTTGTGGATCGCATAGGCACAGAGGGATCTGACACGGAAAACCGCCTGGAACAGGTTCGTTCTCGGACGAAGATGTGTGATCGTTCTTAAATACTCGATGCTGTGACGCTTCTTCTGAAGCGGGTAATCCGGTGTGGAATCGCCTTCCAGCACGACCTCTGTCGCCTGGATCTCGAAGGGCTGCTTGGCCTCCGGAGTCGCGACCAGTGTGCCCTTTACGATCAGAGCCGCGCCGACATTCGTCTTACTGATCTTGTCGAAATTCGGAAGGGCATCGTGATACACGATCTGGATCGGCTCGAAGAATGTACCATCGTGCAGTACGATGAATCCGAATGTCTTGGAGTCACGTACGGATCTGACCCAGCCGCCGACTGTCACTTCTTTACCGAGATACTGTTCTCTGTTTCTGAAGATCTCTCTTACGTCTAAAATGTCCATTTTTTCCTCCTCTGCCATATCCGGCAATCACTCTTTCGGGGAAACAAAAACGCCCCGAAGCATCTTTCTTGCTTCAGGACGATCGAATCAATCGCGGTACCACCTGAATTGCTGCTATATGCAGCCACCTCACGGGTTCTAACAAACCCTGCCACCTGACGCGTGGCCTTCGGCTTCCACTACTCTGCGTCTGCCGGTGTCACTTATGTGTCCGCCGCCTTCGGCATTTCATTTCGCAGCTCGGAAGTGTTATTCACCTGCATTCACTCTACGGGGCTTCCACTCTCCCCCGCTCGCTGGAAGCGATAAAGCAGGTTACTTCTCTTCGTCATCGCTTTTTCTTCATTCAATTTGAGGTTAGATTACTCTGCGCTTACGGTTTTGTCAAGCAGGAATTTCCGTTCGGGCATTGCCCGAATGCTTGTGATATAATACTATACTGTAAGAATTTGTGCTGCAGGACTTCGCAGCACTATGTATCAAAGAGGTGTAACCATATGGAGAATAAAGAAATCCAGATCAGAGTATCCGATATTCTGGCATCTTTTCTCAAAGCAATCGTACCAATCGTTCTTGTCACAGTCTTTTTCGGTGGACTTCTAGGTGTCTGGGGTATTTACCGCGCCAGAAAAGTCTCGAAAGATCCGAATCTCCAGAAGACGATCAACACGCTGAAGACACAGATCGAAGATAAAAATACAGCCCTGAAGCATCTTACCAATGCCAACGATACGATCCTCAACGAAACGATCCCGTATCTGGAAACGAAGATCGACGTGACGAAGAAGCGTCTCGAATCGCAGAAAGCATACCTTAGCGAGAGTATCTACTACAATATCAATCCGTATGACTGTGGTATCTCCCGTATTGCTTTTACCATCGATATCCCTGTTCCGGAAGAAGCCCAGCAGGAATATGCCCAGTTCCGCAGCACGGAACTGAGCCGTCTGGTGAATACATGCACGAAGATGTATCCGCTTTCAGATGCAGATATGGTCCAGATGAGAAATCTGTTCCACTCCGAAGCTGATGCCAAATACATCGACGAACTCGTTTCCATTGTCAACACACATAACGAAGTGATCGAGATCCGCGTTGTGTATACCGATTCCGCCGTGGCGAAGAAAGTGGCCGATTATCTGTTCGAGTACGTCACCGCACAGCTTAAGGAATTATCCCCGGATTGTGTCATCAGCACTGTCAGTTCCTACACTGGAAACGAAGTCAACATGGACATGAACAAGTCGCAGACCACGTATCAGAACGAGATCCTTACCTCGGACAAGAATCTGGCAGCCGACCGTGACCTGATGACGCAGTCATATAACACGTACGATACGAATAAGAAGTCGATCGAAGACCTGAATAAAGAGATCTCCTCTTTGAACAGCAGTCTTGCTTCCAATGAGAAGAAACTGAGTCAGTCTATCTCGAAGAGAAGTCTTCTCAAGAGCGGCATCAAGTTCGGAATCATCGGTGCTTTACTTGCAGTGGTAGTATCCTGCGTCTGCGTATTCGTCAAGGATTTCCTCGGAGGCAAGGTCAGATCGAGAAACAGTCTCCTCACCCGATACTCCTACCCGCTTCTGGGTGTCATGCCCGGTTCGAAGAAGTATCTTTTCGACAAGACCGTAAAACGTCTCGAAGGTGATTCCATCTACGAGAAGAAGGACATCATCGCTTCTTCTTCCGCCAGTATCCTTGCCGCTGTGGAAGCCGACGGCGGGAAGACCTGCCTGATCGGACCCGTCGACGAGAAGGACCCGGCTTTCGCCGAGCTTCTTAAGTCTCTGAAGGGTAAGGTGGAATACAAGGGCAACATTCTCTCCGGTTCGGAAGCCGTCAAGAATCTCAGCAACTACGATAAGGTCATCCTCGTGGAGAAGAGATGTGAGTCACGTTACGACTCCATCGCCGAAGAGATCTCCCGCATCCGTGCGGTCCATAAGGATGTCCTGGGATTCGTGCTTCTTTGATGGGATCTCTCATCCCATCGTGTGGAACAGATTGATCAGGAAGATCCACGCACAGCCATAATATGTAACGACAGCGACGAGGTCATTTACCGTCGTGATCAGTGGGCCCGAGGCAACAGCCGGGTCCACTTTCATTTTATGGAAGAACATCGGTACGAGGGTGCCGACCAGACTACTGACGATCATGGCAAGCCACAGAGATCCGCCGACACATGCCGCGACTGCGAACGAGAATCCTGTCGGATAGTGCTTCAGGATCGTCACATAAAGACCGATCCCCAGGAAAGCCAGAGAGCCCAGGAGCAGGCCGTTGAAGAATCCGACACGCATCTCCTTCAGCACGAACTTGAACTTCTCGCTGGTCTTCAGACGTTCATCCATCAGCACGCGGATCGTCACAGCCAGAGACTGGGTACCGACATTACCGGCCATGTCCAGAATGAGGCTCTGGAAACATACGATGATCGCCAGTTCCGATACGACCTTCTCGAAAAGCCCCACCACCGTCGATACCAGAAGTCCCAGTACCAGCAGTGTCACCAGCCACGGCAGGCGCTTCTTCATGCTCTGCGGAAGCGTCTCCTTCAGATCCTCCTCGGAAGTAAGACCGGCGAGCTTAGCATAGTCATCACCCATCTCATCGTCTACGACCTCGATGATGTCCTGGGATGTGATAACGCCTAAGACATGTCCGTCTTCACTTAATACCGGAATGGAGTCCTCGGCGTAGTCTTTGATCTTCTCGATGGACACATCGATCTTATCGTGGTCATGTACATACGGATAAGAAGTCACGATCAGCGTCTCCAGCTTGGCAAACTCTCTTGCCCGGATCAGGTCCTTAAGATCGATCACACCGTAGAACTTGTCGTCCTTATCCACAACATAGATCGTAGAGATATTGTCGTTCTCATCCGCCTGGCGGATCAGTTCTTTCATCGCCTTTTTAATGGTCAGGTCATTCTGGATCACGACGAAGTTCGTGGTCATCTTCGATCCGATCTCATCGTCCTCATAGGACTGGATAAGCTTGATGTCCTGGGAGCTTTCATCGTCCATCAAGGAGATGATCTTCTCCTGGGTCTCCTCGTCGACCTCTTCGAGTACATCGACCGCATCGTCGGCGTCCATGTTCTCGATGATCTTCGCCGCGGATCTGATGTCGAGCTCGGTGATAAACTCTTCCGGATCTTCGAGGTAAGCGAAGATATCGGACGCCTTCTCGGCTCCGAGGATATGATAGAGTTTCTTACGTTCTTCTTTGGTGATCAGCTCGATCGCGTCTGCGATATCGCTGTCATGGTAATCTTCGAGTGTCTCGCGCAGTTCACGGTCCGTCTTATTGCCACGGATCAGCGCGACGATCTCCTCGACGACATTTCTGGTTTCATTACGGATTTCATTCTCGTTTTCCATGTGAAAACCGCCTCCTTTTGCATAATCTACGAGCACTTGGCCGTGCCGGCAAATAGGGAAGCTACTTTTCCGAAAAACTATTCAAATCAGAATCGAAGGATTATCTTCGGTGGAAGACTTCTTCCACCCTCCGGTATTATGCAGAGATCATATGACGAAGATCGATTCGTATGTGGTTCTCATCTGAATCGTTTTTCGCAGAACAGCCACGCCTTCGATAACTGCCATCGCAACTATCCATCTTCGTCACCTCCTTGTTTTTGGGAATACCTATTGAAATTATGAACGCCCTTCCATCAAAAGTCAACGCCGATTTTCTGCTTTTTCCGTCAATTTTTAAATACCGTGATTTCCTATAAAAAAGCACTGAAATTCATGGGCGATATTTGGGTTTCGCATTTAGTTGTTTTCTGTTATTATATTTCCAGCTAAAATGCCCTAATAGGGTTAATAAGTGAATATATATATAAGCGAGGAAGAAACCATGCCAAAGAGGGATGATATCAACAAGATTCTTATTATCGGTTCCGGCCCGATCATCATCGGCCAGGCGTGTGAGTTCGACTATTCGGGTACGCAGGCCTGTAAGGCTCTGAAGAAGCTCGGCTACGAGATCGTACTGGTGAACAGCAATCCGGCAACGATCATGACGGACCCGGATGTCGCAGACATCACCTACATCGAACCACTGAATCTGGCAAGACTTACCCAGATCATCGAGAAAGAGCGGCCGGATGCCCTTCTTCCGAACCTCGGCGGACAGTCCGGACTGAATCTCTGCTCTGAGCTCTCCGAAGCGGGTGTCCTCAAGAAATATAACGTTCAGGTCATCGGTATCCAGGTAGATGCCATCGAGCGCGGTGAAGACCGTATCGAGTTTAAGAACACCATGACCAGTCTCGGTATCGAGATGCCGAGATCCCGCGTCGCCTACTCCGTAGACGAAGCGGTCAAGATCGCCGAAGAACTGAAATACCCGGTCGTTCTCCGTCCTGCCTATACGATGGGCGGTGCCGGCGGCGGCCT
>JAEEIT010000107.1 GCA_016281535.1 Clostridia bacterium | reverse complement strand
AGAAAGGTCATACGTTTGCCGGGACGGATCTTCTTTCCCGGACGGGCAAGGGTCTCCCAGTGGTTCTCGTCGATCCGCCGAAGGAGCAGCAGCTCGATGGCAGAGCCGGTATCACTTCTGACACCGAGGAGACGAGCAGGGATGACCTTAGTATTATTGATGACCAGTACGTCGCCGGAATGAAGAAGGGACGGCAGGTCGGAAAAATGCATGTGCGAAACGGCGCCTGTTCTGCCGTCCAGGGTCATCAGGCGTGAACCGGACCGGTCAGAGAGCGGGTGCTGCGCAATAAGTTCTTCAGGTAGATCGTAGTAAAAATCAGATGTTTTCATAGCCTAGTATTATAATTGCAATTGACGGTTCTGTATAGTAGGTGGTATCATTTTATAAGTTTTCAAAAGGCTTCATGATACATGGAGCCGGCATCGGTAGATGCGGAAAACAACATTATCAAAATTTGAAGAAATGGAGGCATGAGTTATGAAGAAGCCCATTTTTGTCGGTTCGGCGGTTGCCCTGATCACACCCTTTAACGAAGGAGGTGTGGATACGAAAAAACTGAAGGCTTTGATCGACTTCCATTTAGCACATAAGACAGATGCCATCGTGGTGGCAGCGACCACGGGCGAAGCGGCGACAATGCCTGATGAAGAGCATCTGGCGACGATCCGTACAGTTGTTGAATATGTAGATAAGAGAGTCCCGGTCATTGCCGGAACAGGAAGTAACGATACGGTCCATGGCATCAAGCTGGCACGTGAGGCTACGGCCATCGGTGCGGATGCGCTCCTCGTTGTCACACCTTATTATAATAAGGCGTCCCAGGAAGGGATCTACCGTCACTTCAAGGCGACAGCCGAGGTCACGGATCTTCCGATCATCGTCTATAATGTTCCTTCGAGAACGAACCTGAATATCGCGCCCGCTACCTATAAGCGTCTGTCGGAGATCGAGAATATCGTTGCCGTCAAGGAATGCAATATGAATCAGGTCCCCGAGATCGTGAACCTCTGCGGAGATGACCTTGTCCTGTATTCCGGTGAGGATGGTCTTGTCGTGCCGCTCCTTTCCATGGGTGGTAAGGGTGTGATCTCGGTTGCATCCCACCTTATCCCGGAGACGATGCATGATATGGTTATGAAGTTCCTGAGCGGCGATGTGGCCGGAAGTGCGAAGATCCAGGCGGAGATCGTTCCTCTTGTAAAAGCACTGTTCTCGGATGTGAACCCGATCCCGGTGAAGGAAGCGCTCAATATCCTCGGCTGGGATATCGGCTCCTGCCGTATGCCTCTCTGTGACATGAGTGAAGAAGGTAAGGCTCATCTTGCTTCTGTAATGAAGAAGTACGATTTCTCCTTCCACCCGAAGTTCTGATCATCTTGGATATGTCAGTTCTCCCGCGCGGTGAAGTAAGATTTCCGGGCGGAAGACGTGCGATAGAAAGTGAGTATATTTATGTCTGAAGTAAGAATCTTCCTGAGCGGCTGCATGGGCCGTATGGGACGTGTTATCACGGAAATGTGTGAAGGGTATGACGATGTAGCGATCGTGGCCGGTTCGGATGTGGTCAGTAACCCCCATTCGGCCTTCCCGATCTATACGGATCCGAATGACTGCCAGGAGGAATTCGATGTCATCATCGATTTCTCCCACGTCAGTGCTTTTGCCAACGTGACCAAACTGGCAGAAGAAAGAAACAAGCCGATCGTAATGTGCACGACGGGTCTTTCGGAAGAACAGAAAGCAGAACTTGCTGCTCTTTCTAAGAAGGTGGGTGTGTTCTATTCGGGAAATATGTCTCTGGGTATCAATGTCCTCATCAATCTGGTGAAGAAGGCGGCCGCGAAGCTGTATCCGGATTTCGATATCGAGCTTGTCGAGGAACATCACAATAAGAAACTGGATGCTCCGTCCGGTACGGCGCTGATGATTGCCGATGCGATGAACGAGACGCTTAACAATCAGCTCGAGTATGTGTATGAGCGTCAGTCGAAGAGAGCGCAGCGTGAGAAGAAGGAGCTCGGGATCCATTCGATCCGCGGTGGAAATATCGTCGGTGAGCATAAGGTCATGTTTATCGGTGGCGAAGAGATCCTGACGGTCTCGCATAGTGCCCAGACCCGAAGTGTCTTCGGAAGAGGAGCTGTGGCGGCGGCAAGATATATGGTTGGAAAGAACCCGGGTATGTACGACATGCAGGACATGATCGGGGACGAATAATAAAGGTATTAAGAAACGGGAGGAAAGTATAGATGTTTCGATTTGTTTTAGATGCGGCGACACCGGCCGGTGGTGATGGCGGCAGTATGCTGATTATGGTGGCGATCTTCGCGGTATTCTTCATTCTCTGGTATGTGATCGCTTTAAGACCGCAGAGGAAGAAGGAGAAGGAGCTCCGTGAGAAGATCGATAAGATGCGCGTCGGTGATCAGGTGGTCACAATCGGCGGTCTGGTCGGTAAAGTAGCCAATATCCGTGATGACGAGGTGACGATCATGACCTCGGCGGCCAATACCTTGGTGACATTTAAGAAGTCGGCAATCAGTACGATCGTTTCCCGTGATGCGAAGCCGGAAGATACGGCTTCGAAAGAGGAGAAGAAAGATAAGCTGGTCCTGAAGAAGAAGGAATCTTCGGAAGAAAAGGATACAGAAACGCAGTCAGAACAGAAAGAGACGGAACTGGGTAACCTCAAGGAGTAAGATAAGGACGGAAAAATGAGTAGTGGCGGCCACGGCAGAATCCCTCAGGAAGTAGTAGAGGAGATCATCTCCCGGAACGATATTGTTTCGGTCGTGGGTCAGTATGTGCAGTTTACGAAGAGCTCGGGACATAATATGTTCGGGCTCTGTCCTTTTCACTCGGAAGATACTCCGTCTTTCTCGGTATCCACTACGGCGGATAAGCAGATATTCTACTGTTTCGGCTGTCATAAAGGCGGCGACGTGGTCAAGTTCATCCAGGAGATCGAACACCTAAGTTATGTGGAAGCGCTGCGCCTCCTGGCGGAACGGGCGGGTGTGAAGATCCCGGAGACGAATGATCCCAAGTATCAGAAGGAAGAGTATCTCAGAAAACGGGTATATGAAGTACTGAAGGCGGCCGCTGTCTATTACTACAAGAGTTATATGTCCGAAAAGGGGGAAGCGGCCCGGGCATACCTGCAGAAACGCGCCATTTCGAATGTAACGGCGACGAATTTCGGCCTGGGATATGCCCCGGATGAGTGGAATGGTCTGTACCGCTTCCTTACAGACAGAAAGTTTACCAAGGAAGAGATAGTTGCATCAGGACTTTTCTCTACGAAGAACGGACGGATCTTCGATCTCTTCCGAGGCCGTCTGATGTTTCCGATCTTCGATTCTATGGGTAAGATCATCGCATTCGGCGGAAGGATCATCGGTGACGGACAGCCGAAATATGTCAATTCTCCGGAGTCGGTCGTCTTCTCAAAACAGCGGAATCTCTATGGACTGAACTTCGCGAAACAGTCGAAACCTAAGCAGATCATTGTCGTGGAAGGCTATATGGATGTTATCTCCATGCATCAGGCAGGGGTTACGAATGCCGTTGCTTCACTTGGTACGGCGCTGACAGAAAGGCAGCTGGATCTTCTGGAGCGGTATTGTGAGGAAGTCGTACTCTTCTATGACTCGGACCGGGCCGGACAGAATGCGGCGCTTCGAGGTCTTAAGATGCTCATGGACCGCAAGAAGAAACATACGGCGATGACGACGCAGATCCGCGTGGCGAGGGTTCCGAATGGGAAAGATCCGGATGAATTCATTCGTGAATATGGGAAAGAAGAGTTTGCGAAGGTAGTCGATCAGGCGATGCCGGTACTGGATTACCTGGTCGATTCGGCACATAAGCAGAGTCTGGTGGACGGGAAATTCGATCCGATCAAGTTCCAGCAGCTGGTTTCTACGTATCTGTCCTGGGAAACAAATGAGATCCTCCGTGAGCGGGCTGCCTATCAGGCAGCGCAGATACTGGGCGTTTCCACGGCGGCGGTCATGGCGGAAACGAAGCGGAAGACCGAGATCTCGAAGGAAGAAAACTCGGTCCGGATCAAGAGAGAGGAACAGAAGCAGGCAGAACTGACGACGCAGAAACAGCCCGGAGAAACGGCGACACGGGATGAACTGGTTCTGCTGTGTCTTCTTGCTTCGCTGGGTCAGAATTATCCGGCTTTCGTCAGCAGGTTTAAGGAGGAGCCGCTGGTGACGGACTTCACAATGGGATCGATGCGTACGATCGTTTCGGAGATCCTTCCTGATTTAAAGGCCGGAAAACTGAATGGCAGAAGACTTGTGGAGGCAGGAGAGAATCTGATCCTTAACCAGCGTCCTGCTTCGTCGACTCTTTCTGAAGCGCTCGTGAGCGTCCAGTACGGAGAAGGCCTGGATTCACTTATGCTCTATACGATCAACTATCTTTACCGGGTGAGAACGGATGTATATACGAGACAGAAGAAAGCTTTAGCGAAGCGGCTCGATGTGATGCCGGAAGGCCCTGACCGGACGGCGACACAGGAAGCGCTGAAGAAGACGATCGAGTATCTCAAGTACCTGAAGGGAAAGATAGGGAAGCTCTGATATGGATATGCATTCACAAGGAACACGTCCTTCATCTGGAGAACCAAGGAGACGTAGGGACGATTCTTCGGCTCGTCTTCTTACCGTGGCGGAATTGATCCCGCATTCAGATACTGTGGTGGATGTGGGCTCGGATCACGGAAAACTCGGCGTGTGGTGCTTACGGAAGGCTGTGTGTAAGAACGTGATTGCAACGGATATCCACGTACTTCCGGCACGCCGGTCAGAAGAACGTTTTGAGAGGGAAGGACTGTCAGATCGTGCGCATGTGCGTGTGACCGATGGGCTTTCCGGCGTGGCATTAAGTGAAGATATGACAGTAGCGATTGCAGGAATGGGCGGCCTTGAGATCTGTAAGATCCTGGATCATGCGATGCGTGAGGGCGAAGGGATGCCGAAAGGGATCCATCTGGTACTTCAGCCTCAGCGCTCTTTCTTCGAGGTGAGAACTTTTCTGTGTGAGAAGGGATACTGTATCCTGGATGAGAAGATCGCGAAGGAACGGGGACACTTCTATGTGGTCATTCTCGCGGAGTATACGGGGGAGCCGTACAGCCTTACGGATACAGAGCGTTTCCTTGGTCCCTGTATCCTATCCGGGAGACCGGAGTTCTATGATGAGTATATGGCGCACGAGAAAACGGTTATGGGTAAGCGTGCGCTGGGAGATCCGCGATGTGCGGAAATACTTGGGAATTGGGAGAATTGGTAATGAACGAAGAATACTATGTACATGATGTGATTGCGGCGATGGAGAAGATCGCGCCTGCTGAGCTTGCCTGTGAATGGGACCGTACCGGATTTGCCGTCGGCGATGTGGCGGAGAAGGTCCGGGGTGTCCTTCTGGCACTGGACTGCAATATGGCGGCGGTGGATAAGGCGGTCGAAGAAGGAGCGAATATGATCATCACCCATCATCCGCTGCTGTTCGATCCTCTGGAACAGGTCGATTTCCGGACGCCTCGCGGCGCCATCCTTAGAAAACTGATCCGTAATGACATTTCACTGTTCTCTGCGCATACGAATCTGGATAAGACGAATCCGGGAGTGAATCAGGCCTTGGCCAGTGCGATCGGCCTCGTTATGCAGATCAGTCTTGAGAACGTCGAGGTAGGCCTCTGTGGCAGCGTGGGTCAGGAGTCAACGACTTTCTTTGATCTGGCGAAGACCGTCAAGGAGAAGCTTGGCGCAAGCGGACTGATCCTGAATACGGATCAGGACAGGGAAGTATCAAGAGTATTCGTGCAGGGCGGGGCATTCGACGAGGAATCCATTCCTGCCCTGAAACTCTATCGCGTGGATTGTGTCGTGACGGGGGAGATGAAGCACCATCACATGATCGAGCTGGAGGATGCGGGGATTGCGGTTATCGTAGCAGGTCATGAGGTTACAGAACGCATAGTGCTCCCGAGTTTACGGGAACAACTTTTGCACAAATTGCCGAATTTGCCGATTACGGTATTTTCAGGCCATAAATGGTGAGAAAAACGGCTAGAAGTCGGACTTCGGTTCGATTATAATATACATGTTTTCTGAGCTGGACCGGATGATCGCGGGCACAAGTGCCGAAAGGCCGTGCGTGAGGAAAGTCCGGGCTCCATAGGACGAGGGTGCCGGGCAGTTCCCGGTGAAGGTAACTTTAAGGAAAGTGCAACAGAAAAGGAAACCGCCCCGGTCTTCGGATCGAGGTAAGGATGAAAAGGCGAGGTAAGAGCTCACCGGCGGTACGGTAACGTACCGGCCTTGTAAACCCCACCCGGAGCAACGCCATGGAAAGACATTACTGTGGTCCGCAGGTCTTGAGGAGGCGGCTTGAGCCGGAACGAGATTTCCGGTCTAGATAGATGATCATCTTCTACAGAACCCGGCTTACAGGTTCAACTCAGAAAATACTAATTTGACAGTACGCTCAGAATTATGAGCCGAATGAATACCCGTGTTTAGAGACACGGGAATGGAAAGTGAGGATCAGATCATGGCAGAATCGTATTTAAGCCGCGGAGTCTCTCCGACTAAGGACGATGTAAAGAAGGCAGTAGCCAATCAGGATAAGGGTGCTTTTCCAGGGGCATTCTGTAAACTGATCGACGATCTGGCCGGGGATCCGGATTATTGCTCGGCGATCCATGCGGACGGTGCGGGCACGAAATCTTCGGTGGCCTATATCGCTTATCGTGAGACGGGAGACCTGAAGTGGTTCCGTGGTATTGCACAGGATTCTCTGGTCATGAATACCGATGACCTGGCCTGTGTCGGCGCGATCGAGAAGCTTTCTCTTTCCAACACGATCGGAAGAAATGCGCACCGTGTGGACGGCAAGTGCATCGCAGCGGTGATCGAGGGGTATAACGATATCGTCCGTAAACTTCAGGAGATGGGCTTCGATATCACGATGTGCGGCGGTGAGACCGCGGATGTCGGTGATCTGGTACGTACACTGATCGTGGACTCGACACTTGTGACACGTGTGGCGAAGAAGAATGTCATTAATGCAGCCAACATCAAGCCCGGTCACGTGATCGTGGGACTTGCATCTTTCGGTAAGGCTTCTTATGAAGATTCCTACAACTCCGGTATTTCCAGT
>JAEEIT010000106.1 GCA_016281535.1 Clostridia bacterium | reverse complement strand
TCAGGAAGGCTATTACTTCTTCTATGCGGATGTCGTGAACAGTTTCCTGAACACGAGAACATACCTGGACAGCTATGTGTCTCAATATGCACACGCACTCTATCTGGAGAAAAACCAGCCGGTGATGCTTGTTCCTTATAACGACACAGGGACGGATCATATTACCTTCTTTGTCGCACCGATCGACCAGGAACTCGACCTCGGCGAGAATACACTTGCCAAGATGAGGGACAATCACGCCTACGCGACATTTACTCCGGAAGTATCCGGCCTTTATGATTTCAGCGTGACATGCGGCAGCGGATATGAAAACACGATCATTTACCGCACGAACGGAGATTCATTGGATAAGAAGAAGAGCAGTTCCGACTATAAGGAATTCACATATTACCTGACGGCAGGCGAGCCCTATGTTCTGGACATGACCCTATACTCCCATGCGCCGGAACAGGTGAAAGTGGACCTGTCCCTGGAGGACCTTCCAGTTCTTCTTGAGGGGAAGAACACACTTTCGAAGGATTCGCCGGACCGGATCTTCGTATTCACTCCGGAGAAAGATGGCCTGTATCAGTTCTACAATTTCCAGAGTTCCATCCTCAGCATGAGCTCAGACGATTATTCCTACACACGTATGTACAGTGCCGACGACTATAGCTATGGCTTCCGCTCAATCGCATATGAGATGAAGGCCGGCCAGCAGTACACCATTCTGGTGGACTACATAAATGATGCTACCCTTGATCTTTACGTGGCAAAAGCACCAGACCTGAGCGAGGGCACAAATCAGTTCACGAATGCCGGTCTTTACACATTTGTGAAATACATCCCGACGGAGACACGCATATATGGCATAGGACGCGAAGGCGGCGGAGTCAATGAGATTATAGTCCCTCCGACAACGCCTACAGCATCCTATTCTACGCTTTATCCTACGTTTTTCAGTAACGGGAAAATATTTGCGATTCTCGAAAAAGACGCTACGTACATCATTCCGGTCCGGACCGGCTGCACCAGCTACACCACCGACCAGGTCGAGGTGACTGTGACTCCGGATAGAACATTCGAGATGGGAAGAAATGAGCACGTACTCGTTGAGAACCTCCAAGGATACGGCAGTCATTATACATACTACTCGTTCGTTCCGGAGAAGAGCGGCACATACATTTTCCGGTCCGAGAAGAACGACGGCCTCTTTGTAGATGCCATTCTTTACAAGGGCCTGAGTGGATACCAGGAGTTCGTCCACGGACAGACTTCCACGGAAGATGGCAACATGAACTTGATCGCCACGCTGGAAGCGGGCGTCATTTACCGGCTTGCCATGTTTACGGATCAGAGCGATCAGGATCTGGATATCGACCTCATCGTGGAGAACGCCCCGGCAGGCAACTTGTCCGGCTATTCCCTGAGCCTCGACGGAACCATCGCCGTCAATCTCTACATGACGCTTGCCGATTATGTCGTAAGCAGCGATACGGCCGTTCTCAAGTACACCCGTGCGAATGGAACCGTGGTGGAGTATGGAATCGGACAGGCAGATGTCGCGACCGTGAATAACATCGAATACTACGTCTTCCACCTTCCGATCGCGGCGAAGGAAATGACCGCAGAGCTGTGCGCGCAGATCGTTGACGCAGAGAACGGAATCGAGAGTGAGGCATTCACATTCACTGCGGTGGGATACGCCAGAGCCATTCTCGAAAATGCATATGACAACAGCGGCCATGTCAAGAACCAGGAATATGCAGACGCGGTTCCTCTGGTAAAAGCACTGTTGAACTATGCTTCCTGTGCACAGGTCTACTTCCGGTTCCAAGAATCGGATCTTGCGAATGACGGCAAATGGATGACGGATCGTGACCGTACCCTTGGCTCGGTCAGTGCCGATTCGGTCCCTGGATTCGTAAGCAGCAGCGAGACCGAACAGCTTCCGGATGGCGTGGGCTTCTATGGCGCCAGCCTGACCATAGAGTCCGAGACTGCACTGACATTTTATTTCACGAACGAAACCGGCGAGGAGCTGACTTTCACAAGTGAGAAAGGCGTTTCCATTGCATCCAGAAAGAGCGGCGGATACACGATCGTGAAAGTGACCGGTATCCCGGCGCATAGACTAGATGAGAATGTCCGGCTGAATATCCGGATCGGATCCGATGCGGGCGCATACTTCGTCTCCTACAGTCCGCTAAACTACTGCCACAATGTCCTTAAGAGAGATGAGACGGAGACGAGGACCGCGGAACTGAAGAATCTCATGAAGGCATTCTATTTCTACAATCAGGCTGCAAATAATTATATCGGCGAAGACTGATCGGAAACCGATAACGAAAACAGATAAAGGAAACAGAAAAACAGATAGAAAAAATAAAGGAAACAATTATTTGGGAGGTAAAAATGAAAATGGAAAAGAAGTACGAGGAACTGAAACTGGAAGTGATCCTTTTCGATGCGGAGGATGTGGTCACCGCATCGTCAAATCCGGAGGATACGACACCGATCGAACCGAATGAGGAAAACTAAAGGCAAGATAGGACAGATTTCATTATTTCACTTCTGGAATGATGAGGAGGATGACTGATGAAGAGTAAGAAGATCATGTCGCTGCTGCTTAGCGCGATCATGCTAGTTAGTGCTATGCCCGGACTGGTGCTGGCAGAAGAAGAGGTGGATGACGATCCGTATGCGGCGGGAGAAGGGTACGACCCCGATGGCGAGAACCCCGACGAGGACAACCCCGATATCCCCGATGATGAGGATCCCGATTTCCCCGATGGCGAGAACCCCGACGAGGACAACCCCGATATCCCCGATGATGAGGATCCCGATTTCCCCGATGGCGAGGACCCCGATGCCGAAGGTGATCCAGAGGATGCCGCCGACGATGGCGAGGATGCTCCGGATCCGAACTACCTCGGAGAAATGACCGAGGGTGAAGTTATTCTCGTGGACTACATTGAAGCCAAAGACGATGAAGACGAGAGCAAAGGAAAGCGGACACTTACATTTACGCCCTCGACCACGGGAAGATACGGTTTCCTCTGCGCAGACGGTCGCATGCTGGCGGTCACGGTTTTCGACGCAGACGGCCAAGAAGTATCCCCACTCGAGAGCGATAGTGATTTCCGCTATGATATTAAGTACCTGAGACTTCAGGCGGGCGAGACATATATCTTCAAGATCGTTGCGGAAGACAAAGAATATGACAGTTCTTCTGTGAAATTCTTCATCGACCGGATGGATGAGATCCTTCCCCTCGGCGAGAGTACGGTCTTCGTAAGAGGGTATGACAGCAGCGCGAAGTATTCATTCATCCCGGAAGAAGACGGACAGTATGTCTTCGAATTCTCCGCAGAAGACTACGAGATATCCGCAAGCATATACGAGGATAAGAATCGGATCTATTGGACTTCGACAAGAGCCAACGGGATAGAAACTGTCGTGGCGGATCTCGCCGGCGGTGTCCAGTACGATCTTTCGCTATATATGTCCCGGCAGGATATTTACTACAATCTGGTGAACGTGAAGATCAGTAAGGGGATCCCGACACTTGAAGAAGGCGTGACCGAGGTCACTCTCGGACCGAATCTGCAGAACACGATCTTTACGTTTACACCGGAGAGCACCGGCGTGTATGTATTCTATTCCACCGGCAACTATAACACGGAAGGTACGCTCACCCGCTCCGGATACAACTACGGTGACGGGGAAAACTTCAAATTCAGTGCCTATCTTGAAAGTGGAAAGAGTTACTACGTGAAGGTTTTCCAGTTCGGAGCAACTGAAGTGACGGTGCAGGTCCATGTGGAGAAAGCACCGGAGGCCGTGCTCGGTCAGGAATATACCTTCGAGGCGAAGCAGGGTACTGCTAATGTCTATTCTTTCACCCCGGAAAATACCGGATGGTACTTAGTCGACACAGGAGATGCGAGCCGCAACCTGATTGTCTATGATTCTATGGGTAACGGTGTATCTCCTTCGGAGGATTGCTTCTATTTCACAGCTGGGGAGACGTATGTCATCGAGTGCGTGAATAACGGGTCAGACGGGCAGATCACGATGAAGATCGTTCAGCCATTTGCCACTTTAGTAGAAGACAAAGAAACGGAGCTGCCGTACCGTTCGACCAGAAACGGTTTTTACTACGCGCTGTTCACTCCATCTTCCACGGGAACGTATGTGTTCACATCGGAACTGTCGTTCTCCAGTCTTTACTTGTATACGAAAGACGGAACCTACAAGCGCACGAGTTTGAATGGCAATTCGCTCGAGTATTCCATTCCGCTGACCGGCGGGACGACGTATCTTATCACGGCCTATTCCGGATCCGATCAAAATCCCAAGACGATGACGGTAGCGAAAGCGCCGGAAACGGGGATTACGCTCGGAGCGGTGAACGAGGTCACGCTTGCTTCGAGAGAAGCGAAGTACTATTCTTTCAAGCCTTCTGAATCCGGCTTCTACATCGTCTACTCACTGGAGGGCCTGGGTGACGCTCCGTATGTATACGAAGGCGGAAGAGCGGATTACCTTGAGTACCAGTCATCCGGCACTTCCTTCCGCTGCCGTGTCGTGAAGCTTGAGGCAGGAACATCTTATTCCATTTATATGAATAATTCCCAGTACAGCGATCTGAACGTGCGCTGGGGCATCAACAAAGTGGGAGAATTCGAGCTTGGGCAGGAAGCCACGGTCGATGTGCTCGGGCAATATGCGTACTACGCATTTACCCCGTCCGTGACCGGCGTCTATACCTTCTCTTCGGAGATGTTCGAAGAGGCGGTTTCGGCCGATATCAAGAGGAAGACCCCATACTTTAGTGGAATCATGGAATCCTTCACATGGTTTAAAAACAGTATCAGCCTGGTACTGGAAGAAGGAGAAACATATCTCCTTTACGTCAAACTTCAGAACAATGATTCGACGACTTCGTTTACTGCACGCGTCGACCAGGAGAAGGCTCTGGAACTCGGCAACAATACCGTTCCGATCGAGGACCGTCAGACTTCCTGGGATGCAATTAGTGGTGTGTGCTCGTTCACCCCTTCAGAGAACGGCCTCTATGCGTTCACCTCAACGGATACAGAAAACCACGCTCCGATGATCGAGATCTATGAATTCGAAAACACACAGAAAACACAGATCGCCAACGACAACGGTTCCGGAGAAGGCGACAACTTCAAGCTGGAAGTGGAACTAAAGGCGGGAAGGACCTACTATATCAGCATTGAGGATTATGACGATCCGTATGAGCTTCCTGTCGTGGTGAGTAAGGTAGAGGAACTGGAAGCACGGCTCGCCGGCTATACCCTGAGCCTCGACGGCTCCATCGCCGTCAATCTCTACATGTCCCTAAGCGGGACCATCGCGGACAGCCCGTACGCATACCTGCTGTTTACGCAGCCGAACGGGAACGGGATCATGTACATGGTGAGTGAAGCGGATACCAAGGAAATGGACGGCCAGACCTACTATGTATTCCATCTTCCGGTTGCGGCGAAAGAAATGACCGTAGGGCTGAAGGTGCAGGTTATCGACATGGAGAACGACTTCGAAGGAAGAGAGTACACGTTCACCGTGAAGCAGTACGCCGATTACATCATAGAGAACGCCTATGATTGGAGTAACAATGGCGCGGTGCTGAATCAGGAATTCGCCGATGCGATTCCTCTGGTAAAAGCACTGTTGAACTATGGTGCCTACGCGCAGTTGTACTTCGATTATCATACGGACGATCTGGCGAACGTAGATCTTTCCACATCGGAGATGAGGCTTGGTAATGTACCGACTTCACGTCTTCCGGCTTACGACAGTTCGACCGAGGTCCTTCCGGATGGCGTGACCTTCGAGGGTGCCAGCCTGACACTCATCTCGGAGACGGTCCTGACGCTGTATTTTAAGAATACGACAGGTAAGGAAATGAAGTTCATGACAGAAGGCGGGACCGTGATGCGCGGCGGCAGGAACGGCGAGTACACGACCGTCCGGATCACCGGCATCGCCGCACATGAACTCGGTCGGTACGTGAACCTGAAGGTCCTGCTTACCGGCGATTCGGGAGATTATCACGTATCCTACTGCCCGATGACCTACTGCTATAACGTATTGACACGCCCGATGTCGGCGTCCCGTACGGCAGAACTGAAGAATTTGATGAAGGCATTCTATTTCTATAACAAGGAAGCAGAACAGTACCTGAGTAATTAAGGATAAGGAGGTTTAGGTATATGAAGAGCAGAAAACTACTGGCGGCATTTCTCAGCGTGGTCATGCTGATCTGTTCGTGCCCGGCTTTCGTACTGGCCGAAGGTGACGAAGGCACGTCAGGTGAGGTGGTCACTTCCGAGCAGCTTGAAGCCATGGAAGCGCTTACAGAAGACGAGTATTTTATCAAGGGCAACATTCCATACAACAGTACGTATTCTGTAAAATTCACACCGCAAACGACCGCCGAGTATACCTACATAGTGGATAATACTTCGGATCCGACGGTGACGGTAACGGATCAGTATGGAACGGCACTTGTGCCGAATCAGTATGTCGCGGCTTATCTTGGAGCGAAGGTGGATATAGAGCTTGAGGCAGGGAAAACATACATCTTTACTGTTTCCGCCACTTCGTTCGACCATTATAAACCCTGTACGATGCTGATTATGAAAAAGCCGACGCAGATCACGTCGGGGAATAATAAAATAATAGTACAGAGCGGTACGTACACGCATATCCCCTTTACCCCGAGTGAAAGCGGCGCATATGTGCTCACGCTTTCGGGCGATCTGGTGACGGACGATAAAGAACCCAGCGTATACGTCAATCTCTATAAGGACGGGGAACAGATAAATAAAACCAGTGTTTCCAGATCGGAACAGCTCATAATGATGCTCGAAGCTGGTAAGACCTATGATGTGAGTGTCGGTGCTGAAGTGGATGGCGGCGGGAAGCATTTCTTCTGTGTCGTGAATCTGGAGTTTTCCCGTGATTTCCCTGTTCTTTTGGAAGACGCAGAGAACATCGTCACACGCGGTTCGGATGAAGTTTTACCGGTCTGCACTTTTACACCTGAGACAGATGGCGTGTATACGATCACATCGGACGGAGAATACGATGCCCATCTTCTGATCTATGATTTCGATTTTCATGGGGCCAATACGCAAGACCATGGATCTCCCGGCTTCCGTTACGGCGTTTGCCTGAGAGGGGGAGAGACCTACTATATTTCCCTGCTGACTTGGGAAGAGGAAGATGGCGAGATATCGTTCCCGGTCCGTATCGAGAAAGCCGATGTCATCTCGGAAGGCGTAACCACGGTCACGGGCGAGCAGAATGAATACCCGTTCTATGCTTTTACCCCGACGGCCTCCGACTACTACCTGATCACCAATTCTTCCGGTGGCAGACTGGAACTCGGAACATATCTGGGTAGTGCTTTTCAAAATGGATATACAGCGGTTCACTATCTTGAGAAAGATCAGATCTATTCTGTAGAAGGTTACGGTGAAGTGTATATCGCCAAGCTCGAGGATACACTGACGGCAGGGGCAGAGACAGAAATCAGCCGACAGGCCAAGGAGCACATATATGCCCTGTTCACTCCGACGGCCACCGGAATGTATACATTCACGTTCCAACTGCCTGAAGGTCATCACTTTTTCAACTATGCCGGAGTGTATGACCTTTCAAACAGCTCTTCACTCAGTTATTTGACCTATAATAAGGACGAAGCAGCTGGTTACGGTCAGTATACATATTCCCTTGAGACCGGAAAGACATATCTCTTCGATCTGAATATGGAATATGGCAGTAATCTTGCAGAGACAGCTGTCGTGTCCGTATCCGAAGAACCTTTGCCGGAGCTTATTGTAGGCGAGAATCCATCCGTTCTCATCGGGTCCGGTAAGAGCTATACGCTTACCCCCGAGAAGACGGGAATCTATGAAATCTACTATAATTACGGCAATTCGCTTGAACTATATTCCGGAAGTAAGTATATATCGTCGAGCATGAGTACCTCTGGTGATGAATACTATAGTGCTCTGTTCGTACTTGAGGCGGGACAGACATACAGGCTTTCTGTATATTCATATCAGGAAAGAAACTTGGATATCTTCATTAAAGAGGTGTCCGCGATTGCTGAAGGCGGCAATGCGATCGACAAGCACGGGGAAACTGGATTTGCGACCTTTACACCTTCAGAGTCTGGCGTGTACTATTTCTCCTGTGAGGACGCTACCATTCCCAGCGCATACCGCGTAGACGGCCCGACCGATTTCGGTTACATATCTTTGACTTCGTCGAACGGGAAATATTCTGCATATTTTGAAGCAGGCGCGACATATGCGTTCGAATTCCAAGCCAGTAGCAGCCATTCATCGGATACATTTGACATCGTGGTGGCGATGGAAATAGAGCTCAAGGTCGGGAACAACACGAATGTGTTCATCGGAAAAGCTGTCGATTGGAACAGAACCACTACCTACTACACGTTCAGTGTGAAAAAGGGCGGAACCTACACGTTCCACGCACAGAGTGATCTGTCTTTCGGTATGATCCTTTATAAGAGCAGTGACCTGGAGACAGAGATCAGCCGGGGATACCAGGCGTACGATACCGGGGAGATGAACATGACGGTCACACTGGAAGCCGGTGTTCTCTATCGGATCGCGCTGAGCACAGAGGAGCCCGATGATATCTTTGTGGATCTGGATGTTGAAGAGGCAGTGACCGGAAAACTCGGCGGCTATTCCTTAAGCCTCGATGGCTCCATCGCCGTGAACCTCTACCTGACTGTGGCCGACTATGTCGCCGCGAGCGATACTGCTGTCCTGAAGTGCACGAATTCTGATGGCAAGGTCGTTGCCACTTACAAGGTGAAAGATGCAGAAGTCAAGACCAGAAATAATGTAACCTATTCCGTGTTCCGCATACCAATGGCGGCGAAGCAGATGAACGATACGTTCTATGCGCAGATCGTGGATGAGGCAAACGGTGTTACGAGCGAGCAGTATAGTGTGGCAGTTGTTGATTATGCAGCAGCCATATTAAACAGTGCCTACGATAAGGACGGCAACATCGTGAATCAGGAATATGCTGCTGTAGTTCCACTGGTAAAAGCACTTCTAAACTATGGTTCTCGTGCGCAGACGTATTTCAATCATAATACATACCATCCTGCGAACGAATATCTGAAGGATCCTGAGGACCGGAAACTTCCTGCGGTCAGCCCCGCTTCGATCCCGCAGTACAATGCCGCTACGGACGCGAAGCTTCCGGAAGGCCTTACCTTCTACGGCGCGAGCCTGGCGATCGAATCCGATACCGGACTTTCCTTCTATTTCATCAACGGAACCGGCAAGGAAGTGACGTATTCCGAAGAGACGAGCGGGATCGTGAACTCCAAGGGCAGGGCTTCCGGAGACTACACATTCATCTATGTGCCCGGCATCCCGGCGCATAAGCTCGGCGAGAAAATCCATGTGTCGATCCACGTCGCCGGCGATGACACGGAATACTACGTCGAATACAGTCCGCTGAACTACTGCTATAACGTTCTTAAAAGGGATGCGGTCGGGACACGGACAGAGGCTCTCAAGGATCTCCTTCAGGCGTTCTACGTCTACAACCAGGCCGCCGTGCATTACATGACACATAAGCAGGGCTGAGTTATAAGAACCAGGGCTTGATCTTCAGAATCAAGGCTTGATCTTCAGAATCAAGGTGCCGCACCAGCGCGCAGCACACGAAGGGGCCGTCTCTTCCAGCAAGAGGCGGCCCCTTGCTTTTGACTGTGAAGAGGCAGGCAAAACACATTAAACTCCGCTTTCGAGCATTTTAATCAGTATGTCCCGGAACCTCTCTGTCCCCCTGACACATTAAACCTGAAGTTTGAGTGACTTTAATGTGTACAAACACGTCCCGGAGGCATATTGTATAGTGCTTTTTACACATTAAACAAGTGATTCGGAAGATTTAATGTGTCAGACCCCTTCCCAACATGCCCAAAATACACATTAAATCGACGTTTCTGACGGTTTAATGTGTCGGCCGCTCTCATCCGTGCTCCGAGCCGCCCCAATCTCATTCACTTCTTTGAATACTCATGCAAAAGCACTGTTCCCCATGCTTCCGGAGAAGAATTCGCCGCCATGTGTGTGCACGCACGCTGCTCTGATACTCGCCGATGCCATGTCTACGCACCCGCATCGGGAAAAGAACCGGCCCCGACATGAATCGCCGCCGCACATTCTTTATAGTGCATCGGAAGAGATGTCATTGTATAATGACGTAGATGGTTTCTCGCGCGCGGGGCGAACGGGCACGGGGAACCGATTGGACAGGAAGGGACAACAGACATGGAGCGTAGTGAGAAACTGATAGACAAACTGGCGCAGACCCGCGACCTCACAGACGAGGAGTTTCTTGCACTTCTCGAAGACGAGACAGAGGAGACCCGGGAGGCCCTCGCGGCGCGGGCACGGGAAGTGCGCGAGGCGATCCATGGTAAAGACGTATACATCCGCGGACTCGTGGAATTCTCGAATATTTGTAAGAACGATTGTAAATACTGCGGCATCCGAAGGAGCAATCGAAACGCAGAGCGTTATAGACTCACCGAGGAGCAGATCCTCGAGTGCGCCGACATGGGGTACGATCTGGGATTTCGTACCGTCGTCCTGCAGGGCGGGGAGGACCCGTACTTTACCGATGACCGCCTGGAACAGATCATACGAAAACTCAAGGACCGCCACCCGGACTGCGCCGTGACACTGTCCATCGGCGAACGCGAGAAAGAAAGCTACCAGCGGCTTTTCGACGCAGGGGCGGACAGATATCTGCTTAGACACGAGACCGCCGACGAAGAACTCTACAAGAGCCTTCACCCGGAAGAAATGTCCTTCGCCCACAGGATCAAATGCCTGCGGGAACTTAAGGAGATCGGCTACCAGGTCGGCGCCGGCTTCATGGTCGGATCCCCGGGACAGACGAAGGCGAGCCTTGTGAAAGACCTGCGGTTCCTTCAGGACCTGAAACCCGAGATGGTGGGCATCGGCCCGTTTATCCCGCACCACGATACGGAGTATAAAGACTGCGAAGCAGGAAGCGTGAACCTGACCTTGAAGCTTCTTTCCATCATCCGGCTCCTTCTTCCGGATGTACTTCTTCCATCGACAACAGCACTGGGCACAGCGGACCCGATGGGCCGCGAGAAGGGGATCCTTGCCGGAGCGAATGTCGTGATGCCGAACCTTTCCCCGTCGAGCGTACGCGGGAAATACCTTCTCTACGATAACAAGATCTGCACGGGCGACGAGGCCGCAGAGTGCATCCGCTGCATGACCGCCCGCGTGGCGAAAGTAGGATATCAGGTCGTCCAGAGCCGCGGCGACCACGTGAGCTATAAGGAGAAAAACTGAGGCGCACCCGGCCCCGAAACCGCTTCTGACACGGCACCGGCCCACGCCGACATCGACACGACAAGGAGGGCATATGAGATTAGGACTATCTTCACCGCTGGCCCACGATTCCGCAGAGGACTGGGCGGCCAGACACGAACAGCTCGGCCTGGGAGCCGTGAATTTCCCACTGAATGCCGACGAGCCGGAAGAGAGAATCGACGAATACGCTGAGGCGGCGAAGCGCCACGGACTTCTGATCGCAGAGGTCGGCATCTGGCGGAACGCCATGTCCCCGGACCCCGAGGACCGCAAGAAGATGCGCGACTACTGCGTAGCCCAGCTTCGCCTTGCAGAACGGATCGGCGCACGCTGTGCCGTGAATGTCGCCGGCGCTGTCGGGCCCAGATGGGACGGCTACTATAAAGAGAATTTCACGAAGGAGACCCGCCGCGGGATCGTGGAAATGGTCAGAGAGATCATTGACCGCGCCGAGATCGAGAAGACCTTCTTCGCCCTCGAGCCCATGCCCTGGATGCTCCCCACCGGCCCGGAGGAATACCTCGAGCTGATCGAAGAAGTCGACCGCGAGCGCTTCGGCGTCCACATGGACATCATCAACATGACCAACTCCATGGACCGCTATGTCCACGCAGAAGACTTCGTCGACCGTTGCGCGGAACTTCTGGGAAGCCGCATCAAGAGCTGCCACATCAAGGACATCCACCTCAAGGGCGACTACACGCTCCAGCTCGAGGAATGCGCGCCGGGGCAGGGCGAATTCCCACTCCGCCACTACGTCGAGAAGATGCAGGCGATCGACCCGGACATGCCGATCATCCTCGAGCACCTCAATACCGACGAAGAATATCTCCACTACCTGGAGTATCTGAAAGAAACGCTGCGAGGTCTTTGACCGACCGGCAGACTCACTAACAGGAGGCACACTATGGCATACGAAAGAATTTCAGACGCGAACGAGATCACGGCACGCTACATGGACCGGATCCTTCTGACCGAGCGGCTCATCGACTCCACCGTCGCCGACACGACGATCGATTTCCTGGGCGACACCTTCAGCAGCCCCGTCATGACGCCCGCATTTTCACACCTTCCCCAATATAACGGCCGCGAGATGACGGGCCTTGAGGAGTATTCTTCTGCGGCAAAAGCACTGAACCTTCTGAATTTCGTGGGTATGATGGAGAACGATCTCTTCTCCAGGATTGCGAAGACAGGAGCGAAGACCGTGCGCATCGTGAAGCCCTACGCCGATAACGGCAAGGTCAGAGACCAGATGCAGTTCGCCGAAGAAGCGGGCGCATGGGGCATCGGCATGGACATCGACCACATCTTCGGACCGGACGGCCTCGACGTGTGCGTCGGCGAGAAGATGGACGTGCAGACATCAGAGATGCTCGGCTCCTATATCGAATCGACGAAACTTCCGTTCTTCGTAAAGGGCGTCCTCAGCGTGGAGGATGCCGTAAAATGCGCAGATCTCGGGGCGAAGGCGATCATCGTCAGCCACCATCACGGCCGGCTTCCCTATGCGGTACCGCCGGTTGCCATCCTGCCGAAGATCAAGGAAGCGCTCACGGATTCGGGCAAGGACGTGAAGATCATCGTGGACTGCGGGATCACGTCCGGAGCGGATGTATATAAGTGTCTGGCGCTGGGCGCGGACGCCGCCGCAGTAGGCCGTTCGATGCTGCCGTCACTTCAGGAGGACGGCGTCGAAGGCATATCGAAGTTCCTGACCGACGTAACCGGAGAACTTCGCTACGTCATGAGCTTCACCGGATTTCGTAAGGTAAGCGAGATCGACTCCCGCTGCCTCGTGCTGCCACACGACATCGTGTGATACAATCGATAGTAGATACTTCGTACCGGAACATTTCCTTCCTGCATCGCCGCCGCGCACTTCGCAACAATAGAATGAGTGAGGTAATTCTTATGCAAAAGCACTTGGATATCGTTTGTATGGGTATGGCTCTTCTGGATTCGATCATCAAAGGCTTCGATCCGGAGCCGGTCTCCGCATCGGGCTACCGCGCGAAGTCGGGATCACTGAATGTCGGCGGGGAAGCGGTGAATGAGGCCGTGGCCGCGTCGCGCCTGGGTATGACGACCGGCATCGTATGCTCCCTCGGCGAAGATGCGGCAGGCGACATGATCCTTGCCCGTCTGGAACAATGCGGCGTGGATACATCCGCTGTCCTTCGCGCCGCCGAGCATCCGACCCCGGTCACGACCATGTTCGTCCGGGATGACGGCACGAGAAAGTCCATCACCAACGAATCCCACCGCTATAACTTCCATCCCGAGAAATACCCGGAGCGCTACACATGCGCCCGCGCCCTGATCCTGGGATCTCTTTTCCGCGCGCCTTTCGACGATCCGGAGATCATCCTCTCCGTGGTAAAGGCCGCATCGGAAGCTGGTACCCTGATTTTTGGCGACACGAAGCTCCCGAACTTCCGTAAGCTCGCACTCGACGACATTCATGAAGCGCTGCCGTATCTCGATTTCATCACGCCGAACGAAGATGAGGCGAAGTATTTCACGGGGAAAGAAGATCCGGAGGAAATGGCGGATGTATTCCTTTCCTACGGTGTGAAGAACGTGGTCATCAAGCTTGGCGCGAAAGGCTGTTTCTTCAAGAATAAGGAGATGGCCCTGACCCTTCCGGCTTTCCCAATCGAGGCCGTCGACGCCACCGGCGCAGGCGACTGCTTCGTCGCCGGCCTTGCCTCCGAGATCCTGACTCATGCCGCCCTTCCGGATGCCCTCCGCTTCGCCAGCGCATGCGGCGCGATCTGCACGACCGCCGTCGGCGCCGGCACCGCCCTTCAGAGCCGCGACCAGGTCCTCCAATTCCTCGCCGACACG
>JAEEIT010000105.1 GCA_016281535.1 Clostridia bacterium | reverse complement strand
CTGACAGATACTTCTGTAAACGGAACGATCACGACTCTGACGAACAGCCATAAGACGGAAGAGACCGAAGCGACGGTGAAGAAAGTCTGGAATGACTCGGATAACCAGGATGGCAAACGTCCGGAGTCTCTGACCGTGAAACTGAGTAACGGCGCAGAAGTGACGCTGAATGCGGAGAACAACTGGACGGCAACAGTAACGGGTCTTCCGAAGTACGAGAACGGCCAGATGATCAACTATACCTGGACTGAGTCCGATCTTCCGACAGGATATAAGCTGAATGGTTCGACGAAGAATGGTACTGTCACAACACTGACGAATGCTCATGAGACGGAAGAAACCGAAGCAACCGTGAAGAAGGTCTGGGATGACGCGGATAACCAGGATGGCAAGCGTCCTGAATCTCTGACGGTAACACTCAGCAATGGTACGGAAGTGACGCTGAATGCAGCGAACAACTGGACGGCTACAGTGGAGAATCTTCCGAAGTATGAAAACGGCGTCGAGGTCGAGTACACCTGGCAGGAAGCAAATGTGGAAGGTTATGAGTTGACAGATACTTCTGTGAACGGGACGATCACAACATTGACGAACAGCCATGATACGGCAACAACTGAAGCGACGGTGAAGAAGGTCTGGAATGACTCGAATAACCAGGATGGCAAGCGTCCTGAATCGCTGACGGTAACACTGAGTAACGGCACAGAAGTAACACTGAGTGCTGACAACGAGTGGACGGCAACGGTGGAGAATCTTCCGAAGTATTCGGATGGTCAGGAGATTGACTATACATGGACTGAAGGAACGTTGCCTACAGGATACACTCTGACAAATACTTCTGTTGAGGGTACGGTGACAACACTGACCAATTCTTACGAAGCAGAAGAAATCACTCTTACTGTGAAGAAGGTCTGGAACGATGCGAACGATCAGGATGGCAAGCGCCCGGATAGCATCACGGTAACACTTCTTGCAAACGGAACCGCTGTCGCGGGCTATGAGGACGTGATACTGAGCACGGCCAATGGCTGGACGCAGGAAATCTCGAACTTGCCTGCATATGCGGATGGTAAGAAAATCGAGTATACATGGACGGAGGGTGAGCTGCCGGAAGGCTATGAACTGACGGAGACTTCTGTAAACGGAACGATCACGACGTTCACCAATACACATGCTCCGGAAACAACTGAAGCGACGGTGAAGAAGGTCTGGAATGACTCGAATAACCAGGATGGCAAACGTCCGGAGTCGCTGACGGTAACACTGAGTAACGGCGCAGAAGTGACGCTGAATGCGGAGAACAACTGGACGGCAACAGTAACGGGTCTTCCGAAGTATTCGGATGGTCAGGAGATCAAATATACATGGACCGAAGGTGAACTGCCTGAGGGATACACCCTGACTAATACTTCTGTTTCGGGTACAGTAACGACACTGACGAATACTTACAATGCCAAGGTAATTAACCTCACCGTGCAGAAGGTCTGGGACGATGCGAACGATCAGGATGGCAAGCGCCCGGATAGCATCACGGTTGCACTTCTTGCGAACGGAGAAGTTGTCGCGGCATACGCGAACGTGAAGTTAAGTGCGGAGAACAGCTGGGAGAAGAAGATCGAGAACCTGCCGGTATACGCAAACGGAAAAGAGATTGCCTATACATGGAGGGAGGGCGAACTGCCTAATGGCTATGAACTGACAAGTAACGTAGCCAACGGCCCTGTCACGACGCTCACCAATACCCATGCTCCGGAAACAACCGAAGCAACAGTGCAGAAGATCTGGAACGATGGAAATGACCAGGATGGTCTGCGTCCTTCGGAACTGAAGGTGACACTGAGTAACGGAACGGAAGTGACACTGAATGCTGCTAACGGCTGGAAGGCAACAGTAACGGGTCTTCCGAAGTATGAGGATGGCCAGCTGATCAGATATACCTGGAGTGAGATCGTTCTCCCGACCGGGTATACAAAGATAGGTTCTGTGAATAACGGTACGACCACGACCATTACGAACAAACATACAACGGAACTGACAGAAGCAACTGTGCAGAAGGTCTGGGACGATGCGGACAACAAGGATGGTAAGCGTCCTTCAAGCATCACGGTAACACTTCTTGCTAACGGCACAGCGGTAGAAGGTTGTTCCGATCTGACTTTGGATGCGGACAACGGGTGGACTCAGACAGTAAGCAACCTGCCGATGAACAGTAATGGCACGGCAATCAAGTATACTTGGACCGAGTCCGGACTGCCGGATGGCTATACGCTGAGCGGCAATTCTACTGAAGGAACCGTAACGACACTTACGAACAGCTATGCGCCGGAAAAGACCGAGTTGACAGTAAAGAAGGTCTGGAATGATTCGGATAACCGGGATGGCAAGCGTCCGGAGTCTCTGACGGTAACACTCAGCAACGGCACAGAAGTGACGCTGAATGCGGCGAACAACTGGACGGCTACCGTTCAAAACCTGCCGGTATACGAGAATGGTCAGAAGATCACGTATACATGGAGCGAAGGCAATATGCCTGATGGATACACTTTGACAGATACTTCTGTAGAGGGTACGGTAACGACACTGACGAATACTTACAATGCCGAGGTAATTAACCTCACGGTGAAGAAGGTCTGGAGTGACTCCAATAACCAGGATGGCAAGCGTCCGGATAGCATCACGGTAACACTGTATGCAGGTGAGACAGTGGTTGACGGGTACAAGGATGTGATACTGAACGAAGCCAACGAGTGGACTTTTACTGCAAGTAATCTGCCACTGAATGAGAACGGTTCAGCCATCCAGTACAAGTGGAAGGAAGACGAAAGCAAACTGCCGGAAGGCTATACGCTGAGCGGCAATTCTACTGAAGGAACCTTAACGACGCTCACGAACAGCTATAAGGCTGAAGAGACCGAAGCGACAGTCAAGAAGGTCTGGGATGACGCCGACAACCAGGATGGCAAGCGTCCTTCCGGCATCACGGTAACCCTCTATGCAGATGGAACTGCGGTAGAAGGCTACGAGCAGGTGACACTGAATGCGGACAACGGATGGACAGCAACAGTAACGGGTCTTGCGAAGTATGCAAACGGAAAAGAAATTGCGTACACTTGGACGGAAGACGAAAACGGACTGCCGGAAGGCTATGCGTTGACAGATACTTCTGTAAACGGAACGGTCACGACGTTCACCAATACACATGCTCCGGAAACGACCGAAGCGACGGTGAAGAAGGTCTGGAATGACTCGAATAACCAGGATGGCAAGCGTCCGGAGTCGCTGACAGTTGCGTTGAGCAACGGTACAGAAGTGACACTGAATGCAGAGAACAACTGGTCGGCTACGGTGAAGGATCTTCCGAAGTATGCAGATGGTCAGGAGATTGAGTATACATGGACAGAGGGCGATATGCCTGAAGAATACACTCTAACAGATACATCTGTTAATGGTACGGTCACGACGCTGACGAACTCGTATGCACCCGGTAAGACATCGGCAACCGTCAAGAAGGTCTGGGACGATAACGATAATGAGGCGAATGCCCGTCCTTCCAGCCTGACGGTTACGCTTGTTGCGAACGATGTGGCGACAGATAAGACCGTGACGCTGAACGAGGAAAACGGTTGGCAGGCGACGATTACGGATCTTGACCGGGTAAAAGACGATCAGGAAATCGTGTACACATGGAAGGAAGGCGATATGCCGGAAGGCTACGAGCTGACCGATACTTCCACGTCCGGTACGGTTACGACGCTGACGAACAGTTATGCGGCTCCTATTACCGAGGCGACCGTTAAGAAGGTCTGGGATGACGCGGATAACCAGGATGGCATCCGCCCATCCAGCCTGACTGTTGTTCTGAGCAATGGTGCGGAAGTGACGCTGAGCGAGGCCAACAATTGGACGGCAACTGTAAAGAATCTCCCGAAGTATGAAAACGACGTGGAGATCGAGTACACATGGTCTGAGAAGGAACTGGCAGAGGGTTATACGCTGACAAGTACCCAGAAAGAGGGTACGGTGACGACGCTGACGAACTCGCATGCTCCGGCCACAACGGAAGCGACGGTCAAGAAGGTCTGGAACGATAATGACAATCGTGATCAGATTCGTCCTTCCAGCCTTGAGGTGGCACTGAGCAATGGCCAGACCGTTACACTCAGCGAAGAGAACGGCTGGACAGCAACGATCACCGGACTTCCGAAGTATAGTGACGGGAAAGAGATCTCGTACACATGGACGGAAGGTGAGATGCCGGAGGGCTACGCTCTTGAGAAAGCAGAGAAAGAGGGCACTGTGACCACGATCACGAACAGCTTCGACACCGAGGTCGTTAAGACGTCGGCAACGGTGAAGAAGGTCTGGAAGGATGAGGGCCACGAGAGTGAACGTCCTGTTAATCTTGAGGTGACACTGAGCAATGGTGTGAAGGTCACGCTGAGTGCGGACAATGAATGGACGCAGACAGTTTCTGATCTTAAGAAGTACGATGACAACGGAGATGAAATCTCGTACACATGGACAGAAAGCGATATGCCGGATGGATATGAGCTGACAGATACATCTTCGGAGGGAACAGTCACGACTCTGACGAACACATACACGAAGACGCAGGTCCTTGAGAAGGGCATCCTTGTAATCAAGAAGGCTCTGAGCGAGAATGCTCCGGAGAGTGCGAAGTCGAAGGTCTACACATTTACTGTTACGGGTCCGGATGGATTTGAGCAGAAAGTGGAGATCACCGGTGCGGGCGAAGCGGAGCTTGTGGATCTTGCCGCAGGTGAGTATACGATCACTGAAGACGAGGCTTCTGCCGAGATCTCCGAGTATACGCTGAGTGTTGCCAACAGTGGTGCCGTCGTGGAGGTAACGGGTGACGAGAAAGCAACCGTAACTATCACGAACACGTACACGAAGGAGACACAGCCGACGGAGGAGACTGGAGGTACCGCACCGACAGAGGATACGGCTCCGACAGAAGACACTGCTCCAACAGAGGATACGGCTCCGACGGAAGATACTGCACCGACAGAGGATACGGCTCCGACAGAGAACACAAAGCCTTCTTCGAATACGGATAACACCGGAAGAAAGCCGACACAGACCGCACCGACAGAGACGGAAGCACCTTCTGAGGGCCCGGCTCCGACAGCGGATGAAGAAACGGCAACACCGGCTCCGACTCCGACGTCCCCGAAGGAGATCGACTCTGTTACTATCGATGGTAAGCCGATCGCTCCTACGGACTATAAGAAGAAGGATGACGGTACGGTCGAGCTGACACCGGAGTGCATCGAGAAGCTGACACTGGGTATCCATAGAGTCGTTGTGACGTACACAGACGGTTCGACGATCACGGTGGAATTCGAAGTGACTACATCGGCATCAAGAGGCGGAAAGAAGATCGTAAAGACCGGTGATACCGGTTCGG
>JAEEIT010000104.1 GCA_016281535.1 Clostridia bacterium | reverse complement strand
GCGGACCGATGACTGGTGCTTCGAGGTCAAGGACGGCGTCATCAAGGAAGAGAAGGTCGGCGGCGAGAACTGCTGGCAGATGGTGGGCATTTCCTACTGGAATAAGGAAGACGGTGAGAAGCTCGTCGAGGACATCGCGGCCGTGTATTCGGGTCCGGGCGGCAGAGAACGCTACTGGGAACAGGTCCCGCTGGTTTATAAGAAAGAGCATTATAACGTGGCGGTACGTGAGTGCCATGCCGAGGATATCGTGGAGATCGATACGTTCCGCGAGCTGAAGGAAATCGACAAATCTTACGACGTGTGAGAAGCGTTTGCAATTCTGATGCGCGAAAAGCACTGAATCTACGCGCGTCATGACGTGAAAAGGAGAGATTTATGGAACCGATTAAGAGAAACATCTTACTGAATCCGGGCCCGTCGACGACGACGGATACCGTGAAGTATGCGCAGGTCGTGCCGGACATCTGCCCGCGTGAGAAGGAATTCGCCGGCCTCATGAAGGGTCTTCGCGAGGACCTGGTGAAAGTCGTCCATGGCGACCTTGAGAAATACACTTCCGTTCTGTTCTGCGGATCGGGAACGATCAACATCGACATCTGCATCAACTCCCTGCTTCCTGAGGGAAAGAAGGTCCTGGTCATCGATAACGGTGCGTATTCGTCCCGTGCAGTGGAGATCTGCCAGGGTTACGGGCTTCCTTATATCGACCTGAAGTTCCCGGTCGATCAGCTCCCGGATCTTGCCGTCGTCGAGAAGACGCTTCAGGAGAACCCGGACATCGGGCTGGTGCACACGACGCACAATGAGACGGGTACGGGCATCTGCAACCCGATCCGCGAGATCGGCGCGCTGGTCCATAAGTACGGCGCCACTTTCACGGTCGACACGACGAGCACCTATGCGATGGTACCGATCGACATCGAGAAGGATAACATCGATTTCTGTATGGCTTCCGCGCAGAAAGGACTGATGGCCATGACGGGTCTTTCTTTCGTCGTGGGGAACCGTGCGATCCTGGAAGCTTCCGCGAACTATCCGAGAAGAAGCTACTACTGCAATCTTTTCCTGCAGTATGACTGCTTCGAGAAAACAGGCGAGATGCATTTTACTCCGCCGGTACAGACCATCTACGCGACGATCCAGGCCCTGAAGGAATACTGGGCCGAGGGTGAAGAAGCGAAGTGGGCCCGCCACACGCGCGTCTTTAACGCGATCAACGCAGGCCTCGACGAGCTGGGCTTCCGTCAGGTGATTAAGCCGGAGTGGAGAACGGGACTGGTGTCCTCGGCGATCTATCCGGACGATCCGAACTGGAGCTTCGAGAAGGTGCATGACTACTGCTACGAACGTGGTTTTACCATCTATCCCGGTAAGATCTCGACCACGAATACCTTCCGTCTCTGCGCACTCGGCGCCATCGACGCACCGGACATCGATGCTTTCTTCAAGGTATTTAGAGAAGCACTCGAGACGACAGGTGTGACCGTTCCGGTCGTGTATAAGGACTAAGAAAAACCGATTTAGAGGAGAAGAATCATGAAAACTGTTTACACTTGTTTCTGCACCGACATCATCCATGAAGGTCATATGAATATCTTAAACGAAGCCCGGAAGCTGGGTAAGGTCATCGTCGGATGCCTGTCTGATCATGCACTGATCCGCTATAACCGTTTCCCGACGGTATCTCAGGATGAGCGTATGCGTATGTATAGAACGATCCCGGGCGTGGACCAGGTGGTGCTGCAGGAGAGCATGCACTATGACGATGTGATCGCTCTGATCCATCCGGACTATGTGGTCCATGGGGATAACTGGAAGGAAGGTCCGGAGAGCGCGATCCGGGAGCACGTCAGTAAGCTCCTTTCTGAGTATGGCGGGCAGCTTGTGGATATCCCGTATACCTATAACGAGAAGGTGAAGAAGATCGACATGCAGCTTCGTGAGAAGCTGGCGATGCCGGAATATAGAAGAAAGAGACTGCGTCAGCTTCTGGAGATGACGCCGATCGTAAAGACGATGGAAGCCCACAGTGGTCTGACCGGCCTGATCGTAGAGAAGACGGTCGTAGAGAATAACGGTAAGCTCGACCAGTTCGATGCGATGTGGGTCAGCTCCCTCTGCGACAGTACGGCGAAGGGTAAGCCGGACATCGAGCTCGTGGATATGACCTCCCGTTTCAGAACGATCGAGGATATCACGGAAGTGACCACGAAGCCGATCATCTTCGACGGCGATACGGGAGGACTCACCGAGCACTTCGTGTATACCGTGCGTTCCCTCGAGAGACTCGGCGTTTCGGCCGTGATCATCGAGGATAAGAAGGGCCTTAAGAAGAATTCTCTCTTCGGTACCGAAGTCAAGCAGACCCAGGCGACCATCGAGGAGTTCTCCGAGAAGATCGCTGCAGGGAAGAAGGCACAGCTCACCGATGACTTCATGATCATCGCGAGAATCGAGAGCCTCATCCTCGAGCGCGGCATGGAAGACGCCCTCGAGCGTGCTTTTGCATTCGTGAAGGCGGGCGCCGACGGCATCATGATCCACAGCCGTAAGAAAGATCCGGCCGAGATCTGTGAGTTCTGCGACAAGTTCCGTGCCGAAGATCCGAAGACACCGATCGTTGTGGTGCCGACGAGCTTCAACACCATTACGGAAGAGGAACTGGCTTCTCATGGCGTCAATATCGTCATCTATGCGAACCAGCTGACCCGTTCGGCGTTCCCGGCCATGCAGCAGACGGCGATGGAGATCCTGAAGAACCACCGCGCGAAGGAAGT
>JAEEIT010000103.1 GCA_016281535.1 Clostridia bacterium | reverse complement strand
TTATAGACGAAATCAAAGGCAAATAAACCACGATCGAAGAATGCGTGACAAAAACGCAAACGAAATCAAAAAACGCGTGATTAAGTTCAAATAAGGACAACGCAAACAATAGAAAAGCTTTTCGGCGCCTCCGCAGTACGATGTGCGAGGACAGCGCCAGAAAAGCTTCTTCTTTTGTTGCGTTCACTTAATTCGGTATAATCACGAGTTCTTTGATTAAGCGTTCTTCGGATACTCACGCTTCACGATCACAGCCATCTCCTTGACGCGCTGTGCTAGTTCAGCATACTTCTCAGGCGTGAGCTGCTGGGCTGCGTCAGAAAGCGCATGCTTCGGATCCGGATGCACTTCGATGATAAGTCCATCCGCACCGGCCGCGATCGCAGCAAGCGCCAGAGGCTCGACATACTGAGCTTTACCGGCAGCATGACTCGGGTCCACGATTACAGGAAGATGCGTCTTACCCTTCAGGACCGGAACGGCACTGATATCCAGCGTGGAACGGGTCGCCGTCTCAAATGTACGGATACCGCGCTCACACATCATGATGTGGTAATTGCCCTCGCTCATGATATACTCGGCAGAACCAAGCCACTCATCGATGGTCTCGGCGATACCGCGCTTCAGCATACACGGAATACCGGACTTACCGACAGCGGACAGAAGACGAAAATTCTGGGCATTTCTGGCACCGATCTGGATGATATCCAGATAGTTCGATGCATATTCGATATCATTCTCGGAGGTCACCTCGGAGATCACCAGGAGACCATAGCGGTCCGCCACACGACGGAGGATCTTCAGGCCCTCTTTCTCGAGGCCCTGGAACGCATACGGGGACGTTCTCGGCTTATAAGCACCGCCACGGAGGACCTTTACGCCACAGGCAACCATCTTCGAAGCAACTGCCTCGACCTGTTCCTCACTCTCGACCGCACATGGACCGGCCATCATCACGAGTTCCTTACCGCCGATCGTGACATCCTTGACATTAAAGGACGTGCCCTCGGGGCGGAACTGACGGGAAGCCAGCTTATACGACTCCATGATCGGAACGATCTTCTCGACGCCCGTAAGCACCTCAAGAGATCCGGGAGTGAGACGGGACTTATCACCGATGACACCGATGATCAATCTCTCGGCACCCTCGGAAACATGTGCCTTCAGTTCATTCCTCTCCAGTACGTCAATGATCTCATGGACTTGCGTCTCACTGGCACCTGGCTTTACAACAATAATCATACTTTACCTTCTTTCTTGTGACGCTCCATGCGCCACACCTACCATACTACGAAAAGGCATTATACCTTATTTCATGTTTTCAATAAAGCATTTATATGCAAGATATGTAAAATACAGATCGATCTTACTGATCACCTCGTACGGCGCATGCATCGACAGTACCGGCACACCGCAGTCGATCACTTCCATACCGAGCTTGGCAAGATATGCAGAGATGGTTCCACCTCCGCCCGCATCGACTTTTCCGAGTTCACCCGTCTGCCACGGGATATCGTTCTCCGCGAAGATTCTAAGGATCGAAGCGAAGAATTCGGAATTCGCATCACTGGCTCCGGATTTCCCTCTGGCACCCGTGTACTTCTCCATCTTCACGCCCTTGCTGAGATAAGCAGTATTTCTCTTATCCGATACATTTGCATACTTCGGGTCGAAAGCATTCGATACATCTGTGCTGAGCATCTTCGTGTTTGCGATGCACTTTCTATAGCCAAGTTCATCATAGCCGCCATTACTCTTCGCGAATAGCTCAACAAGGAAATTCTCATAGAGCCGTGACTGGGCGCCGGAGTTACCATAAGAGCCGATCTCCTCTTTATCCGAAAGCATACATACACATGTTCTGGCCGGTGCTTCCTGCGCAAGCAGCGCCATCAGAGCCGGATATGCACAGACCTTATCATCGTGGCCATATGCCGCGATCAGGGCACGGTCAAAGCCCACATCTCTTGCCTTCATCGCCGGAACGATCTCGATTTCGGCCGATACGAAGTCCTTCTCATCGATCCCATATTCTGCATTCAGGAGCTTCAGGATCGCGTATTTGCAGGCATCTCTGGAATCATCATCCGGGAGCTTGCTTCCTCCGATCATAACATTCAGATCCTCACCCTTGATGAACTCATTCGCTCTCTGGCTCATCTGCTCAGAACCCAGATGCGGCAGCAGATCCGAGATATAGAAGATCGGATCTTCGTCCTTCTCACCGACACAGATCTCCAGTTTCGTCCCGTCCTTCTTCATAATCACACCGTGGATAGAAAGCGGAATCGTCGTCCACTGATACTTCTTGATTCCACCGTAATAGTGGGTCTTAAAGAATACGAGCTCATCTTCTTCGTAGATCGGGTTCGGCTTTAGGTCCAGTCTCGGAGAATCGATATGTGCGCCGAGGATATTGAAACCCTTCACAGAAGGTTCTTTACCAACTACAGCGAACATCAGTCCTTTTCCCTTAATGGACGAAAAAACCTTATCGCCAGGCTTAAGTTCTTCTTTCGTCTCGATATCGACAAAGCCCTTGTCCGTCAGGGCCTCCAAGGCATTCTTCACGAATTCCCGTTCCGTCTTGGCCATGTTCAGGAATGCCATGTACTCCTCGGCAAAAGCCATGGTATGCTCGATATCATCAGAGGATCTGGACTGCCAGAGATTCGGGTACTCCGCCATTAGTTCCTTCTTCTCTTTCTTCACAGACTTGGCCTTCTTCTCCTTTACTGTCTTCTCTGCTCTTTCTTTCACCGTCTTGACGGGCTTCTTCTCTTTATCCGCCTTTGTGGTCTTCTTCTCTTTCGCCATATAATCACTCCTTTAAACATAAAGTACGTAAACAAAAATACGAATATATGATACCATAATGTCATGTTAATCACGACTAACTCTTTCTTAATATGAGGGAAAAATGTATACAGATAACCATAACCATACGAAACATTTCAGTTCGGACGCCAGACAATCCTATACCGAATTGATCGACGCCTGTAAGGCGCTCCATATGCACGGAGTTGCCGTGACCGAGCACTACGAGGGCGATTACCCGCACGATATCGGTGCCCCGCAGATCTTCGATATCGACCGGTTCTTCGAAGAATCGGAGAAATGGATCGAATATGCAGGCAGCCTGCCTCTTCTTCGCGGAATCGAGCTCGGGTATCAGAAGCACCTCTGCGGTTTCTACGACGAACTTGTGGCGAAGTACCCCTTCGACTGTGTCATCCTGTCGAACCACCTTTATATGGGAAAAGACCCTTATTTCTTCCGCGACGGCTACAGGGAGGACATGGTCACGGTCTACACCCGCTATATCGTAGAAATGGCTGAGATGGTCGAGGGATGCAACAACTTCGACATCGTCGGACACTACGACTACATCAACCGGTACGGGCCATATGAGCATCCCCAAATGAAATACAGCCAGTGCCCGGAGGCTTTCGACCGATTCCTTACGGCCATTATCGCCAAGGGAAAATCACTGGAGATCAATACCCGTTCTGTCGACAAGATGCGGAAAAAGGGGCTGAACGATACTCTTCCTGATCCGGATATCCTTTCCAGGTACTATGAGCTGGGCGGACGTTTCGTCTCACTTGGTTCTGATTCTCATGGCAGCGATACGCTGTGCATCCATTTCCCTGAGGTTGCGAAATACCTGTCAGAATTCGGTTTCACCGAGAATTCCTACTATATTGGCCGCAAAAGATACGGAGAGCCACTAATCGTATAGCATTTTTCACGGTTTCGTGTTATAAGTGATTCAAGGGGATTTTCAAATCGAGGAGAATAGCTATGACGAAACTAGATGAGTTGGTCTCAATAATCAAAGGAAAGAGCGTGGTCATCCAGACGCATAATTTTCCGGATCCGGATGCCATTGCTACGGCTTTCGGTCTGCAGTTTCTGCTTAAGACCCGGGACATTGACACGAACATCGTCTACTTTGGTAATTTCGATAAGGTCACTCTCAAGAGAATGACAGAACAGCTAAACATCACGGCTACGAATGCCGAAGAATACATCGGATCCGACGATGACTATATCATTAATGTCGACGGCCAGAAATTCAGCGCCAATTTCTCCGACCTGACCGGGCACGAGATTGCCTGCATCGACCATCATCCATGGGTCACGACATATGACTACACCTTCACAGACCATCGGCTCGTCGGCGCCTGTGCAACGATAATTGCCAATTATTTCGTTGAGAATCGGATCGATATTCCGAAAGACGTAGCTACGGCACTTCTATATGCTATCAAGATTGATACCCAGAACTTCACCAGCGGTGTAACCAAGGAGGATATCGAAGCTTTCGCGATGCTGAATGCCATTGCCGATCAGGCTCTTATTCTCCGGCTCGACAGCAACGAACTCGAGATCGATGATCTCCGTGCCTATGGTGCTGCGATCCAGAACCTCTATGCCAGTGATGGGATCGGTTTCGTGCACATTCCGTTCGACTGCCCGGACAGGCTGATTGCCATGGTTTCCAGCTTTATTCTGTCTCTTGACTGTGTCTCCTTCTCCGTCGTCTATGCCGAAAGAAACGGCGGCATGAAGTTCTCTTTACGTTCGGAACTGAATGACATCAAAGCCGGTGACCTGATCCACATCGCCCTGGACGGGATCGGTGACGGTGGCGGACACCCGCTGATGGCCGGCGGAGTCATCTTCCCGGAGCACATGTCTGAACTGGGTAAAGGTAAGAAACGCGACGAAGCGATCCGTAAACGTTTCATCGACGCTTATAATCGGCTTAAGGCAGAACAATCGACTTAAGGGCTTCAACAAATGCGTGGATTTCTTCCTCGGTATTCTCCCCACCGAGGCTGATACGTAACGAGTTCTCCGCTTCTGCTTTCTCACAGCCGATTGCAGAGAGAACATGTGAGACTGTATGTTCTTTCGAAGCACATGCCGCGCCTCCCGAAACTGCGAAGCCCTTATAATCCAGAAGAAGCATCGTCTTCTCCCCTTCCATTCCCGGAATATAGAAGTTCACGATTCCGGGATGACATGGCGCAAGATCAGCGTGTATACGCACATTCGGATAGGCATCATTCAATTCTCCCACAAGCCGTTCCTTCAGCCTTCGAACACGAGATGTGACCTCATCCATTTCCTCCATAGCCAGTTCCAGTGCACGGGCCATACCGATAATAGAAGGAAGATTCTCCGTTCCGGCACGGTGATGCATCTCCTGAGACCCACCATCAAGGATCGGATGGATCGCCGTATCCTTCTTTAATACAAGGATACCAACGCCCTTCGGACCACCGAATTTGTGCGACGAGAGAGAAAGCATATCCACACCAAGATCACGTACACGAACCGGAATCATTCCCACAGCCTGAACCGCATCCGTGTGAAACAGTACACCTTTCTCATGCGCGATCGAACTAAGATCAGCTATCGGTTCGACCGTTCCAATCTCGTTATTCACCGTCATCACAGACACCAGGCAAGTATCCGGAGACAGCGCTTCCGACAGGGAATCTTTTGAAATCAGACCGGTTCTATCTACAGGAAGGCAGGTAACCCTCGTTCCGTTCTGCTCGAGTGCCCGGCAGGACTCTAGAACAGCCGGATGTTCGATAGCGGAAGTAATGATGTGCCGTTTATGGATCGGTGCGTCTGCTATCGAGCCTTTGATCGCCAGATTGTCCGACTCCGTTCCACCGGAAGTAAAGAGTATCTCCGAAGGATCACAGCAAAGAAGCGAGGCGATCTGTTCGCGGGCCTCTTCCAGGCGTTTCCTGGCTCTCTGCCCCTCTCGATGAACAGAGGACGGATTACCATAGTTCTCCGCCAGAGCGGCCGACATGACTTCCTGCACTTCTGGTCTTACTCTCGTTGTTGCCGCATGATCCAGATATACTCTAGGTCCCACCATACGTTACTCCTAATGTAAAAGTTTTCCGTACCTCCCCGGGGCATACCCCGAGGGCAGTACGGAAAACCGTATTTCTTATTCCATAGCCAATGGCTGTGATTATTCGGTACGAAGTGCCACAACCGGGTCCTTCTTCGCCGCTGATCTGGACGGGATAACACCTGCGATCAAGGTCAGAAGGATACTGATCAGGATCAGGATCAGTGCCGTAATGATCGGGAGCACGGCCGTCAGGTTATTCAGGCCGGTCAGGTGGTGAATGATCAGGTTGATCGGGATCAAGAGCAGATACGTGATCAGAACACCGATCAGACCGGAAGTAAATCCGATGATAACTGTCTCCGCGTTAAACATACTTGATACGTTCTTCTTCGATGCACCGAGTGAGCGGAGGATACCGATCTCCTTCGTTCTTTCCTGAACCGAGATCAAGGTGATGACACCGATCATGATCGAGGATACGATCAGGGATACCGCTACGAAAGCAATGAGTACGTATGTGATCGCATTGATGATCGTAGTAACGGAAGACATGAGGATACCCACATAGTCGGTGTACTTGATCTTAAGAAGTTCATCCACGTTCTGGTTATATTCGTCAATACAGTCAACGATCACATCCTTATTCTCGAAGGAAGCCGCATACAGACGGATCGAAGAAGGATTATCCAGATCCAGACCGCCCAGACGTACAAGATTATAGTCATAGGTGAACGGAGAGAACTCGATGACCGTGTCATAGAAGCCGGCACAGGCCGCATCGTCGAAGCCCTCGATCGCATGTGTCAATGAAGCCGCCAGTTCCGTTTCCGACTTCGTACTCAGTTCTTTCGCCATATTCTCACCGTATTCGTTGAGATACTGCTCTCTGACTCCGGTTGCAAACATGGCAGACAGATCTTCATCACTCATGGCTGCGATATAGCCCTTGACCGTTTCTTCATCCATACCGGCCTGACCCTGCATCGACGCGAGGATCTGTGCCTCGATCGTCTCACGGTTCATCTGGGACATGACCTGATCCACATATTCCTGGATCATGGATTCCGACGGGATACTCATGACTTTCACATAGATCCCGGACTTCTCGGCATCGCTTAAAGAAGCCACATAATCCCTGAAATACTTCGCCTTGTCTGCTTCTGTAACGATGGCTGTTTCCGGCTTGAAACGACGGCCACTCGTCACATCCACCTCTTTATTCTCCTGTTGTGCTTTCACCGCATCGGAGTTCTTGCTCTCATTAATGATGTACTCGGTCAGCATATGCGTATAACCGATATTTCCGTTATGGCTGTTCGATACCGCGTCCTCATTCGGGCGGACGATACCAACGACCTTGATCTTCATGGCATTATCATACAGGAACTGAAGACCGGCATCCGTTTCACGAAGATCCGAATAGGTATTCGTAGCCGGATCATAGCTCCAGCAGGAAGACGGCAGGATCGAACGGAATTCGAGATTACAGATCTCTTCGTAAGACCATTTCTTCTCAACATATTCGATCTGTTCACCGCTCATCGCGATGCTCATCATGTCCGTGATCTCTTTTTCCGGCTTCAGGCCCAGTGCGTAAAGCGTATAGTCATTGATCTCGTTATTCTCATCAACGAAAAGCACGATCTCGTCATAACTTTCCGGCCAGCGTCCATAGACGACATCATACTGCTTTAAGGTAACCGGGTTAGTCGGCTCACCGTTGACTCCCGGCAGAAGTTCACTCCACAACGTCATACCGGATGTCATCATCTGTGCAGACTGGCTGTTTGACGCGCCGCTGATATCAATATTAAACATGGAGCCATAATACTGGGTCATCAGTGCGGAGAGCAGTTCCTGCGTATCCGAGTGGATGATCTCCCCGTCCACATTCTTCGTATAAATGAGAAGATTCAGATCATATCCGTACTGCACACCGGAAAGTGCGTGGTGAAGCTTCGTGGATTCATCATGGCGCTGCTGCTCGATATAATCCATAAAGGATGAAAGATCATTCTCCTGGACCTCGATCGAGTTCAGGGAATTCATCATCTCATACAGACGGTTCTTCTGGTATACCGCATCATTCGGATGCTCATGCTCCTTCTTCCCTCCACCTGCAAAAGTAGTAAGCAGAGAGTTCAGATCGACAGTCTGCGCCTGGATCTGCAGAGGGTACGCCGAGATCGTATCTTCCTGCACCTCATTAATAAAGTTATTTGTACCCTGCGACACCGAATAGATCAGAGCGATACCGATAATACCGATGGATCCGGCAAAAGATGTCAGGATCGTTCTACCCTTCTTCGTAAACAGGTTCTTCAGAGAAAGACCGAAGGATGTCGCGAAAGACATGGACGGTTTCTTCTCTTTCTTCGTCTTCTCTTTCGCTTCTTCTGCCTCTTTTATCTTCTTGAGGGACGTTTCTACTTCCTCATCGGATACCGGAGCCGAGTCGTCGATGATCTTACCGTCCAGCATCTTAACGATACGTGTTGAGTACTTCTCAGCCAGTTCCGGGTTATGGGTAACCATGATGACCAGCTTATCCTTCGATATCTCCTTGAGGATATCCATGACCTGCACACTGGTCTCGGTATCGAGCGCACCGGTCGGCTCATCGGCAAGGATGATATCCGGGTTATTCACCAGCGCACGGGCAATGGCAACACGCTGCATCTGACCACCGGACATCTCGGCAGGTTTCTTCTTCAGCTGATCTCCCAAGCCTACCTTCTTCAGGGCTTCGATGGCACGCTCGCGGCGTTCTTTCTTCGTTACACCGGAAAGAGAAAGAGCAATCTCCACGTTCGACAGAACATTCTGATGAGGGATCAGGTTATAGCTCTGGAAAACAAAGCCGATTGAATGGTTGCGGTAAGCATCCCAGTCACGGTCTTTATACTCTTTTGTTGACTTTCCGTTAATGACCAGATCACCGGAAGTATACTGATCGAGTCCGCCTATGATGTTCAGCATCGTTGTCTTACCACATCCGGACTGTCCCAGGATCGATACGAATTCACTGTCACGGAAGCGAAGATCGATCCCCTTCAGGGCTTCGACGGAATTATCGCCGGCCGGATAGATCTTGACGATTTCTCTTAATTCAAGCATGTTGTCTCTTTCTCCTTTTTCTTTTGTTCACTCTATTTGTCAGAAATATATTCGCTTAGTTCCTTTACACCGTTCGCCTGGGCACGCTCTACGTCCTCGACGATACTTTTGATTTCCTTACAGGCAGATACAAAATCCTCGATCTTATCTTTTCCAAAACGCTCGATGATCGCACCGGCATAAAGAAGGATCTCTTTTCTCTTATCGATTAGGAGGTGCATACCTTCATCCGTAATGGAAACCATTACACGACGTGCATCCTTAGGATCCGCATGTTTCTCGATCAGGCCCTTCTCGGACATCTTCTTAAGAAGCACCGCCACACGGGCCGTACTTACGCCCATATACTCGCTGATCTCCCCTGCTGTGACCTCCCGTTTCGAAGACGCAAGAAAACCCAGCACATTCCCGATGCCCATCGAAGCCACATCGAGTTGCTGGAGAAAGTCTACGGGTTTAATGCTGTTGAAATCAGTAAGAATGTCCCAGATTTCCTGTTCGGTAACCATTTGTCCTCCAAGATGTCATATCTCTTTCTGCAAAATTGCTAACTGGGTTAGATTATATGTTTTCGGCATAGTAAGTGTCAATACACAAATACACAGAAATGGAAGAACGTTTCGTGAAAAATTTGTTACTTCTTATCAGACGGATCTTTATCTTCCTTTGAAGAGCCGGACTCACGCGTGGAATCCGAAGCATTGCCCGATGCTCTGTTGCCGGGAAGCGGCGTACCATTTCTGAGGTGATCCATCCAGGCGCGGATCTGCTTCTCATATCCCAGCGTACCCGGTTCATAGTAGACCGTTCCGACCATCTCGTCCGGCAGGAACTGCATATCGACATAGTGTTCCGGGAAATCATGGGCATACTTATATCCGACAGAATACCCCATATCCGCCATTCCTTTGACCGGGGCATTACGAAGATGCATCGGTACTTCGCCTGTGCGCTTATTCGCCACATCGGCAAGTGCTCTATCTATAGCGAGATAGGAACTGTTGGACTTCGGACTGGTTGCCACCGTGACGACCGCTTCCGCAAGAAGGATCCTTGCTTCCGGCATCCCGACAGCCATGACCCCTTGGTACGCGGCCATCGCAACCAGGATCGCATTCGGGTTTGCCATACCGACATCTTCTGACGAACAGATCAGGATTCGTCTGGCCAGGAACTCAATATCTTCGCCGGAATGCAGAGCTCTTGCCAGATAGAAAATCGCCGCATCCGGATTACTGCCACGCATGGACTTGATCATAGCGGAAATATTGTCGTAGTGGCTCTCCCCACCGCTATCAAAGGCAAGAGACCTCTTCTGCATGCAGTCCTGCATGATCTCTTCATCGATCGTAATCGTCCCGGACGCGTCCGGAGGTGTAGTAATATAGGCCAATTCCAGAGAACGCAGCGCAATACGGGCATCCCCGTTACAGAGATCTGCAATATATGCGAGAGTGCGCTCCGAGATCTCGATTGGTTCATTACCCAGTCCACGCTCTTTATCCCGGAGGGCCTGCTTCAGGATCGCGATGATATTCTCCTCCGTCAGAGGCTTCAACGAAAGGACTGTAGATCTTGAGATCAATGCCTTATTGACCTCGAAGAAAGGATTCTCGGTGGTTGCACCGATCAGGATGACCGTGCCATCCTCTACGTGTGGCAGGAGCGCATCCTGCTGCATCTTATTGAAGCGGTGGATCTCATCCACGAAGAGCACGACTCTGCCATTCGGTGTCAGGATCGGATTCTTCGCATCTTCCACGATGCGTTTGATATCGCCGACGCCCGCCGTAACGGCATTAATACGTTCAAATTTCGCAGACGTAGTATGGGCGATGAGCCGGGCCAGCGCTGTCTTACCGGTACCCGGAGGGCCGAAAAGGATGATCGAAGACAGACGGTCTGCCTCGATCATCCTTCTAAGCATTTTTCCTTCGCCCAGGATATGCTCCTGGCCGATATATTCGGACAAAGAACGAGGCGCCATGCGGAATGCTAAAGGTTCTCTCTTTTTGTATTCCTCATTGACGCCCATTTTAATCGTTCCTCATTGTCTTTCCGTGCAGTTTCCCGCATCGATGGAAAGATTATTAGTACTTCATATCCGGATAGAGCGGATACTTAGATGTCAGGCCTGCAACAGCAGCCTTAATGTCTTCCTTGGATTCCTCGAAGGAGAAGATAGACTTCGCGATGCAGTCAGCGATAACGTCCATATCCTCTTCTTTCATTCCGCGAGCGGAAACAGCTGCTGTACCGACACGTACACCGGATGTTACGAACGGCTTTTCCGGATCGAACGGAATGGTGTTCTTATTTGCTGTGATGTTGACATCATCCAGACGGAGCTGGAGTTCCTTACCTGTAACACCTGTACCACGAAGGTCGATGAGCATCAGGTGATTCTCCGTACCGCCGGAAACGAGGTTCACGCCTCTCTTCATCAGACCGTCAGCCAGAGCTGCAGCATTCTTGATGATCTGTCCCTGATATGCACGGAACTCATCGGAAAGAGCCTCTTTAAAAGCAACCGCTTTCGCAGCGATGATGTGCATCAGAGGTCCGCCCTGCTGGCCCGGGAATACGGCAGAATCGATCTTCTTCGCGTATTCTTCCTTACACATGATGATACCGCCACGCGGTCCACGCAGAGTCTTATGCGTGGTTGTCGTAACGAAGTCAGCATACGGAACCGGATTCGGGTGAAGTCCGGCAGCAACGAGACCGGCAATGTGAGCCATATCTACGAAGAGGTACGCGCCTACAGCATCCGCAATCTCACGGAACTTCTTAAAGTCGATGATTCTCGGATAAGCCGAAGCACCGGCAACGATAACCTTCGGCTTGACTTCCTTCGCGATCTCGAGGATCTTATCATAGTTGAGTGTCTGTGTCTCCGGATCCACCTGATAGAACTCAGAGTGATATGTACGGCCGGAAACATTCAGCTTCATGCCGTGCGTCAGGTGACCACCGTGAGAAAGATCCATACCGAGGATCGTATCGCCAGGCTCAAGGATAGCATAGTAAACGGCTGTATTCGCCTGAGCACCGGAGTGAGGCTGTACATTGACATGCTCCGCACCGAAGAGTTTCTTCGCTCTCTCGATAGCCAGGGATTCAACGATATCTACGTACTCGCATCCGCCGTAATATCTCTTTCCCGGGTATCCCTCTGCATACTTATTCGTAAGCGGAGAACCGGCTGCCTCGAGCACCGCCTCTGTTACGAAGTTCTCGGATGCGATCAGCTCGATCTTATTGCGCTGACGCTCCACTTCCTGTGTAATCGCCTGAAAAACCTCAGGATCTTCCATCTTAATATGTTCAAACATGGGATACCTCCAACAATGTGATACAAAATTACCTTAATATGATAAACAATTTGTCTCTTAACGTAAAGACCAAAACAGCGTGCAAATGCACAAAAAAGCAACTCGTTCAAAAACATACCGGAAGATATAATAGTGGACAGGAAATTAAAAAGAAAAAGAATCCGAAGCGCCTCCGCAGGCAATGCCGAGGACCGGCGCGAGAATCTTTTTCTTTTCCTATCTTACATTTATTTTTTCTCGATTACACCCATGATTCTGTTTCCACAGACCTGACAGGTGTAATTCTCATCCACAGCACCGACGATCGGAGATGCGCAGGAAGGACAGGTATCCTTCACGATCTTCTTGGCCAGTGCCACGTTCATAATGTCCTCGTGCACTTCCAGTGTGCAGTGAGCAAGATATCCGTTACGGAGAGCTCCTCTGACGCGGCGCATCTTCTTGTTTCCTTTCGATTTGATCGAAGGGATCTCATCCGTCGGAATAAACGGAGACTGGCATTTACTGAAGAATGTTGCACAGGAAATCGCCTCATTGATGAAGAGGATCTTGTAGAGTCTTCTTCCCGCGAGAACCAGAAGAATCAAAAGAAGAATGCCGCCGAACACCATAAGAGAGACCAGTTCAGAACGTATCGCATCATAGGAATAGAGATGATTCGACGCATCGAGGAGCTTCTCACGCAGGTATTCCTTATTGTTGTAATTCGACACACTGTCCGCAATCATGAAAAGGAGGATGGCACATACACCTAGTCCTATGACCATGAGGATCACGAAAAGCCTCCACTTCACATCCAGATTCTTGTCCTTATAGAAATCGGGATTGTTCTTTCCTTTGCTGACTTCATTGGAAATACTGTAGAACTTATCTCCGGATAATATTTTGGCATGAAGATCCGAACTTCCGCAATAACTGCATGTACCTGTAAAGTAGATACGCTTATCGATCGGGGCACCGCAGTTCTTGCACTCGCAAAGGGTCCTCTTACTATAGAGCTCGATCAGTTTCTTCCCTTCTGCTTTCACAAAAGAATACTTCTTCATGTAGATAAAGCGGAAGAAGAAAAGTTCAAAAATGACCAGAAATACAGGTTTACCGGTCACTTGTGCTAACTCCTTGAAAGTGATCCGGCCTTCCAGAGATCCTTCGAAATAACTGGAGTAGAATCGTGCATCCCCCATCAGTTTACGGGACACGGTCGCGATCAGGATCATAATAATGGCATTTCTTACCCACTCGATGGACCCCGGCATCGCTTTCGCGTGTAACGCAGTATCTATATCGTCACGATACTCGATAAGAAGATCGAGGATGACATATGTGCCTGCGAAAAGAAAGAACACACCCGCAATCATCAGCAGGACATTCTTGACCTTCAGAGCCGTAAGAATTCTATTCCTAAGATACATACAAATTCTCCCTAATTCGACAAGTCTCTGCATCACAGTGCTTTTCCCACTATAGAAGCACTGTCACTATGCTTTAGGCCTTCGACGTACGCTCGATCTTATACGTCTCGATCCCTTCGACACCCTGCTTGACCAGCGCCGGAATATCGAGATTGGCCTCCGCCTCCATGATATGTTTCTTCTGCGGATGGGTCTTCGGATGCTTGGCAACAAATACCGTGCAACAGTCTTCGTATGGCAGGATCGACGTCTCGAATGCCCCGATCCGGCGGGAGATATTGCATGTCTCTTCCTTATCAAGACCAATCAGGGGCCGGAATACCGGCATGGTCTTCACCACTTCATTGGTGATCTGGATCGCTTCGATGGTCTGGCTTGCAACCTGCCCCAGGGATTCACCCGTGATCAGGCACTTACAGCCCTGCTTATTGGCAAGCTCCTCTGCGATCTCGAACATGACACGACGCATCGTGATCGTCAGCATATCCTGCGGGCTGTTCTTATAGAGGTTCAGCTGGATATCCGTGAAATTACAAACATGCAGAAGGATCGTTCCGGAATACTGGGAAACGATACGCGCAAGGTCCTTCACCTTCTCGAGGGCGCGTTCACTGGTATACGGATAGGAATGGAAATAGATCGCTTCCAGCTGCATACCACGCGAGGCCATCATGTAGCCGGCAACCGGGCTGTCAATACCACCCGACAGAAGGAGCATGCCCTTCCCGGCTGTTCCGACCGGAAGACCTCTATGCCCCTCGACCTTCTCGCTATACACATACAGATCCTCACGCACTTCCACATAGATCGTGAAGTCCGGCTCGTGCACATCCACCGTGAGTTCAGGATGGGCAATCAGGATCGCCTCACCTACATCCACACAGATCTCAGGTGACGCCAGCGGGAAACGCTTATTTCCACGCTTACTCTCCACCTTAAAAGTCTTATAATCGTGCTCGGCCAGGATATCATCCGTCAGGCACTTCGCCTGTTCCTTGATATCCTCCATATCTCCACTGAAACGACGCACGAGACTTGCCGAAACCAGGCCGAAGACCTGCGTCACGGCACGGAGCACCTGCTCCGCATTCTCCTTATCTTCCAGCACATCCGGATTACTGTCCTTCGGTTCGATCCAGATGCGGGACTGGCTCTGCACGATGGAGAACGCCCCGTATTCCTTAAGCCTCCACCGCATATTGTCCATAAGCTGGCGCTCGAACTTTCCACGATTCAGGCCCTTCAGAGCAATCTCACCCATACGGGCCAGGATGATCGTTCTATATGCATTACTCATCTGATTCTTCCTCTCAAACTTCGTATTTCTCGTAAATCAGCGCGATCGCATCGATCACCTGATCCACTTCCTCCAACGTATTAAACCGGCAGAAGCTGAACCGGACCGCATTGGCTGCGATTTCCCGTCTGATGCCCATCTCCGACAGAACATAACTGACCTTCTTGCTCTTCGACGAACACGCCGAGACGGTCGACACGTAGATTTCCTTTTCCTCTAAACAGTGTAACATGGTTTCGGACTGAAAAGACGGAAAAGATACATTCAGTACGTATGGAAGTGCATCTTCCGGTGACAGCACATGGACACGGAACTTCTGAAGTTTCTCCACAAAACCATCCCGAAGTGCAGTCATCTTCTCTAAATTCTCATCGATATTCTCATAGGCTTTCTCTAATGCCAAGGCAAAAGCACTGGCCAGATACGGGCTCTGTGTACCGGAGCGCATCCCCTTCTGCTGCCCGCCTCCGAGGATCAGGGGCTGCACACGCACACCGCTGCGGATATAAAGAAGTCCGAAGCCCTTCAGTGCGTGGATCTTATGACCCGAGAAAGAAGCCATGTCTACCCCCATACGGGAAAGAGCGATCGGAAGTTTCCCCAGTGACTGGACACAGTCCAGATGGATCTTCGCGTTCCGGTTCTTCTTATTTCGGATCTCAACGATCTTGTCTAACGGAAGGATCGACCCGGATTCATTATTCACATGCGTAAATGTAAGGAGCGCAGTATTCGCATCGATGGCCTCCTCGAGTGCAGGAAGATCCGGTTTCCCATCACTTCCCACCGGGATATAGCAGACTTCATAGCCTTCAGACGCAAGTCTTTCCAGTGATTCCAGAGAAGCCTTATGCTCCGTCTTCGTGGAGATGATCTTCTTTCCGGCACGAGGATTCTGATGCATATACCCCAGGATCGAGGTATTGACGGACTCCGAACCACAGGAAGTAAAGAACAGTTCTTCTGGTTTACAAGAAAGAAGCCGCGCGATTTTAGAAGTACTTTCGTTTAAGTCCTTCTCGGCCAGCACACCAAGACGGTGAAGCGATCCGGGATTACCGAAACTCTCCTCACCGCTTAGGGTTTCATATACCAAACGAGCCACTTCGGGAAGTGGCTTCGTGGTGGCACTATTGTCGAAATAGATGCTCATACGTTCAGTTCAGGTTCCTCCATATCCAGTTCGGAAGCATACATCTTCAGGATCGGCTCGACATCATTTTTCAGGAAGGATGTCACCTGCTCCGGACAACGCCCGATATAAAGCTTCGGATCCAGAAGGCTGTCGAGGGAATTCTTATCCAGACCGAATGCCGGATCTTCTGCGATACGGGTCAGAAGATCGTTCGGAAGTCCCTCTTCCTTCACGACCTTACCGGCTGCCATGGAGTGTACACGAATCTTCTCATGCAGTTCCTGACGGTCACCGCCGCGTTTTACGGCCTCCATCATGATGTTCTCTGTCGCCATGAACGGCAGTTCGTTCATGATGTGGTTATGGATCATCTTCGGATAGACGACCAGTCCGGAGGCTACGTTCAGATAGATGCTCAGGATCGCATCCACTGCCAGGAATGCTTCCGGCACGGAGATACGCTTATTGGCGGAATCATCCAGTGTTCTCTCGAACCACTGCTCCGAAGCGGTCATCGCCGGATTCAGCGCCGCAGAGATCACATAACGGGACAGCGAGCAGATACGCTCCGATCTCATCGGGTTACGCTTATACGCCATCGCAGAAGAACCGATCTGTGTTTTCTCGAAGGGCTCCTCGATCTCCTTGAGGTGCTGGAGAAGACGGATATCGTTGCTGAACTTATGTGCAGAAGTGGCAATACCGGAAAGAGTATTTAATACCTTCGCATCCAGCTTTCTTGTGTAGGTCTGACCGGAAACAGAGATGGAAGACTCGAATCCCATCTTCTCCGCGATCATCTTATCCAGTTTCTCAACCTTCTCGTGATCACCCTGGAACAGATCCAGGAAGCTGGCCTGCGTTCCTGTGGTACCCTTGCAGCCAAGAGGCTTCAGGCAGGAAAGAGTATAATCCAGTTCGTCCAGATCGATCAGAAGGTCCTGCAGCCACAATGTCGCACGCTTACCGACAGTAACCAGCTGAGCCGGCTGGAAATGAGTGAAGCCGAGGGTCGGCATGCCCTTATATTCGTCAGCAAACTTCGCGAGTTTCTCGATGACAGCAAGAAGTCTCTTTCTTGTCAGAATCAATGCCTCACGCATCAGAAGGATATCGGTGTTATCGCCGACATAGCAGGATGTAGCACCGAGGTGGATGATACCCTTCGCCTTCGGGCACTGCTCACCGTAAGCATGTACATGCGCCATTACGTCATGACGTACGAGTTTCTCTTCTCTAGCCGCAACATCATAATTGATATCATCTTTACTGGCCTCGAGCTCTGCAATCTGTTCATCGGTAATGTTCAGGCCAAGCTCTTTTTCACAGGAAGCCAAGTAGATCCACAGCTGTCTCCATGTCTTAAACTTATGATCCGGCGAGAAGATCGCCTTCATTTCCTTACTTGAATAACGGGAATTCAGCGGACTTTCGTAGATATCCTTCATGTCTTACTCCTCCAAAAGTTTTCTTACAGCTGCTAGTTTAGCACAAACAGCGAAAACTGTAACGGCTGTTTCGATATCTTCCACCTTCGGGAAGCTCGGCGCGATACGGAGATTGCTGTCGTTCGGATCCTTCTTATAAGGATAGGTCGCACCGGCAGGAGTAAAGGCAACTCCGCACTCCTTAGCAAGTCTTACCGTTTCCTTCGCAGTACCGTTCATCAGGAACACCGATACGAAATAGCCGCCCAGAGGAGAATTCCAGTGTGCGATTCCACTGCCCATGAATTCATCGTCCAGGACCTTAAGTACCTTCTCGAATTTCGGGCGCAGGATCTCCGCCTGCTTGCTCATGACCTTCTTGACCGCTTCAAGATTCGGGATATACTTCGCATGCATCAGCTGCACAAGTTTATTCGGTCCGATAGACTGCACGCCGAGGTACTTCCTGGCACGCACGGTATTCTCTTCATTGGCCGCCATACATGCGATACCAGAACCGGCGAAAGTGATCTTACTTGTCGAAGCAAACTCATATACACGGTTCGGATTACCGGCCTCACGGCAGAGCTTCAGTATATCCGGAAGCGTACCCTGCTTTTCCGGCTCATCGTAGAGATGATGCACCACATAGGCATTATCCCAGAGGATTCGGAAATCCGGAGCCGCCGTCTTCATAGACGCCAGTCTCTTGCAGGCTTCCTCCGAGTAGATATATCCATCCGGATTACTATAGAGCGGCATCGCCCACATACCCAGGATCGTCGGATCCTCAGAGACCAGTTTCTCGACCAGATCCATATCCGGTCCATCCTCACGGAGCGGAACGGCGATCAGCTCGAAGCCAAGAGTCTCGGTCACGAGGAAATGACGGTCATAACCCGGAACCGGGCAGAGCCACTTACGATCCGGGATCTGCGCCCAAGGCTTCTCTCCACCAAGCTCACCGAAAATAAGCGAACGGGAAAGCGTATCATACATCAGCTGCAGGCTGGAGTTATTCCCGACAGTCACCAGATTCGGATCGATGCCCAGGATCTCCCCGAACAGCGCACGGCTCTCCTTCAGGCCGAACGGCACACCATAGTTACGGCAGTCCGAACCATCCTCCGCCATGAGATTCTCAGTATCCAGAAGAGCCGGCATCCCGTTACAAAGATCCAGCTGATCCGGACTCGGCTTACCTCTCGTCATATCCAGAGCCAGATTCCGGGATTTCAGCTCATTATATCTGACCTCCAGGATCGAAAGAGTGCTCTGTAACTCCGCCTTGCTCAACTCACGATACGTCTTCATGACATCGGCCTCCTTGCCTGATCTATACTTCTCGATTTCCTTTCCGCACTTTCACGCACGTCTACCCGTCTTTTCTTCTCGAAAAGCACTTGAAAGGAAACTTTGATTTCTTCGTCTTGCATTTTTGTGAAATAATGCTACCTTAAAACCTTTCATATTATGTAATATTTGAAAGATTTTGGCAAGCAACTTGCAAGATTAAACCGCAAATTCGATGAAATATACAAAAGAAGCCTGATGTGACTGGATTTGCACAGCAAAATAACAAATGAATCCGGGATTACGGCGCACACATCTTACAGGGCGCATAGCCCTCCTCGATCAGTGAATTCCTTGTTCCATGATACTCCTGCTTATTCTTCTCATCCATCTTACTGACAGCGTCACAGTCCGGGTTATGGAATTTCCCGGTCCGGACATTAATGACATAGTCATGTTCAAGTCCGTCATCCGGTACCGATGGTTCCAGTATCGGTTCAGTAAACACATCCTGATCTGTATCTTTCTCCGTCGTGACTTCGAGTCTTACCCCATCACTGCGGATCAGAATATCTCCTTGAAGGTCCGTCCTGTACAGCGTCACTCCACGTTGCTGCAATCGCTTCAGAACAGGAGCGGTTGGGAATCCGTAAGAATTATCCATTCCGCAGGAAATAACGGCAATCGAAGGCTTCACTTCCTCCAGCCAGGCATCTGTTGTCGCATACTCGCTTCCGTGATGGCTGACTTTCAGCACATCAGAAGCCAAATCGCATCCCGATTTTAGGATCGAGTCCTCTTCTACTCCTTCCGCATCTCCGGTAAAGAGGAAGGACGTGTTCCCGAATGCCACACGAATGACGATGGAATTGTTATTTGTTTTCTCCGATTCTTCGGTGGGGCCGATTACTGTACAATGGGCGCTGCCCAACTCAAACACCATCCCGCAAGAAGGCGTTTCCAGTTCGACCTGCTGTCTTACAAGACGGTCAGAAAAAGCCTGAAACGAGTAATTGTCATATTTCAGAACCGGACAGAAGGCTCTCCCGACTTCAGACGCCTCCAGCGCGGCAGCAAGTCCACCGATATGATCCGCATCCGGGTGGGTCGCCACGATATAGTCTAGTTTCTCGATATCATGTTCCCTCAGGAAAGCAAAGATCACATCGGAGCTTTCCGGAGGTCCCCCATCGATCAACATATAGTGTCCATCGCAGCAAAGAAGAGACGCATCACCCTGCCCCACATCAATAAAGTAGACCTCTAAAACTCCGCCTGACACGTCTGTTGTTGAGTCGGTTGATGGGTCCGTCGCAGCGCTCTCCGTTTCAGAAGTTCCCTCTGCGGATGTGTCTGATTCAGGTATCTCTTTCATCGTCGTTTCTGTAGTTGATTCTGTCAGCTGGCTTTCCGACGTTTCTGTTTCCGAACTCTCCATCACAGTAACCGAATCCGAATGGATAGACGTCTCCGCTGTTGCATCCGTCTTCACGCATCCCGCTGCAAGAACCAATGCGAAGATAAGAATCATCCCGATCAGATGCTTCCACTGTGATCTTCTTTTTTTCAGCCAGTTTGAAATCATGTTCTATCTCATCTCATCAGAAGAACGGCGTAAATTGCACGTTCAATATATTCCCGGACGCGTCATGCGTGACACCCGCCGCATAGTAAGAGACACGTTCCAGGGAGATGCCCTTCTCCTTGCAGAATGCGGCAGCAGTAAGCATAACCTTCTTCTGTTTCGCTGGTGTGACCGCCTCTTCCGGCGTTCCGAAGCGCTCATGGAAATCCCGTGACTTCACCTCGATCACGAGGATCTTTCCTTTATATTCACATATGATATCGATCTCCCCGACATTATGCACCGTGTAGTTTCTGGCCAGGATCTTACAGCCTCGCCTGACCAGGTAATCAGAAACATATTCTTCCGAATGCCGCCCTACATCCTGATTTCTAGTCATCTTCTCTCCTAATGCAGATTCTTAAGAAAAGTCTCCCTGTGTATCGGTGACTTTCCCAGTTCTCTTATCGCCTTATAGTGCTCCGGGGTCCCATATCCCTTATGCTTGGCAAACCCATATCCCGGGTATTCCTTATCGTACTCCACCATAATACGGTCCCTGCTTACTTTCGCCAGGATCGATGCTGCTGCGATGGAATTCGACTTCGCATCCCCCTTAATGATCGGCATGACTTCGATTCCCGTACCGGTAAGATTCACGGCATCGATCAGCAGGATGTCCGGTTTGACCGTCAATCGCTCCACACAGGCACGCATCGCATTCTTCGTCGCATTCAGAATATTGACTTCATCGATTTCTGTCGGTTCGACACGTACGATACAGAAGCACTTCGCTTTAGAAACGATCTCCTCGTATAGAGCCTCCCGGCGCTTCGGGGAAAGTTTCTTCGAATCATCCAGACCATAGATCGGCTGATCCGGATCAAGAATACAGGCCGCTGCCACGACAGGACCGGCCAGAGGGCCTCTGCCCGCCTCATCGATACCGCAGCACAGCGGTTTCCCTTTCTCGGCACATTCCTTCTCGAATGCGGACATGACTTCGTATTTCTCTTTCAGTTTCTCTTCACGAGTCATCTGACACCCCTCACTTTCCACACACCTTATTTCGTTTCAGGTTTTTCCGGCGTCTCCAGCGAGATCCGGGCGATACGGGCAGTACGGAAATCATCCAGAAGCAGCTTCGCGAACCGTTCGTCATTGATCCTGCCGCCGGAAAGGATACAGCCCATATGACGTGCCGCCTCCTCGAACCGCTCATAATCATCCTCTATATATTCATCAGATCCCGGTGCAGAAAGCTTATACCGTGCATAGAAATCATCCGGATAGAGTTCCTCAATCAGCTTCATTCCGGCAAAAGCGACGTCGACGACGTCGACGACCTCGACCTTTACGGCTCCGGTCAGCGTCAGGACGAGCTGGTTTCTCGGCGTTCCGAGCCTCGGCCACAGCACACCCGGCATATCCATCAGTTCCAGCTGTCCATCCGTTCTGGCCCATTTGAAGTCACGCGTCACGCCGGGCATATCACCGGTTACGGCGATTTTACGGTTACATAAACCATTAATAAGCGTTGACTTACCCGAATTCGGAACCCCGACCACCATGGCACGCACCGGTCTTCCCATACGTCCTTTCGCTTCGGCCTTGGCAAGGATATCCTTACACATCTCGACCGCCAAAGAACGGAGCTTGTCCAGTCCTTTCTTATGCGAAGCATCGATGGCAATGGCCGCAATTCCCTTCGATTTATAGTAAGTAATCCAGTCAGAAGTCACCTTCTCATCAGCAAGATCCGCCTTATTGAGCACCACGATGCGTGGCTTGGACGACACGAGGCTGTCCAGTTCCGGATTTCTGCTCGAGATCGGGATACGCGCATCCACTGTCTCGAATACGATATCGACGAATTTCAGTTTCTCCGACACCTCATTCAGGGCCTTCCGCATATGACCGGGAAACCAGTTGATATTACCCTTTTCTTCTGCCATCTTCGTACTCCTAACTGCATCTGTTCTTAAAGAATTATTATAGCATATCGGGTCCGGGTATATCCGATTCAGTGCTTTTGCCGATGTGACGTAATGTGACAAATCTGTTAGATGACGGATTAGAAAGGTTCGATCGCAGAAGGTAAACGTACAATGAGAACAAGAAGTTCGAAAGGAGCACGTATGAAAAAGAAAATTCTAACCATTCTTCTGGCGACAGCCGTGCTCTCCACAACGGCCTGCAATAAGGCAGAATACAGATTAAACAGGAAGCCTGACACGTCCACCGACACCCAGATCCTGAAGTCGGTCGGCATTCCTTCCGAACTTACCGAGGACGTTTCCGTCCCGAGTCTTTGGAACGGGACACTGGAGAACCGTGCCACCCGCGTGAAGAACCAGTACGACGTCTCCATGAAGCTCGACTATATCACCAGAAAACTCACTGTGCATGAAGATCTTACGTATATCAATAATACCGGGACGGCTCTAGATGAACTCTATTTCAATGTGGTAGCCGGAGGGTATTACGACAAGGGCGGGAACATGGCTGTTCACAGTGTACTCATTAACGGAAATCCCGCCGAATTCGAAGAGAGTAAAGAAACCGTATACCGGCTTCCTCTTTCCTTCGATCTCGAAGCCGAGTCGACGGTCAGAATCGAGATCGAGTATACGATTACCATTCCTGATGGTGCCTATCGTCTTGGCACGACCGGAAACACCTATAACCTGGGCCATGCCATCCTTACTCCTGCTATGTACGAGGACGGAAAGTGGCTGATCGAGCCTTACATCGAGGTCGGAGATGCCTTCTACAGCGAGATTTCCGATTACCGCGTCTCGATCGATGTACCGGAAGGTTATAAGGTGGCTGCAACCGGTACGAAGAAGAATGATGTCTATGTGGCCGAGGATGTTCGTGACTTTGCCGCGGTGGTTTCTTCCGAGATGAATCTTCTCTGCGAAGAATACGGAGACACAGCCATTTTCGTATATTATCCGAAGAAATGCAGCAAGGCTGCCGATCACGTACTGGATACGACGAAGCAGGCACTGGATCTCTTTAATTCTCTTCTCGGAAAATATCCGTACGAGACTCTGACAGTTGTGCTCTCGACAGATACGATCGGACTTGGCGGTCTGGAATATCCTGGATTGATCACAGTCCCCACCGATATGAAGCTGGAATCAGGTTTCAAATACGAAAACCCGGCCGTCGCATCCCTTACCCGTACCACGGTCAACGGTATTGCGCATCAATGGTTCTACGGTATCGTCGGTAACGATCAGGTACGTCATGCCTGGATCGACGAAGGCATGTGCCGCTTCATGGAAGCGCTCTATTGCGACAGTTACAATGAGGGGCAGGGCGAGTATACGCTCATGATTGAACTGGGAAACGAGGATCAGGGTGTATATGACGCGTATCACGGCGTCATCGAGGACTGTTTCCACATCAAGTTGGGAAGTTCCCTATATGACATCGCAGATCCACACCCGCAGGAATATATCGAGATCTCCTATAAGGCTGCCGCCATGATGTATCACATCTATAAGGACCTCGGACCGGACGCCTTCGTATCGGCCATCCGGGACTACGTATACTACTTCGCTTACACAGAGGTTACGCCCGCAGAATTCACATATTTCTGGAGTATGCGCGGCGACTTCGAAGAGATGTTCAGCATCTACTTCTCCTGATATTTGCTAATCTTCTATTTCATAACCCTCCATAACATGAAAAAAGAACTGATCCCCGAAGGAAACAGTTCTTTTTCATTTTCGTGATTCAAACCGTAAATGGAATTACTTCTTAGAAGAAAGCTTCTCGGTAATTCTAGCGGCCTTACCAACGCGACCACGCAGATAATACAGCTTAGCTCTTCTTACACGGCCCTTACGGACGATCTCAATCTTATCAATGTTAGGAGAATGAACGGGTAAAACACGCTCAACACCAACTCCATAGGAGAGACGGCGAATTGTCATGGTCTCAGAAAGACCGCCGCCCTTACGTGCAATCACATAGCCTTCAAATACCTGGATACGCTCACGGTTACCTTCCTTGATCTTCAGGTGAGCCTTAACAAGATCACCAATTTCGACCTCAGGATAGCTATTGCGCAGGTTGTCCTGCTCGACTGCTTTAACTAAATCCATCTTTGTTTCCTCCTCTTCCGATAGATGTTCATGCGGGATCACGCAGCGGACCATCCCTTTTAGCCGTTAAATGATAACATAACGGTTTTTCATATGCAAGCATTTTTCTTAGTTTTTCCGATATTTCGTCAGCACATCTGCCGATTTAGCGGCATCAGGCGGACTTATTGCTCCTGTTTCTTCACAAAATAAGCATATCCGACCTCATAAGGATGGTCGAAAAGCTCACAGTCTTTGTGTTTCCTCAGTGTCCAGATGACCATCAGGTCACCGCTTCCGCCGACCACACCGATCACTCCGAACGTCACCAGAAACAGAATACCGGAAAAGATTCCGATAATGATAGGCAGCACGCCTAAGATCAGAGTCGGTGCGATGGCTCCCCAGAAATACGGGGAAACTTTCAGCGATTCGCAGCAGTGGCAATAAGGGGTGATATTCTTCGGGTTAAAACCGAAATCGATACTCCCCCATTTCTTCTCACAGGGAAAATGCCAGAAGAATCCATGGATAAACTCATGGACGAATATCGATGCGACATACCAAATCAAAAAGAAGAAGAATCCCGCAGGACCACTAAAGCCGAACACTGTATCAATATTGATAGAGTCTGCCCCGTTTACAGCCGCAAATAAAGGATACGAGATCGCCGCGACGACGATCATCACAGCTATGCCAAGAAGGTTGGCAGCAAGTACACTGATCTTCTCGAGTCTGGCTTCCAGGCCTTCTTCCGCTTTCTGTGCGACCAGATCCTCGTACTCCTGTTTCTTACGGGCACGGATCTGGTCATTCTCAACTTCGATTCTCATTTATTCTGTCTCTCTTTCGATCTGAAGGATCTTCTTCCAGTCCGATGCCGGAATATCAAGTTTCTCCAGCATATCCGGACGGCGCTTCCATGTATCATAAAGTCCATGGATACGCTTCCATTCTTTTATCTTCGCATGATTCCCGGACAGCATGACATCCGGCACTTTCCGATCGTGCCAGATATTCGGCTTCGTATATTGAGGCGCCTCGAGATACCCGCTCATATGGGATTCTTCTTCGTAAGCCTCGCTATTCGGAAGGACCCCCTCGATCATACGCGAAACGCAATCGATCACGACACAGGCGGCCACTTCCCCACCGGTCAGCACATAATCCCCGATCGAGATATCCTCATCCACGATCTCATCGAGCACTCTCTGGTCGATTCCCTCATAATGCCCGCACAGGATCACAAGGTGATCGTATTTCGACAGCTCCTTTGCCTTCTCCTGCGTAAGGACAGCCCCCTTAGGGCTCATAAAGACGCAGTGGGGTTTCGCAGACGCATCCGCCCCGCACACAGAACGGAAGGCCTGATAGACCGGTTCGCACTGCATAAGCATACCGGTCCCACCGCCGAAGAGTGTATCGTCGACCTTGCCGTACCGATTCCCGGAGAAATCACGGATATCGACCGCATCGACGGTAAGGATCCCCTTGTCCATCGCGCGCCCGATGATGCTCTCACCGAGGAAACGTCTCACCTGTTCAGGAAAAAGAGTAAGGACTGAGAACTTCATTTCCGGCCTCACTCATAGATCTCGTAAAGTCCGTCCGGGAGGACGACCTTCATGATCCCGCCTTCTAGATCGACCTCTTTCACGATCGCATTCAGATACGGGATCAGAAGTTCATTCTTACCTTTACGGGATACGATAATGATATCGTTCGAACCGGTATTCATGATATCCTTGATTTTCCCAAGGTCACCACGCTCGTCATCTCTGACGGTCAGGCCGATAAGGTCTGCAATGAAGTATCTTCCTTCCGGAAGCTTGACCGCATCTTCACGGGATACGGCCAGGAAAAGCCCCGTAAGCTTTCCGACTTCATCTCTGTCATCGATCCCTTCGAAGTGGACAAGCGTGCGCGTCTCATCGAAGCGGACGCCCTTCACATTTTTTCTGAACTTGAGGTTCTCCTTCTCATCCAGGATCAGGCACTCCTTAAGCGAAGAAAAACGGCGCACATCGTCCGTGAGAGGCTGAATTTTCACCTCTCCACGAACGCCGTGGGCGCCGCCGATCTTACCAATGATCAGATAGTCTTTCATTCGACGATATCAACGATGACGCGCTTCCCCTCACGGAGATACTTCGCCTTCATGATGGAACGGATCGCCTGTGCACGGCGACCGGCCTTACCGATGACCTTACCCATATCTTCCGGATTGACGGACAGTTCGAGTACGACGGTATTGCCTCTTTCAGACTTCTTTACGGATACATCCTCAGGATGGTTGACCAAAGACTTGGCCATTGAAGCTAATAGATCCATTTCTTCAATACGCAGCATGTAGATAGAAGTAGGTGTGCTGCTTGCCTCCTTAAAGTATTCGAAGTATAGACTTCCTATTCACCTATTCTTCCTCGAGAATTACTTCTCGATGGCACCGGACTTCTTCAGAAGAGCACGAACTGTATCTGTCGGCTGTGCACCGTTAGCGATCCACTTCTTCGCTGCTTCGTTATCGATCTTGATCTCGGCCGGATCTGTGAGCGGATTATATGTTCCGATCTCCTCGATGAAACGACCATCACGCGGGAAGCGGCCATCCGCTACAACTACACGATAATACGGAGCCTTCTTTGCACCCATTCTTCTCAGACGAATTTTTACTGCCATTTTCTTTTCCTCCTAGCAATAATCTAAATATGTTTTTGTTTTTATATTCTCGCGTTGCGCCCCCGCTTTCCCTCAGCTGTTTCCTCTGGAAAAGCACTTGGGCCCAGAAGTTTCGCGTGAACATCAATTGATCAGAAAGGGAACTTCCCTTTCCCTCCAAGTCCCGGGAAACCTCCCAGGCCGCCCGGCATGCCTTTACCGAATCCGCCCATGCCCGGCATCTTACCGAAGCCCTTCTTGCCTTTACCCATCTTCGTGAACTTCTTCATCATCTCCGAAGTCTGTTCATACTGACGGATCAACTGATTGACCTGCTGGACCGTCGTGCCGGAACCGGCTGCGATCCTCTTTCTTCTGCTGGCATTCAGGATATTCGGCACACGACGTTCTTTCTTCGTCATGGAGCGGATGATCGCCATATTCGTATCGATGATCTTATCGTCGATATCCTCTTCCTTGATCTTACCGGCCGCACCCGGGATCATGCCCAGCACATCCTTCATGGAACCCATCTTCTTGATCTGTTCGAACTGGGACAGCAGGTCATCCATATTAAAAGTATTACTGAGCATCCTCTCGACGGACTTCGCCGCTTCTTCCTCATCGATGGTCTGCTGGGCCTTCTCAATGAGAGAGAGCACGTCGCCCATGCCGAGGATACGGTCTGCCATACGATTCGGGTAGAACTCTTCGATATTCTCGATCTTCTCACCGACGCAGATATACTTGATCGGTTTTCCGGTCATCTTACGGATCGACAGCGCCGCACCGCCACGGGCGTCACCATCGAGTTTGGTCATGATGAAGCCATCCAGACCGATCCGCTCTTCGAAGCTCTGCGCTACCGCCACAGCTTCCTGACCGATCATGGCATCGACAACAAGAAGCTTCTCATGAGGTTTTACGAACTCACCGATCTTGATAAGCTCATCCATCATCTCATCATCCACGGTCATACGTCCGGCAGTATCGACCAGAAGCGTATCGCAAAGAAGATACTTCGCACGCTCGATACCGGCTTTCGCAATCACGATCGGATCTTTCTCTTCCGGCATGATAAACGAAGGCACATCGATCTTCTGCGCCAGAACTTCGAGCTGTTTCGCTGCCGCCGGACGGTGTACGTCAAGAGACAGCAGAAGCGGGCGCTTGCCGTTCTTCTTCAGGATATTGGCGAGCTTCGCCGCCGTCGTCGTCTTACCGGCACCCTGGAGACCATACAGCATGATCACCGTAAAGCCCGAAGGAGATACCGCCAGTTTACTGCTCGTCTGTCCCAGCAGTTCCACCAGCGACTCATGCACGATCTTCACGATCTGCTGGCCTGGCGTCAGACTCTTCATGACATCAGCGCCCTTACACTTCTCAGACATATCCGCGACGAATTCCTTCACGACGGAGTAATTGACATCCGCCTCCAGGAGTGCCATACGGATCTCCTTCATCATAGCCTTGATGTCGGCTTCCGTAACACGGGCACTACCGCGCATCTTCGCGGTGATGTTCTGCAGTTTTTGCGACAAGCTCTCAAACATATCTACTTACAATTCCTCAACTAATGTAGAAAGCAGTTCTTTTGCCTTCTCTTCGTTATGTTCTTCCAGTGCGGCAAAAGCACCGGCAATGGTCTTCTTCTGTGCGGCAAACCGGGAAACGAGCCCGAGTTTGTCTTCGTACTCCTTAAGAGATGAAACACCACGATGGATCGCATCATGTGCCGCCTGCCTGCTGATCCCGCGGTCCTCCGCGATCTCCGCAAGAGACATATCCTCCTGGAACCTCAGCTCAAGGATCTCTCTGGTGCGCTCGGTCAGAAGCTGCCCATAAAAGTCAAGTAACAAGCATACTTCCACGCTGTCCATAAAGATCCCCTCCCTAACACGCTAGAAGAGGATACCAAACAACGGAAGAACTGTCAAGCATTTTTACTTGTCAGTGAGAAGATTCCTTCTGAGTGAAAAGAATATGTCCCTTGAGACTCAAACAGCTTGCTTACGCAAAACTCGTCTCTCGGGACATTTCTTTTCACTTCTTTAAGAATCTTCTCCCTACGGAAGTAATGAATTGACAAAAATCTCCGGATCGAAGTCCACAAGATCTTCTGCCGACTCACCGAGACCGGCCAGGAAGATCGGCGCCTTGGTTGAATAGGCCACAGCAATGGCCACGCCGCCCTTGGCACTTCCGTCGAGCTTGGTGATGCCGATACCGGAGATCTTTACCGCCTTACTGAAAACTTCCGCCTGAATGACGGCATTCTGTCCTGTCGTCGCATCGATGATCAGGAGGGCCTGCGTATTCGCCGATGGCGCTTCTCTTTCGATGACACGGCAGATCTTACTCAGCTCATCCATCAGGTTCTGCTTGTTATGAAGTCTTCCGGCCGTGTCGATGATCAGTACATCCGCACGTCTTGCAATCGCGGAATGCACGGCATCGTCGCATACGGCCGCCGGA
>JAEEIT010000102.1 GCA_016281535.1 Clostridia bacterium | reverse complement strand
CTCGGCACAGAGAACATGCCATCTTCCAGATCCGGCGCCCCGGCCAGGATCGCTTCCGAAAGCCCGCTTACCTGCGCGGCGTCTTCCCGCAAGCCCGCATATCCCTGCTCCCCGGAGTCACCCGTCCGCTGCTCTTCCACCACCGCGCTCGTATCCAGAGCGGCGATCCTTTCCATATAGGCAGTGATACGCGCAAAATCAGAAAGGAGCTGTTCTTTCTCCTCTCCTTCGAGCGAAAGCCCCGAAAGCCGCGCCACACGCGCCAGTTCTTCTGCCGCAGTACACTCCTGCTCCATAGAAATGATCCGTCCTCCTTCCATACGTGCACCCCCATTTTACCAAAAACAAGCCCGTCGGGCAGTCCCTGGGCCGGTCAAATCTCATTCAAAACCATGAATACCTATGCAAAAGCACTGTTCCCGGTGCTCCTGCATAAGATCTCTACCCTGCACATGCGGATTGTAGTAAAATGGTGCGCAAGGAGTGGCGGGATGCAGGCAGGCATCCCCGATCGAGAGAAGGAGAATGCATGGTTTCGTTTCTGATCCGAAAACTGGTACCGGGTTATAAGAATCCGCAGCGCCCCGAAGTCCGGCGTAAAGTCGGCGAGGTCACCGGCGCATGCGGGATCTTCTTCAACATTCTTCTTTTCCTCGGAAAACTCATCATGGGCATCCTCTCCCACTCCATCGCCATCGTCGGTGATGCACTGAATAACCTGTCCGATGCAGGCTCGTCGATCATCACCATGATCGGATTCCGCCTCGCGGGGAAGGCACCGGACGCCGACCATCCTTTCGGCCATGGCCGTATCGAATACATCTCGGGACTTCTGGTCTCGCTTCTTATCTGCATCATGGGCTTCGAGCTCGGAAAGTCCTCCATCGAGGGCATCCTCCATCCGAGTGCCGTAGACTGCACGGTCCCGGCCATCGCGATGCTGATCGCTTCCCTTCTGGTGAAGGCCTACATGATGTTCTATAACTTCAAATGGGGAAAGATCATCGAATCTACCACCATGCGCGCGACCGCCATAGACAGCCGCAACGACATGATCTCTACGACCGTCGTTCTCCTGGCCGTGATCTCCACCCGGTTCACCGACCTTCCTGTGGATGCCTATATCGGCGTCGCACTGGCCATCTTCATTCTCTACTCCGGTATCAACGCGGCGCGAGACACCATCGAGCCTCTGCTCGGCACCCCGCCGTCTAAAGAGTTCCTCGACCGGATCGAAGAGATCGTCATGTCCCACGAAGCCGTCAGCGGTATCCATGATGTCGTCGTCCACGACTACGGCCCGGGCAGGAAAATGATCTCTCTTCACGCCGAAGTCTCGGCCTTCCAGGACATGTTCTACATCCATGACTGCATCGACAACATCGAGCTCGATCTGGCACGGGAACTGGACTGCGAAGCGGTCATCCACATGGATCCCATCGACACGAAGAATAAAGATCTCATGCGCCTTTCTGAAGAAGCGAAAGCCATCGCCAAGTCCATCGATCCGCGCATCACGATCCACGATTTCCGCATGGTCCCGGGCGAGAGCCACACGAACCTGATCTTCGATATGGTCGTGCCCCACGATGTTTCCCTCTCGGAGCGAGAACTGGTCCACGCGGTTTCTTCCCGGATGCGGAAGAACCATCCGAACCACAACTGTGTCATCAAGATCGACCGGTCCTACGTATGAGTAAGCAGGGCGATTTCTCTAAAGGAAGCATCCCGCTTCTGATCCTCAGACTCGGACTGCCGATCATGCTGGCCGAGATGGTGGTCGTCCTCTATAACATCGTGGACCGCGCCTACATCGGGCACATGGGAGACAGCAGCACCCTGGCGATCACGGGACTCGGCGTATGCTTCCCCCTGATCACATTCATCAGTGCATTTGCCAATCTACTGAGCACAGGCGGAACCACACTTGCCACCATTGCCCGCGGCGAGAGGGATGACGAGAAAGCCGAACGTATGCTGAGCACGTCCTTCACGCTTCTTCTTATTATCGGAACGGTCCTCACCGTCTCCCTTTTCATCTTCGCCCCTCCGCTTCTGGAGCTTCTCGGCGGCGATGACCTTTCTCTTCCGTATGCCATCGGTTATTTCCGTATCTACGTGATCGGCACCATTCCGGTACTCATCAGTCTGGGCATGAATGCATTCATCAATGCACAGGGCTTCCCGAAGATCGGCATGGGCACCGTGATCCTCGGAGCCGTACTGAACATCGCACTGGATCCGCTCTTCATTTTTACACTCGGCATGGGCATCCGCGGCGCGGCCCTGGCAACGGTTCTTTCCCAGAGCGCCAGTGCCCTGTGGGTAGTCCTCTTCCTCATGAGTAAGCGTCCGCCGCTTCGGCTGAGACGTCTTCTCATCGACAGAAAGCAGCTGGGCGGTCTCCTCAAGCTCGGCGCCACCGGCTTTACCTTCCGGGTCACCACCAGCTTCACCCAGGCCATCGTCAACATCATGCTGAAGGCCTGGGCCGGTCCCCTCAGTACACTCTATGTCGGTGCCATGACACTGAATAACTCGATCCGCGAAGTCATGAGTCTTCCCATCGGCGGAGTCACGGCAGCCGGCCAGAATGTCATGAGCTACAACTACGGCGCGAAGAAGAACCGCCGCGTATCGGAATGCATCAAATTCATCTTCATTTCCGGTCTTCTGGTCAACACGCTCCTCTGGATCCTGATGCTGCTGTTCCCGCGCCCGATCCTCGGCATCTTCACCAACGACGCCGAGCTCATCGACCTGACCGTGCACTGCGCAAGGATCTACTTCGGCGCCTTCCCCTTCATGGCCCTTCAGATGAGCGGCCAGACCACTTTCGTCGCACTGAACCGTCCGAAGCACGCACTGTTCTTCTCCATGCTCAGGAAGCTCATCCTCGTCACCCCTCTGACGCTCCTTCTTCCGAACCTGGGGCTGGGCGTGGACGGTGTTTTCTGGGCGGAATTCCTAAGCCAGCTGATTGGCGCCAGCATCTGCTTCACCACCATGTGTCTCGTGATCTGGCGGAAGATGCGGGGTGCGAAAGAAAAAGAAGAGGAGAACTGATCCGTTCTCCTCTTGAAGCTTCCGCATATTCTTTCTCCCTCTAAGGTACAGACGAAGAGGAAAAACGGCACATCTTATCGCTCGTCGAAGACCGTCTTCGTTCTGTTATTGATCGTCGCGATGACGGTCTCCAGATCCTTCTGTCCGAGAAGGTACGCCGGGATCTCCTCCGAGATGATCATCATGACCGCATTATCCGAAAGAAGGATCGTATTGACCCCTTCCAGCGTCTGAAGGAATATATCCGGAAGTTTCGAATCCGGCTCGAAAATACTGCCTTCCCGGAAGCTTTCTTCTGAGATAAGTGCATCCGGAGTATCGAAATATGAATGATAGGCAGTCAGGTTTGCTTCCTTCTCTTTCTCCACTTTATACGAGACAGCCGCACGGTTTACGGGGATGGCGTCCTTCACGTTCTTCTGCGTATCTTCACTTAACATGAAATCGGCAAGCGCATACGCACCTTCTTTCACCTTCGTGTCCTTCGTGATCGAAAACGACGTCGTGATGTTCGCCGACGGACCGGTGCCGTCAGCAGACGGAAGTCCCAGGATCCGGAGATCATCGCCGTAGCAGTTGACATGGGCAAGTCCGGCCACACTGTCGATATCTTCGAGGAAATATGCTTCCTTCGGTGCCGGCGCCATGCCGTAGAACTCCATCATGGCCTCATCGGCACTGGCGGTCTCGGAGACGCCCTCCGGAATCGAGTCCTTGAAGAATCCCGTCAGTTCCCGGAATCCCTCCTGGTCAACGCTCACCCTTCCTTCTTTGATCCAGCCTGCATAGTTTCTCTCTATACACAGATTCAGAAAATGCATCCGGCTGACTTCGTCGGTGACCGGCTCGACACCGATACACTGCCCGCTCACGAAATCGCCGTACTGATCGTACGTAAATCCTTTCTGATCAGAAGCGAGCGCCGATCCGTCCGTCACGATACCCGTAAGCGTATAGCTCGTCGGGATAAAGTAGGTCTTCCCGTCCATCTTCGAGCAATCGATCAGGTTCATGTAGTAAGACGAGGCATCGAAGCTCTTCCCCGTCAGATAGTCCTCCAGATCCAGGAGATATTTGCCGTCGAGTACATCGATCGACTGCGCCGCACCGAGGACCACGTCCGGACCCGTTCCGGAACGGATGTCCGATGTAAGGCTTCCGCTGACCATGGACTTGGCACTGTACATCCTCCGATCCGACTCATCGATATTCGTCGTCTCCTCATCCGCAGCGAGAAACTCGCTCTGATCGTATAGGACCAGCTTCGCGAAGTAGTCCTGATTCTGGTCATTAAAGGCCTTCAGCGCGGCCCCTTCGAAATACGAAAGCGAATCACTGAGGCTGGCGACGGTAAGAACGGCTTTCCCGGCATTCGGGTTTTTCTCCGCTTTTACCAGCGTATAGATGACGGATGTAACCGAAAGGGAGAATGCATTATCGACCGGTTCGAAGAATCCGAGGATCACCTTATTCTCCTCAAGCGAAAGCACTGATGCCTTCTGGCTCTCATAGCGGTTCACATTGCAGGCATCGAAATCGAGCGAACAGACCTCCTTACCGGTTGCTGCGTCAAACTCATACACACCGGTTGCCTTGGTCAGATATCCTTTTCCCTCCGAACTGATAGAGAGTCTCTGGTTGTCGGAGATCTTCTGCGTACCGGAGAGTCTGGTCAGTTTCCCGGTCGCAAGGTCAAGGCTGACCATCACCGATGTCTTGCCGATACCATCGATCAGGACCGTACCATTCCCACCGCCGAAGAATTCCTTGACAAACTTCAGTTCGCCCAGTCCGAGATCTTTATCAAAATCGACACGATAGAGGGCTTTCCCATCCTTGGCCACCGCGAGCATTTCCTGTCCGCCGGTACCATAGGCGATCTCGATCACTTCATAGCCTTCGATGACTGTGATGTAAGAGACATAATATGTGATTTTTCCATAAGAACCTTCCGGCAGGTCGGGCTCCCCGCCATCCCAGGTTCCCTTATTCTTCCCGTCGTCTTCGTTGAGATGGAGCGGACTGAAGTCGAACTTCTGCACCTCCCCGACCAGAAGTCCGGTATCCGGATCGATGTCACACCAATATGCGTCCATCGTAGCCATTGTGCCGAAATAGACACGGATGCCGTTCTCGCCTTCCGCGAAAGAAAACACATTCATATCGAAGGAAGACCTGTACATCGACGTGACCTCCAGGAGATTGACCATACGAAGCAGTTTCCCATCCTGATCGAAGATGCCCATCAGGTTACTTGTCGAGTCCTGAGAAGAGAGATCCTTCGAATAATCGATCTTATTCATGGTGAAGTACTGCATCAGGTACTTGTCGCCGCACTTCCATGGCCCGTTCGGGTATGCCGAGTCATATTGATCGGAGCTGAATTGGGGGTCCAGTTCGATTCTTGTCGCGTCGTACCACGGGTCGGTCTCTTCGACCTTCTTCCCTGCAGATCCTTTTTTCTTACAGGACACCGCCGACAGAAAGACCGACGTCAGCAAAACAGCAGCCAGCGCAAATGAAACGAACCTCTTAGAACTACTCATAACCACACCTCCGGACGAAGTGATTCCAGAATAAACCAAGTCTAAATCACCATCTTCAGTGTAGCAGGAAAGGCTTGATCCTTCATGACACATCTGTCATATAGGCCCGATTCCGCGCGAAAAGCACTTTTCGAGGATCTTTCTCGCGTTAGCTCATCTGCTCGGAGTAGTAAAGATCGAGCCGGTTCTTGATCGTGCTGATGCAGTCCTGCTCGCTTCTGTTTCCCTGGAAATATGCAGCGGTCTCTTCTTCGAGGATCATCTGGATCGTCTCGTCGAGAAGATAATACTCCTTCGTTTCGGATATCATGGCGAAAAGGACATCCCGGATCTCCTCGAGATCCGCCTTCGTCTCGGCTTTTCGGATCCCCTTCGGCACCGGTGCGTCCATCGGTTCTTGACCGGAGCCCGAATTCCCGCTGTAATGCTCGTTCATGATCCTGTCGATCTCTTCCTCGGCGCGGTCCTCATCGTAATCCGAATAGTGCGCGAATTCGGAATAGATATAGTCTTTTTCCTCTTCCGTGAGGTTCTCGGTCTCATAAGAAAAATAGCCTGAAAGCGCATCCTGATTCATGGGGAATCCCAGCCAGTCGGTTCCCGCATACGTGTACTGCACATCGTAGGAAAGGAGGAACTTCAGGACCTCCACCGCCGCGTCTTTGTTCTTCGTTTTTGCACTGATCCCGAGATAGGTTTCCGCCATCGCCGCCGGCGTATCGTAGCCCCACGATCCGGTATACGCATATTCACCGTCAAAGTAACTGTAGAGACTCATAAACTGCTCGAAAGACCAGATCGAGGAATCCATGCACAGGACTCTTCCGCTTCGGATCTCATCGATTAGCAGGTCCTCCTGGTAATATCCATTCTTTTCAAAATCGTAAAGACGGAAGAACATCGTGAGCGTATCCTCGGAGACGCCTCCGGTCTTTCGGAGTTCTTCCTGGATCTTGCCGACCGTTTCTTCAAAAACTTTTTTTTCCTGGATGAGGCGCTTCGCCTCCGGATTGGACAGCGCATTTTCGAAATGGGTATCTTCCGCCTGATATACATTTCCCGCATATGAATTGACCTTCACGCCATAAAAAGGCGTTACGAAATACTGTTTTCCGTCCGAAAGGGATGCATCCAGGATCCCGGGGACCATATTGCCCACGCCGTCCAGATCAGAACGCAGATCCAGGAGAAGCTGACTCTTCGCGAAGGCCTGCGCGTAGTAGTTCGGCAGGATCACGAGATCGATCCCGTCCTGGTTCGTGAGGATACTCAGGCAGGCCCGCTTTACATCTGCTGCCGTTACCGTAGCCGCATCGCCGGAGGAACCGGAAGAACCGATCAACTGCCCGATGATCTGCTCTCTGTAATCCACGATCTCGCAGAAGGAGTCCGTATGACTTCGGTTATATGCGGCGATCAGCGGATAGTAATCACTTTCCGCCCACAGCACACCTGCACGGATCACCTTCTTCGAGCTTCCCGACAGATCGATCCGACTTCTTACCAGCCCCTGGAATTCTTCTCTTTCACCGATCTTCCGGAAACTCGTTTCATAGAGAAGCTGCGAATCCGTTACTTCGATCAGCATGATATCCACATCGTAATCGACCGTGTTTAGGACCATCTTCAGTTCGCCGGTCTCCATATCGCATCGGAAAACACCGTCAGTCGAATACAGATACAGTTCCGTTTCCGTATTTCCCGCGAAAAGCACTATATCGTAATCCAGTTCTTCCGTGCCGTCGATGATCACGGTCTTCTTTTCTTTCCAGGTTTCTCTGTCCATCTGTGTGATCTTGAACTGACCGAATTCCCCGTTTTCATCGAAGTAGGAAAGGCAGAAGATGCTTTCCTGATTCACGGTCATTTCGACGATCTCTTCGATCTCACGCTGCTTTTTGACTTCTCCCTGAAGATCGATCGCCTGGATCTGACCATCGCAGAGCGTATAGATCGTCTGATCGATGACCTTCGGATCTTCACAGTAGATCCCCGCTTCCAGATCGGTCGGAAGATGCGTCACCGATTCGATCTTGCCGTCTTTGATGGCCAGTACATCTTCGAATCGATCGATCATTATTGCTGCATACAGCGTGCCGTTATCCTCCGAGATCTCTATGACCCGTCCCGGCTGATCCATAGTGACGACATCTTTTCTCACGATACTGCCGTCATCCTGAAGACAGACGAGCATCAGTTCATTTCCATGCGTATACGAAAACCATGTCCCGGCAGTTCCATGACAGATCGCGTCTCCGTCTATGTCTTTATAGGAGATCCTTTTTTCGGAAAATGCCTCATCGAAAAGCTCTGTTTCCGACTTCCATGGTTCGAAGCTCATGACCGGATGATTATCTACCGGAAACTTCGTCTTCGTTTCTTTCTTTTTCTTACAGCTGCCAAGTAACAGCAGACAGGCCAGACTCAGGATCAGGACCGCTGATCTGCGAATAGATGATTTCAAATTTGTTGCCTCCGACTCTGTTTTTTCCCCTTCATCACTCTAGCGTAAAACCGGAAAAACGTAAAGAAAGAAAAAATAGTATAATGGGTGTGCATATCAGGAGGCGAAAGACGCATGAAGATTACGGAAAAGCTGGATAACAAACACATACTCATCTGGGGAAAAGGAAGAGAAGGAAAATCCTCCGAGAAGTTCCTCCTCGAGCACTGCCCCGGCGCGACCTACGAAATGGTCGAGGGTTCTGAAGACGATATTCAGAAGCTTTCCGCAGACTTCGACTACATCCTCAAAAGCCCCGGCATCATCACCCATGTGGAAGAACCGAAGTACATCTCCCAGACACGTCTTTTCATGGAAGAGTTCGGACCTCAGGTGATCGGCATTACCGGAACCAAAGGAAAGAGCACGACGTCTTCGCTTCTTTACCATGTCCTTCACGATGTCAGAAAGACCGGAAACGCGATCCTGTGCGGCAACATCGGTCTTCCCTGTTTCGACTACTATGACGACATTTCCGAAGATACTCTCATCGTCTATGAACTCTCCTGCCATCAGCTCTCGGATCTGGAATTCTCTCCACACGTAGCCGTCTTTCTGAATCTCTACGAGGATCATCTCGACCGCTATATCACCATGGAGAACTACTTCCGGGCGAAGAAGAATATCACGATCCACCAGGGACCGGAAGATTTCCTGTACTATGGAAATGACGTGCCGGAGATCGACACCCAAGCAAAGAAAACGAGGCTCGATTTCGATACATCGATGACCTTCGATATGAAGCTCAAAGGGGCCCATAACCAGTTTAATGCTACCTTCGTTTACCGGATCTGCACTGAGATCTTCGCGCTCGATCCACAAGAAGTAAGAAGAAGCATCGAGACCTTCTCCGGTCTTCACCATCGTCTCGAATATGTCGGGAATTTCGACGGTGTCGATTACTATAACGACTCGATCAGTACGATTCCGCAGGCGACGATCCAGGCGGCGACCAGTATCAGCAATACCGGCACGCTCCTCATCGGCGGTATGGACCGTGGCATCGACTATACCAGCCTCATCGCCTTTATTTCGGAACATCCCGAATACCAGTATATCTGCGCATACGAGAGTGGTGAACGTATCTACCGGGAAGTCGGAGATCTTCCCTACTGCCATCTGGTATCGGACATTAAGGAATCCGTAGATCTGGCAAGAAAGATCACCCCGAAAGGAAAGGCCGTTATCATGTCCCCGGCCGCCGCATCCTACACACACTTTAAGGATTTCGAAGCAAGAGGCGAGAAATTCTGCCAGATCCTTCGTGGCGAGACGACACTCGTCTTCACCGGCGATATCGGATTCGACCGATACATGGACCATCGCTGGGAGGATCCGAACCTCTTAAGCAAGCGCGTACGAGACGTCCTCTCCTATGCCGATCACGTCATCGCCAATGTAGAAGGTCCCATCATGGAAGGGACGAAGAACGAGGCCACCGAGGGCGCCCAGCAGCTCCTGCACTTCATGGACCCGGCCGTGGCGGATTTTCTCTCGGCGAATCACTGTGATATCTGGAACATCTGCAATAACCACATCAAGGATGCAGGGGAAGCCGGCATCGCTTCCACGCTCGAAGAAGCGAAGAAACGCGGCATCTCCACCATCGGAGCCGGCATGAATATCGAGCAGGCCCGGAAGATTCTCTATCTTTCCGAAGCAGGCGGTATCGGCATGTTCGGCGTCGGATACCAGCGCGCCTGCCGTAAAGCCACAGAAACCGAAGCCGGCTGCTTCAGCTGGAGCGATCTGGACGCGATATCCGATGCCATTTCCGAGATCAAGAAGACCTGCCGCTGGTGTATCGTCGTGGCCCACGCCGGAGAGGAATTCACGCCCCTTCCGTCCCCCTATACCCGTGACAGATATCACCTGTATCTAGAGATGGGCGCGGACATCGTTGTCGCACACCATCCACACGTCCCCATGAACTACGAGATGGTAGGCGATAAGGCGATATTCTATTCACTCGGGAATTTCATCTTCGACACGCCCTATCAGCGCTCCCAATATAATACGGAGAAAGGACTTCTCCTACGTCTGGATCTGTCCGAAGAGAAGTGGACTTTTAAGCCCTACGGCATCGATATCCTCCGGGATACCGAGCGGATCGATCTCGGCACCCTTCCCGTGATTTTCCAGGACATACAGGAAGATGAGTATCGTCTTCTCTCCCCGCTGTCTGCGAAGATGCACATCGCCGCCACGAAGAGACAGATGGCCTATCTGAAACCCGAACAGTTCAGAAATGCCACCGAAGCAGACTGGCAGGCGCATTTCGCGGAGCCGATGCGGACCGGCCGTGTCCCCGGAGAAACTCTCGACTTCTTCATCCTCTGCCCCCTCGCCGAAGAATCAGAGAAAGAAGAGTGGAAGAAGAGTCAGCATCAGGACATCGTCCAATACATCCTGGATCAGATGTAAATCTTAAAGAATCTATGGAGGTAAGAAATATGAAGAGAAACAGTTTACTAATATGCTGTCTTGCCTTATCCTTTGGCTTTAGTGCATGCTCCGGGAAGGGTCAGGAAACGACATCTTCAGCCACTACGGCCTCAACAACTACAACCACGTCAGAGGAAGCACCTACCGTGACGACAACCGAGGAGATCCCGATGGGCGTTGAGTTAGAGCCCATCGTAATAGACGGAAAAGTACCTGTCAACACTTCCGGCCAGCCATATGATGACGAAACCATCAAGGAAAGGTTATCCGATCCGATTCTTATACGGGACTGTAACGAGATCTTCGGTGAGGATTATCACTTTTCCGATTATGGGTACTACATGATCAATCTCGAGACGAACAGCGTAGAATACGGATTCCTTCGCTATCCCATTATCAAAGGTGATCAGATCGTCGGTACCGTAACAATCTGGGGCAACTCTGCCACATTCAGCTACGACCCTGTCTTGCTGGATCCGAGTCATCCTACTGATCCATCCGGCTTCTCCTACACAGGAACAATAAATGACATTTTGAAAGCAGATCCCGATGAGCATTTCATCTGGCTCTACTACGATAGCGCCGAGTTCCTTCTGGATTCACACAACAAACTGTATCAGCTGAAGCCCTATGGACTGGAACTTCTTACGATCCAGAATCAGGATACACTCTATGAGAGTTACTATGTGGAAGGATGCACGATCGGCGCAGATATAATCGCTTGAGAAAGCCAGGCCGGATCCGTTTCCCTCCGGTTATAGGGGGCGGATCCGGCCTGTCATTTATCCTTTTTCTGCAGTGGATCCGTCAGCATGCGAATCCGATCCTGTAGCCGGAGTTTCCGTTCGGCTTGAAAACAGGAATATCACATTCTTCAATTGTAGTGAGCTTCTCCTGTGTCAGTTCTTCTTCCGAATCACTTAACCGGATGGCCAGGTTCATCTCCGCCTCTTCGAGGAGCTTTCTGACGTAGCGGCCGTTACCGTAGTCGTCGTTTTTCCTTGCGGTATCGAAGTTTCTGCGGAGCTTCTCCATCGCGGATTCTGTGATGGTCAGGCTCTTCTTCGAGAGCATGAGCTTCGCGATCTCACACAGTTCATCGGTAGAATAGTCCTGAAAACCGACCTGGAATGCGATCCTCGACTTCATGCCGGGATTCCTCTCCAGAAATTCCATCATGGGCTGAGGATACCCTGCGAAGATAACGATCGTATCTTCTCTGTGATTCTCCATTTCCTGAACGATCGTGTTGATTGCTTCGTCACCGAAGCTTTCTTTATACCCGTCACAGAGAGCATAGGCCTCATCGATGAACAGGACACCGCCCTGTGCCTCACGGAACTTACGCTTCACCAGTTTCGCTGTGGCACCCACGTGATCTCCGACAAGATCCGCCCTTCCTGCTTCAATGAAGTTTCCGGTAGGAAGGATCTTCTCGTCATTCAGGATCTCTGCGCAAAGTCTGGCCACCGTCGTCTTCGCCGTTCCGGGATTGCCTGTAAAGACCATATGCATCGCGCTTCTGGTCGGCAGGATACCTCTATCCGCACGAACCTTATCGATCTTAAACTTGGCAATGGCTTTCGAAAGAACTTCTTTAACAGAATCCAGCCCGATCATGGCCTGAAATTCCGCCATCGCTTCTCCCGGCTCCCTTGCCGCCTTCTGCCCTTCGTGGAGACTGCTGATATCTTCCTGCGTAATGATATACAGTTCTTCTTCAGGAATACGGTCGGGCTCCTCGTAAGAAAGCATCAGCCTGGCTGACTGATTCAGCAGCGCACGTTCGAGGATATTACGGGCAAACCGTCCGTTTCCGAAATCCTCGATCAGCCGGGTCTGGTCGAAGATCCGCTCCGCTTCACTCACCGCTTCTTCCGTCGCACGAAGTCCGCGCTGCTTCAGCATAGACTTGAAGATATCCGTCAGCTCCGATGTGGAATAATCGGGGAATTCGATCCAATTCGGCACCCTGCTCTTCAGGCCTTCATTACTCCGAAGGAAGGCGCGCATCCTCTCACTATATCCGGCCAGAATGACGATCACACTATCTCTGTGATTCTCCATCTCCTGGATCAGGGCGGAGATGGCTTCCGGCACCCACATAGCGTAGGCCTCATCAATAAACAGCACACCGCCTTTCGCTGCGACGAAGGCTTCGCGTACATTGCACACCATATTCATATCCATTCCGCCCCGTTCGATGAAGACTCCGCTCTTCAGGATCGCTTTCTCTTTCGCGATCCCGGCGAAAAGCTTCGCCACGGTCGTCTTCGCCGTGCCGGGATTTCCCGCGAATATCATGTGGGAAGAGATGTGCTGACCACTTTTTTCACAGCGAATCCGGCGCTCCTTCTCGACAAGATCCGCCGCGATCACGTTCTCGATCTGCTTCTTCACAATGTTAAGTCCGATGAGCTGCTGAAGCTTCACCATAGAAGTTTCGGTATCGTCTGTACGGTCCAGCATAAAATCCTCGCCGACTCTGTAATTATAGATACCATTCATACTTCTGTTGATGCACCAGAGACCGAAGTTTTCTGCGGCCTTCAGAATATCCGTCTGCGTGAATTCTTTCCCGCGAAGTTCTTTCATGAATGCGCCTGCATCCTTCGCATACTTGGCATACGGCGATCTTTTGGCCAGGAACCGGAGATAGGATGTGGCCGCTTTTCTGTCACCCTTTCCTTCCTTAAGCGTAAGCAGAAGCACAGACTGTCTCACCTCCGGAAGGATGTAGAATGAATAGCCTGTTTTGTTTCTGTTGTACGTGAAGATAAACAGGCACTTGTTTCCATGCCTGCGGAAAAGATCCAGGATCCTTTCGCTCACAGACTGGTACTGCGACGCTTCACATCCGATCCGTTCCGAAAGATCGAACACGACCGTGCCCCCGTAGTTATTCTCGATGATCGTATCGAATAACTGAAAATTCCTTTCCAGGTGATTAGGATGAATTGCACTTATATATACGATACGTCTGCTGGTAAGACGATTGGCCTGATACAGCGTTCCCACAAGAAGCTCCGCCAGCTGAAACTCTGCCAGAAGGCTGTTTCCTGAGATAGTATAGTGCGCCATGTTCATGTCCGATGCCGTATCCAGTTTATGGTCCTCGATGTTCTTCAGTTCACGGATGAAATCCTTGTCACAGATATCCGGCACGACAGTCTTCTCCGCCGCGATACGTTCTTCCACTTCGAAGGTCAGGGACCTGTCTTCCACTTCATTACAGAAATACGCCCAGACCCTGCAAGTCTCTGCGATCCTGGATCCCATGCCTGCCAGATACTCATGTCTCTTTGCCTCCTGCAGCATATCCTGAAACTGAAACATGGTGATCTCAGAGGGTTCCTCATTGCACGGCTTTATTCCGATGTGTTCCCTCAGCATCTCGACGATCTGCTCGTAGAGATCCGGAATACAGTGCTTCTTCTCGTCGAAAGAAAGAGCCGCCGAACAGATCTCATTCTCCTCGCGGAAGATGAAGAATGCCATATAGTTGGGCGAATTCTTCTTTACAAACGAATTCACGGAACAGATTTCATTATCGTAGCCGAACTCTCTCAGGCTGATCTTGGCGTTTGCCTTGATCGTTTCTCTATTTGCATGGATGTGAAAAGAATAGTATCTCATAAGAATTCCTCCATAAATGATGAAAAGTGGGTGGATCTGAAATGAAGCCGGTGCTGACGTCTTGCACCGCGCTTGCGCAACTTGCACGATTTCTGCTGTTCGATTGTATGTTAACGCAGAAATTGCACGTTGTCAACACTTAATTTCACAAACTTGCAATTTTATGAGATTACTTGTCTTCGCTTCCCCAATTGTCCTCGTCGTCTTCTATCAGTTCTAAGTCGAAGACACTTTCCGGGACTTCATGGTTCTTCATCGGTAGGAACTTCTCCTTGACGACCTTCTGTTCTTCTAGATCTAAAAGGATCACGGACATCTCTGTATTGAACTTTCTTCTGGAAAGAGAATCTGTCAGTGTATCGAAATCTTTTCTATCCGTGACAATAAACGAGGTCTTCATCGCCGCAAGGGATTCCGGTACCCATTCATCAGCCAGGAATACCGTAGCATAATCCCTAAAGAAACGACCTAAAGACACCACTTTTGTAAAGGACGGTCCAAGTCTGTCTACATCAATGAAACTCCATATTTTCTGCGGCTCTTCCCGCCGGTTACATTCAAATGCGTAGTCGCTGTAAACAGGGATATCGAATTCCGGATCCGTCTGATTTCTCCTTCTTGCCCGGAACTCCGAACCGCGCAGATACTGAAGCGTAATACCACGGGACAGAAGTTCATTCATGAGCGTATTCTTTATGATCTTTCTTTCATCTTTATGCTCTTCATATGTCTTGAAAGATCCATATTCCTTCTTGTGTTCTTCCTCTTCTTTCTGCTTCTCGGGCGAAATCATACCATTTGCCTGCAGAAGCCGCTCCAGCGCATCGAAGCAGCGCTTGTCCGCGTTCTCCGCAATCAGGACGATCAGATCCCGGTCCAGCGGCCGCGTCATCTTATAGTTCAGGATCCTCGAGAAGGTCGAAGCACTTACGCCACAGGCAGCGGCGAATTCAGCCATCGTCCGCTCCGATCCTTTCGCCTCACTAAGCAGGGTGGCAAGTCTCGCCTTATCCGGCACATGTGCCTGAATATATTCATTTATATTGATCTTCTCGTTCTTATCCTTACCCACAGCGGAGTACCTCGCTAACTACTCTTAGATAGAAACCGCACCTGAAAACCCTATTATCGAAAGGATCCGGGCACGATTCAACAATAGCATCGGCAAGATAAAAAGTCAAACATTACTTGCAACTCAATTGCTCGTACATGAAATTTCTGCAATTATAATCAGTACTAGAATTTGGACAGCTATGGATTTATCATGAATGTAAGAAAGACAAAAGCAAGGAGGTGTCGTGATATGAAGTGGAAAACGTTTCAGGAAAAGTATGATGAATGGGCTGACAGCACTGTCCTCAAGTATATCCATCAACTCGAAGACCTCGGCACCCCTTCCGAGATTGCAGGGGTCTGTGAGTATCTGGATTCCAAGGCGGCTCTCCTTCTTATCCGGAAGGCCGATGCGGCCGGGATCGTATTCTCTCCGAGAGATATCGCCGACATCTTCAGCTGCCTGGATGATCCGATTATCGAAAACCTTGTAGAAACAGCTATTGAAAAGGGGGATCGTGCTTTTCAATATGAGGATATATGTGAACTCGAGTTCGGAATCAGTAAGGGCCTGATGGGATCCGTCATCACCGACTCTCTTAGAAGAGGTGTCATCTTCACGCCTGACCAGATCATCGAGATGGATGGCATGGCCGATAAGGCCGTGCTGACTCAGGCGCTTAAGAAGGTCAAGACGCGGCTTTCCGAAGAGGATCTGGAAGCTCTGGACGAGATCGTTGACCATAATTATCTTGTTAAGATCGACCGGAAGCAGCATACGCACGTCTTCGATGAAGAGGAGGATGAATTTGATGAGTTTGATTACTCGGAAGATTCGAGATACCGGAAGAGCGGACTGCTGGACAGTATTTGCGCTTTCTTAGCGATCGATTTTCTGTATAAGACATTCTTCCGCAAGAAGGATGACGATAAGAAGAAAAAGAGAAGATGGTAGGTATTCCCGGATCGGCCGGCGGCTGGCAGATCGGGAAAATGCAAGGAGGCAGGAATATGTCCACACGTGAGGAAAGGATCGAAGTTTTCGAAGATACGATGAGCTGGATCAGGGAGGATCCGGAACTGACACAAGCGGTGAAAGAGGCGAAGGCGCATTCGAAAGTGTTCTTCGAAGACGAGTATCCGTCATTTAACAGGGAGAGGCGCGGCGCCATGGAGGTTACTGTGACGCGGGAGCGGTGTTTCGAGGCCGCGATGCGGCTGCGGTCCGGAAATAAAGACGCGAAGATCGCAGTGCTGAATTTCGCCAATGCTTTTCATCCCGGCGGGGGTGTGACGAAGGGAAGCAGCGCGCAGGAAGAATGCCTATGCCGTACATCGACGCTCTATCCGGTCATCAGCGACAATCGGACGGTCTCGGCATACTATCAGCATCACTATGAGCTGGATACACCGAAAGCCAGCGATTCGCTTATTTATTCAGAGGGCATCGTGATCCTCAAGACCGATGAGGATCTCCCCCGCCGCATGTCGAAGGAGAACCATGTCACGGTAGATGTCATCACGATGGCAGCGCCGGATCTGCGCGATAAGTCGAACCGGTATGCACCGGTCGTCGGAAGCGGCGCATCTATGAATGATGCGGAGCTCTTCGGATATCACGTCAAGCGGGCGATCCATATGCTGACCTGTGCGGCGGCCAAGGGTGCCGATATCCTGGTTCTGGGCGCCTTCGGCTGTGGGGCTTTCGAGAATGATCCGACTGTCGTGGCAAGGGCGTATAAGACGGTCCTTGCGGAATTCCCGCCGGTCTTTGATAAGATCGTGTTTGCGGTATACTGTTCGCCACTATCTCGCGCCAATTACGACGCCTTCCGGGACACTCTTGCGTGAAATACAGACCGGCACTTCCTTCTCCTGCTTGATCGGCCACCTGCAGATTCAGTGGACGCATATAATGTAAATATTATATAATAGGAGGTGTTTCTCGGAACTTCAGGCTGCTTCGGCACCTCAGGAGGTGCGCACAGAAGAGAGCCGAAAAGCGGGAAAACCTCACGATCAAGGAAGAAGAGACAAGATATGGACTTGAATAAACTTTGCTATGGCTGTTTCCGGGAATATGACGGCGTCGGTCCCTGCCCGCACTGCGGATTTGACCGCGCCACTTCGAAGCATCCTTATATCGCCCTTCCGATCGGAACGATCCTGAACGGACGTTATCTGACCGGCCGTGTACTCGGCGTCGGAGGATTCGGCATCACATATCTTGCCTACGATATGACTCTCGAGATCTGTGTGGCCGTGAAAGAATATCTCCCGTCCGGCATCGCGATCCGGGACGCTGACCACTACACGATGACGGTCAGTTCCGATGAGGAACAGGACAAGTATAATAACGGTGCTACCCGGTTTCTGGACGAGGCCCGGATCCTGGCCAAGCTCCGTAAGCTTCCGAATATCGTATCGGTACACGACTACTTCCGCGAGAACAATACCGCATATTTCGTCATGGAGTACATCGAAGGCCAGGACCTGATGAAGTACACGAACGCCCGGGGTGGCAAGCTCCCCTTCAACGAGGCGCTCACTCTTCTACTGCCGATCATGAAATCTCTCGATGCGGTGCATAAGCAGAATCTTCTGCATCGCGACATCAGTCCGGATAATATCATCGTCACGAATGACGGCTCGACCCGGCTCCTTGATTTCGGCGCCGCCCGTCTCGCCATCGATAACGATAAGAGTAAATCCATCATCCTCAAGCACGGGTTCGCGCCTGAGGAACAGTACAGGAAGCACGGCAACCAGGGTCCCTGGTCCGATGAATATGCGCTGGCTGCAACCATGTATCTTATCCTCACCGGCATTATGCCGCCGGATGCGATCGAGCGCGTACACGAGGATTCGCTGGTTGCCCCCATCGACCTTGGCGTGGACATTCCGCAGTATGCTAACGATGCCCTTATGCAGGCACTCTCCGTTCATGCTTCCGGCCGTTTCCCGGACATGAAGTCTTTCGCCTATGCCATCTCCGGCAAAGACCAGTCACAGGTTTCTGCCCCGGCAGCACCTGCCCCAGCCCCTCTTGCCGCGGCCCCGGCCACCGCACCAGGGTTTGCTCCGGCACAAGCTCCGGCACAGGTTTCTGCTCCGGTACAAACTCCGGCCCCTGCGCAAGCGCCGAGACCGGCGCCTTCTCCCGTTAGGGCAGCCGGTACGCCTGCCGCCCCGTCTTCTCCGGCTCCGGTCTCTGCACCGGCAACAAGCCCGAAGAAGAGCATCTGGAAGCGTCCGCTCACCTATATCGTCGCCGGCATCGTTCTTCTTGCCGGGATCTCCATCCCGCTGGGCCTGTATTTCAGCGGGAACCTCGGTTCGGATAAAGAAGAGACCACGACGAAGAAGACGAAGAAGACTACGACAACCACCACTGAAGAACCGACCACGACGACAGAGTCAACGACGGAATCCACAACAGAGGCGACCACGACAGAATCGACCACCCCTGCCACTACTACCACATCGAAGGATTCACTCCTTCAGAATGATCCGCAGCACCTGACCCCGATCGATCTCGGAGATGGTACATCTCTTCATTTCGTTGAGGATCTGTCATTCATCATACCGAATTCGTGGTACACCCAAGAGAATAATGGGGTCTACTATTACTTCCCCGTCTCCGGCAGTTCGGAAAATTTCATGATGGTCTATTCCGACTATGAACTGGATCCGGACCAGGCCGCCAATTACGACTTCACTCTGTTCGTCGATACATTTATTGACTCGTTCACTTCCAGTGGCAATTTCCAGAACGTCAATATCCCCTCACGGGAAGAGAATATGGTATCCCTTCTGAATTACGCAGATCTCGTCATGACCGGCCAGAACAAAGGGGTCGACGTCGAGCTCTATATCCGTGTCATCCTTGACAAAAGCACCGGTTACGCGTACTCTTCCCTGATCCTTCTGGATGCGAACGGGGACAGTGCTACGAAGGAAGAATATAAAAATGTATACCTTGCCTCAGTCGGATCGATGCACCTTACCATGCCACAGGAACAATCGAGCGATGAATTCATAAGCCACTTCGACAGTAGTGAATACGTTATTTCACAGTCAGTCGATGATAACGCTTCAGAAGCATGGACCATCTATAAACTGGAAGGCTCCGATGTCGTGCTGTTCTCCTACTTCCGCTATGATTCCGAACAGATGGCAATCGCCGTTTATGACGCGACCTATCAGGAGCTGCTGGATGCGTATAATGCTGACCAGTTCGCCGGTTACTTACATCAGACTGACTGGAAGATCACTTGCGAAGGCGCTTTTGCCGAGGGCTCTTCTATGGGCGAGGGATATTACCGCTTCATAACGGTACGTGCCGGAAACACGCTGATCGCCTGCACGACCAATTCCGACGGAAAAGGCCGGATCGATCTTGCGAAGCTAATGTACGAACTCGGCCTCTGATTTCGATTATACTCACGGAATCAGATCCGAATCTCGAATGATCAGGAGGGAAAACATGAAGAAACTTATCGCCACACTTCTCAGCCTCTCACTCATCCTTGCCTGCGCGGGATGCTCGAAGGAAGAAGAGACTACGAAAAAGAAGAAGAAGAAAACGTCGAAGACAGAAAAGACCGAGTCGACAGAAGATCCGACTGATGATCCGACTGAACCCGACGATTCCACCACAGAGAAACCTACGGAAGATACAGATCCGTCGGAATCGGAGAGTTCCACAAGCGAGGATACCTCTTCCTCTTCGACCGTTTCCCCTCTCCCCACGTCATTCAGTTATAACCATGAACTGCTTCCTCTGGATATCGAAATGAACCGTGAATACTATGCCTATGGTGTAGAAGATCCCAACAGCGACGAGTATTACGGTAAGGTGGTAAGAGTGGGCATGGACTACGAGTATTTCTGGTTCTTCGCGGATTCGGATGAACTCTACGATCTGGAAAGTGCTCTGGATGAGATCATCTTCGATCTCGAAGACAAATATGATTCGAAATATGACGAACTCGTTGAGCAGTTCACTGCGTCGGTGGCAAAAGGAGAGTATCCGGAATACGATAAGACCTTCATCAGCAGGACGGATATTACCCGTGCCGATTCGTTGATCCTGTCTTTCTATGTCACGGAAACATCGGAAGAAGAGAATGCAAAGGCGACAGTAACAACATATAACTATATTGCTCCTACCGTGGAGACGATCTCCTTCGACGATGTCGTCACGGACAGAGCCGCCCTCCATGACTATGTGGCAACCCTGGGAGATCCTGACCTCGCATTCAATAAAGATCAGGTACTGGCGCAGATCGAGGATGGTACCATCCCCTTCTGTCTGTCGTACGACGGTATCGTACTGGTGATTCCTACAGATATCTCTTCACAGAATGTGAAGGTCTCCGCCATCGGACACGAAGACATGTTCAATATGGTATATTTCGGATCCACGCCGGATTCCTTCATGTTTAAAGCCGCTCCCGACGACAAGATCTTCTGGGATATTGACGGAGACAACGTCACGGACGAGATCACATTCACCTACCCGGATGATATGTACAATTATCCGGCGGAAATCACCTTCGACATTAACGGCAAATCAACCACGATCTCCGGAGATCAGGTCTCTGAACTCGAGGGGCTTTTCGAAGAGGTGTACCTCGCATATCTGGATGAGACCTATTACATCATAGTGAGGACCACTATCGAAGATGGTTACAGTCTCCAGTTCCTGTTCCGGATCGGAAGCGATCTCTCCGTAGAGTATCTGGATCATGTCGATGGATTCTTCTTCACTGAGCCGTATACGCCGGAATACATCTCCCTTGCCGATTCTTCCCAATTCATCGGAACCGGCCTTAGGTACGATGAGTATTATCTGGATCCATCCTCGAAGAAAATCGAGCGCACGAGTCCTATATCCATGCGCTATGGGTCTCCGCTCGTAACCAAGAAGGATATCGTTGCCACTGATCCTGTCGATAATTCAGAGGCCACGATTCCGGCCGGAACCACCGTCCGGCTGTTTGCTGTGGACATAGAAGAGCATATCGCGTACTTCGAGATCCTTCACGAGGATCCCTGGGATAGCGGGTTTTTCACGCTTTCTTTCACGGAAGGGGAATATAGGTACGTCCTCGATGCCGGAGAAGAAGGAGATCTTTTCTCCGGACTGTTCTACGCAGGGTAAGGAAGGATCCGCTACAGAATATTATTATTCTGTAAGCTGCTCCTGCTCGTAAATGATGTTGAGCATCTTCGCCGTTGCCTTGATTGCTGCTGCGACCTGGTCACGGTCGAGACCTCTCGTCTTAAACTCATGATCCCCGTCACGCCAGGTGATGACACTCTCGACGAATGCATTCGTACGGCCTCCCGGCGGGATCGTGACGGTATAGTCTGCGAAGAAAGGAAGTGTCCTTCCGAACTGCTGGTAGACTTTCTGCAGCGCTCTCATGAATGCGTCGAACTGACCTTCACCGGAAGCGCTGGCTTCGTGCACATTATCGTCGATCTGGATACGCATCGTCGCCACAGGATTCAGGTCTCTGGCGTGACAGACATAGTAGTTCAGGATCTTCACGTGGGATTCACCGTTTCCCTTACCGAGCACGTCGGCCACGATATACGGGAGCTCGTCTGTCATGACGCTCTCTTTGTTATCTCCCATTTCCACGATGCGCGCCGTCACCTTCTCGAGCGATTCCGCATCCAGGTCCAGACCGAATTCTTCGAGATTCTTCGCGATGCTCGCGCGCCCGCTGGCCTTGCCGAGCGCATACTGGCGGGATCTTCCGAAGCGCTCCGGTGCCAGCTTATTACAGTACAGGGAATCTTTCGTGTCGCCGTCCGCATGGACACCGGCCGTCTGCGTAAATACTGCTGCTCCCGTGATCGGCTGGTTCTTCGGGATACGCATACCCGAGAAAGATTCGACCATCTTGCTGACATGCTCCAGTGCCGTTTCATCGACGCCGATCGATCTATTCTCGCAGAAGTCTGAAACGGCGCCTACGATAGACGCAAGCGGGGCGTTGCCGGCCCGTTCGCCGAGACCGTTGACCGTCACATGGACACCCTTCGCGCCGGCTTTAACCGCCATGATGGTGTTCCCGACAGACATGTCGTAGTCGTTATGGGCATGGAAATCGAAGTGCACATCCGGGAAAAGAGAGCACATCTTCTTCACGTATTCATAGGTGCTGTCCGGTGTCAGTACACCGAGCGTATCGGCCAGCATGATCCTCTCCACCGGAAGGACCGAGAGTTCCGAGATCAGGTATTTCACATATTCGAAATCATTCTGGACACCATTGCTCCAGTCTTCGAGATAGATATTGACCTTCATGTCGCGGTAGACCGCATCGTCGATCGCGCGGCGGATCTCCCCGACATGCTGTTCCGGCGTCTTCCGAAGCTGCGCGGTAAGATGGTGGAGAGAGCTTTTGCAAAGGAGGTTCACGACACGTCCGCCAGCATTCTCGATCCAGGAAAGAGAATGTCCACGATCGACGAAAGCCAGGACCTCTATCTTCTCCAGATAGCCCTTCCCCTTCGCCCACTCCGTGATCTTCTGGAGCGCCTCGAAATCGCCGTCGGAAATACGCGCAGAGGTGACCTCGATCCGGTCGACCTTGACCTCATCGAGAAGGATCTTGGCTATGCTTAATTTCTCACCCGGAGTAAAAGATACTCCCGGAGTCTGTTCTCCGTCACGGAGGGTGGTGTCCATGATTTCCAGTTTCATATCTATCACCTGTCTGCGAAATGTAATCGAAATACTAGACACAGTATAGCAGAAACAAAAAGGAAATGCTTTTGTCTATTTCCTTTTTGATGATTTTTTGAGATAATAGGTAAGATCACGGAAAAAGAGGCAGAAAGGGGAAGCATACATGGCAAAGAAGAAAACGGATCCGTTTTTCTCAAATGAGAAGATCCTGGATATCATCCGTACATATTCAAACGACACCGTTTATTTCAAAGATGTGCATTCCCGGTTTATCTGGAATACCCGCTCGCATGCCGCCCAGTTCGGCATTTCCGATCCGCGCGAGATGGTCGGCAAGACCGATGCCGATTTCTTCCCGAAGGACTTCGCCGCCCGTGCCCGTAAAGAAGAACTGGAGATCATGGACTCCCGGACGCCTCTTATCTCGAATACCGAGCGTCTCGAGAAACCGGACGGCTCCGTCGTGTGGTACTCCGCGTCGAAATACCCTCTCCTGAACGAGAAGGACGAGGTGATCGGAACATGGGGCATCAGCAGAAACATCACCGCGCTTAAGATCGTGGAAGAAGAGCTGAGCCGTACGAATGAGAAGCTTCGGAGACTGTCGCAGGTCGATGACCTGACGGGTCTCTTCAATAGAAGATACTTCTACGAGATGATCGAGAAGACGGCATCCCAGTACGATAGAAGAAGCAGCGGCAAGAAGGATGACGATCCGAAGAATACCTTCTGCCTGATCTCTCTGGATATCGATTTCTTCAAGAAGATCAACGACGATTATGGCCATAACAAGGGGGACGATGTTCTCCGTCTCGTGGCCGGTATCCTCACCTCCCAGTGCAGAAAATCCGATATGGTCTTCCGTATCGGCGGAGATGAGTTCATGATGCTTCTGCCGGATACTCCTCTAAAGGGTGCGAAAGTCAAGGCCGAGCGTGTCCGCTCCGCGCTCTCTTCGTCACCGATCGTGCTCGATGAGACTTCCGATGCGATCCGCCTCACGGCCAGTATGGGTATCTCCTGCTACAGGGACTGTAAGGACGTAGCGGATCTGATCCATACTGCTGACGAACGTCTCTACACATCGAAGAATCTCGGGCGTGACCGCGCCACATAAAAATATAGCGCAGCCACCAGAGCCGCGCTTATACTGAAAGAATCGGATCAACGAAGGGAAATGCCTCAAGGAGCGGTATTTCCCTTTTCTTTATACTTAAGGAGCGCAGATCTCGCGAAGTCTTCCCCTTCCGTATCAAGAGGCGGCAGCTCATAATCTTCTCCATACCGGCGCTTCAGCGCCAGGGACAGAAGGTGATCCGTCATGCGCGGATTCTTCGGAAGGAAGCTTCCGTGGGAATACGTACAGTAAACATTGTTATATACCGCACCCTCATAGCCGTCTTTTCCGTTATTTCCCGCACCCTCGATGACCTTCGCCATCGGCTTCACGGACGGTCCCAGATAGGTCCGGCCACTGTGGTTCTCGAACCCGTAGAGGATCGCACTGTCTTTCTGACCGGGGATCTTCAGGAAATCCGCTTCGTAGACCGTGTCCTGGATATAGCGGACATCCTCACCGACGGTATATACGTCAATGGCACCGAGACACTCGATACGCGTCCCGTCATGTTCCTGATAGTATTTGCCGAGCATCTGGTATCCTCCGCAGATACAGAGGAAAACCATGCCGTTCTCGATAGCTGACTTTACCTTCGGTCCTTTCTCCTCGACGAAATCTCTTCGGATCACGTTCTGCTCTGCGTCCTGTCCTCCGCCGAGGAAGACGATATCGAAGTCTTTCTCATCGAAATCATCACCGATCGAAACAGGCACCAGTTTCACCTTTATCCCGCGAAGCTGCGCACGGCGGATGAGGCTCAGAACATTTCCCCGATCCCCGTAGAGATTCAGAAGGTCCGGATACATATGACAGATTCGAAGTTCTATTTCCATGCTTTTCCTCCCGTCACTTCCAGAAATCCTTCAGGTGATAGCGCTTCACCAGGATCGAACGCAGCGCCAGCATCGAGGTATAGTTCGGAAGGATGTAAAGGCATTTGCCCGTTGTCGAATCCGAGATCGCCTGATCGAGAAGATCCGCACATTCCTCCATCGGCCTGGCAATGATCCTCTCCCGCTCGACTCCGCTATAGAGGATACGGAGCATCATGTCACCATAGCGGTCACCGGAAACATAGACCTTCTCCGGGAATTCCTTCGACTCGAAGTCCACGTCCCAGATCCAGGAGACATCCTTGCCGTCTGCGATATTACTGTTAAGAAGCATATAGATCCCGTCCGCATCCGACGCCCCGGCGACGAATGACAGTGCACGGTCGAGTCCGACGGGGTTCTTCACCAGAAGTACGCAGATCTTCTTATCACCGATCGCGATCTTCTCCATACGGCCGAATGCCGCCTCGACATGTTCGAGGGCGCTCGCGCATCTTGCGAAGGACAGTCCTTCCGGGTCACCGATCTTCTCGCCCATACGCACACATGCGGCCACGGCGGAGATGGAGTTATAGAAGTTATGCATGCCCGGGATCGGGAGCTTGACGCGCTTCTCGAGCAGTGCTGCAGTTTCTCCGGAAGAAGAACTGCCGGAGGACTTCTCTGTTCTTCCCTCTCCTGCATCCAGGAGCGAGAGCTCATATCCCTCATCGGACGGATTCTTCGCCAGGTCATATTTCACGAAGAAACGGGGCGGCATCCTTTTCTTGCCGCATTTTTCGCAGGCAAAAGCACCGAGGTGCCCGAAGGATCGGGCGGTGTATGTGTATTTCGTCTTACAGCCCGTGCAGTATTCCGCATCCGAAGATGCCGGAAGAACACCGGAACGGTTCGGGTATGTCACATTGTTATAGTGCATGGACTCTTCGGAAAGTCCGTAGAAACAAGTCCTTCCTTCCCTGCCCTTATAGAGCTCGGATACGAGAGAGTCATCGCTGTTCAGGAGAATATCCGCATCACAGGAGTCCAGTCCTTTCGCAATGAGATCGCGGGTATGGGCCAGTTCACCGAAACGGTCCAGCTGATCCCGGAACAGGTTCGTTACCACGGAGACCTTCGGACGGATCTGGCAGGCGATCTTCCCGTAGGCCGCCTCATCGGTCTCGAGAACACAGATGACCTTCTTTCCTTCCTTCTTCGCCTTCTTCATGTCCTTCATGCCGAAAATCATGGAAGTCGCCACACCGGACAGAAGATTCGCACCGGAAACGTTCGTAATAACGGTATAGCCGCAGTTTCTGAAGATATCGGTGATCATGTGGGTGGTGGTCGTCTTTCCGTTCGTGCCCGTGATCGTCACACAGTCCTGCCCGTCACACAGACGCTTCAGGATATCGGGATCGATCTTGGCTGCGACCTTACCGGGAAGTGTCGTCGCGCCACGGCCCAGGACACGAAGTCCCAGTTTCGTGCACTTTGCGGCAAACACAGCTACATGGAATGAAAGAGCACCCATCTTACTTCCCCGCGTCACTCCAGAACATGTCCGACGATCAGGAGACGATGTGTCGCCACACCTGTCGGTGTACAGGTCACCAGCGTGATCTGCTTACCTGTACCGTCGTCGATGTCGATATAATCGTCCAGATCCTCAGGAAGCACAGCTTCATGGATCGTATCGACCACGTAGATGTACTTATTTCCGTCGATGCAGGTGATCTCGATGGTATCGCCGATCTTCACTTCGCCCAGACGGTTGAAGAGCTTGCCCTCCGCACGCATACGGTGTCCGAGGACAGTCATATTCCCGATCTGACCCGGATCTGCCGTACCGGCCAGTCTGCCTGCTCCGTATCGAAGCGAAACGATCGTCGCATCATCCCACAGCGGGATATCGATATCAACAGAAGCAATCTTTATACTGCCGAGTGCGGTCAGTACGACCTCTTCAGGAAGCTCGGCGATCATGGAGTCATAGTCTACAGAACTTCCGGATGCTTCTTCGTCACCGTAGTAGTATTCGAATTCCTCGCCGCTGACTTCGTTACCAGAAGACTTCACCACGAAGGTCGCCTGACTCTGGTTGATGATACTCTCCATCATGTCATCCGTGATCTTCTGGCGTTTCATATTCTTGATTGGATCGATCAACAGAAGGACGACACCCACGATCAGGCAGATCAGGGCGATGCCGAGAAGGATAATGTTTCTCCAGTTGATGTCACCGTTTCTTTTTCTAAACATATTTTCCTCGATAAAGATTTTCTTTGCGATTTATTATATCAGATACTTTCAGAAAGTGGGAATTTCTGATATGATTATTCTACTTTTCATTTCCTGCCGGGGGCCTTATCGATCTCAATAAGGAGCAGGAATTTTCGTGAAGTGGGTGAATCAGGAATGGATGCAGGTACTATTTGGAGTCAAACTCTGACATTGCTTACAGATGAAGTGTCTACGATTAAGTTTAAGACCTTCATCCAGCCGCTCGTACCTACTTTCGCCAATGATGATCTCCTGATCCTGACCACACCGGACTCTTTTTCCCAGGAACAGGTCATCCCCATGATCCCCCTGATCAAGAACTGCATCAGCGCGGCGATCGGACGGGAACTGGATGTGAAAATCGAGCTTCCGGACTCCTCTCTGACACTGGAGATGATCCATAAGCATACTTCCTCTTCTGCTCCTGCTGCGAAGGAGAACACCGCGACACAGCTGAATCCTTCCTATACCTTCGATTCTTTCATCGTCGGAGCAGGAAACCGTTTCGCGCATGCGGCCTGTGTTTCCGTGGCAGAAGGCGGGAAACAGTATAATCCGATCTTTCTCTACGGCGGATCCGGTCTGGGCAAGACCCACCTGATGCACGCTGTCGGCAATGCCGTCCTAAGCAGAATGCCGGATAAGAAAGTCGTCTACGTGAACTGCGAACGTTTCGTCAATGAGTTTATCGCCACGATCCAGAAAGGAAAATACGACGATTTCCGTGAGAAATACAGAAATGCGGATTTCCTGCTGATCGACGATATTCAGTTCCTCGAGCGTAAAGAACAGATGCAGGTCGAGTTCTTCCATACCTTTAACGAACTCTATGAATCCGGAAAGATGATCCTGATGACCTGCGATAAACCGCCGCAAAGCCTCTCTTCCCTAGAAGAGCGTCTGCGTTCGCGCTTCTCTTCCGGTCTGATCGTGGATATCCAGCCCGCAGACTACGAAACCAGGATCGCCATCCTGAATAAGCGTATGCAGGACGAGAAGATCACTCTTTCTGACGATATTGTTGACTATATCGCTTCGAACTTCGCATCGAACATCCGAGAACTCGATGGCGCCTATAAGACCGTCGTTGCCTACTGCTTCCTGGCGAATTCTTTCACTCTGGACGATGCGAAAGTCGCCCTGAAGGACATGATCTCCCCGAAGCAGGCGAAACAGGTCACACCGGATATCATCGTCGAGGTCGTCGCCAGAGCGTATAACATCACTGTCAGCGACATTACATCGAATAAACGCAGTAAGGACATTCTCGTACCCAGACAGATCTGCATGTATCTGTGCCGGTCGGAGCTGAATATGACTTATCCGAAGATCGGTGAGTTCTTCGGAGGCAAAGATCATACCACGATCCTTCACGCTTGTAACAAAATTGAAAAAGAACTGAAAGATTCGTCTTCAGTGATTTTCACGCGGATCGAGTCCATTAAGAAGCGTCTTTTTAACTAAAGTTTTCCACTCTTTTTCGTTTATATGTGGAAAACTTCGATTGAAAATCAGGTGGATACTTTGTGAATAAAAGTAATGAAAAATGAAAGTTGATTACTCCTTTTCTTTTTCACATGATATATCACATCTTTTCCACATAAGAAATGTTGATATGAAGGCGTTTGAGATAGTTTTACACTCTTTTCACAGACCATAATAAGAGAAAGAATATTACTTTAAAATCTTAGTCTTTTTGTTTTATATCCGCGCGGGATGGCTCCCCTTTCTTCTTTTTTCTCTTTGACAATTTTCCCAAAAGTGTGGAAAACTTTTCTTTTCCAGAATCACTGCAAAAAGCGCCAATATCCTCACTCTTTTCTTCTATTCTTTGTAGCATTTTTGTAATTTTCCTGTATAATATATAGTGTTATTTGATAAATGTTAGACGGAGGAAAGTAACGCATGAAACTTGTAATTTCAAGAGACAATCTGGTCGAAGCTATTTCGATCGTTCAGAAGGCAGTTTCTACTCGTTCTACTTTACCTATTTTAGATGGTATTTTAATTGAGGCTGCAGCGAATAATGTGAAGCTGACAGGATATGATTTGGAAACAGGTATTGAAGCGCTGGTGGATGCTGACGTCATGGAAGAAGGATCGATCGTGATCCCTTCTAAGGTATTCGGAGAGATCGTCAGGAAGCTCCCTTACGAAGAAGTAGCCATCTCCACGAATGAGAGAATGGTGATCGATATCGAGAGCGGCTCGTCGAAGTTCTCGATCAACGGTATTTCTTCAGAAGGTTTCCCGAAGATTCCGGAAGTAGGTGAAGATAACAAGATCATCCTGAACCAGGAGATCCTGAGAAATATGATCAGTCAGACCATCTTCGCGATCTCCACAGATGAAGGACGTCCGATGCTGAACGGTTCTCTCTTCGAGTCCGACGGAAAGAATATCAATGTGGTATCCATCGATGGATTCAGAATGGCACATAGAAAGAAAGCCATCGGCGAAGATCTTCCTGTGTTGAAGTTCCTCATTCCGGGTAAGGCACTCCACGAGGCGGCACGTATCCTTACGGGTAAGGATGCAGAGGTCGTGATATATGCATCGACGAACCACATCCTCTTCGATACCGGAAAATTCAGAATCGTTTCCCGCCTGATCAATGGTGAATTCCTGGATTATCACGCCATCGTTCCGAAGAATTCTTCCACTACGATGATCGTGGATAAGAATGCGGTATTAAATGCAGTAGAGCGTGCTTCCCTGATCATTCAGAAGGAAGACAGAAGATGTCCTGTAAATCTTTCTATGGATGACGAAGAGACACTGGTGATCCGTTCGAGTACGGAACTTGGTAATCTGCGTGAAGAAGTGAAGTGCGAGATCACGGGTGAACTGATCAATGTTGATTTCAACCATAAGTACATCATGGATGCGCTGCGTGCGATCGACGATGATACGGTGAAGTTCCTCTTCTCCGGTGCGAATGGTCCGTCCGTGGTCGTTCCGACAGAGGGAGAAGAATATACATATCTGATATTGCCGCTGCGTAAGTAATCAGTCTGTTCCGGATCCTGAGATTACCCTATTTCCCGGCAAGGACAGAAATCATGTATATCCGTTCCATAGAGTTAACCAACTTCAGAAATTACAGAAGGCTTGATCTTAAGGTCGAGCCTTCTGTTAATGTTTTCTATGGGGCGAATGCCCAGGGAAAGACAAATATCCTGGAGTCGATCTATCTATGTACGTCGACGCACTCACACAGGACGTCGAAAGACAGCGATATGGTCCTTCACGGGGAGCATGGATATAAGGTAAGATTAGCCCTTACCTCTTCCTATAACGCATACGATGAGTCGGTTTCCGTGATTTTCGATGACGGCTGTGGTGAGAACAGTACGGTGAAGCGTCCGAGAAAGACGGTCTGCCACGATGATATCCCTTTCGACAGAATTGCCGATTATTACGGGATTTTTAACGCTGTTATATTCGCTCCTGAGGACTTAACTCTCATTAAAGACGGCCCGTCTGTGCGAAGAAAGTACTTAAATGTCCTTCTTTCTTCTGTAAAGACATCGTATATTGTGGAACTTACGAATTATGTCCGCTATCTCATGAGCCGGAACCGTGTCATTAAGAATGCCCGCGCCACGAAGGAAAAAGCACTGACAGATCAGGTCAGGAACGAAATGTCGATCTTTCACGAGCCCATGGCCCGCTCGGCTGCCAGGATCATGCATGAGAGATACCTCTTCTCTCTCCGTATCGATAAGTTCGCGAAAGTGCATCACGAGAGTATTTCTCATGGTAGTGAGTCGTTATTCGTGAAGTATAAGACGTGTGTTCCACTGGAGATGCTCGAGAAGTATGACGAGGATGCCGTAGTCGAAGCGCTTGTCCGGAAGTGGGACAGTTCCATAGAAGACGATTTCTTCCATGGAACGACCGATTATGGTCCGCAGAAGGATGATCTGCTGATGTCACTCGATGGAGACGGTCTTCGTAAATTCGCGTCTCAGGGACAGCAGAGGTCGGCGGCTCTCTCTATGAAACTTGCCGAGCTGGACATCATGCGTGAGGAGACGAATGACTCCCCTGTCCTTCTTCTGGACGATGTCTTCGGCGAGCTGGATGCCGAGAGAAGAAAGTGCCTCTTATCCGAGATCGGAGATGCACAGATCTTCATTACCTGCACCGATAAATCCTTTATCGAACAGGAATTGGCCGATTCTCTGGAGAAAGCATCGAAGATCGCCTTTTTTGAGGTATCTTCGGGTGTTGTGACAAGAGTGGAAAAAGCATAAAATTTGACCGTTTTCAGTGCTTTTGTGGTATAATAATTGGGTTAAGACAGAAGGAAATTCGAGGCATTTTCGATGTTCGTTCATATCGGTGGAGAATACACGATCCTAATCGATTCGATCATTGGTCTGGTCAATCTGGAAACAGTACAGGCCACGTCTTCCGACATGAACCGTTTCCTGAAGACGCAGGAAGATGAGAACATACTCGAATATGTATCGGAAGAGATCCCCCGCTCCCTGATCCTGACGGATGACCGGAGCTATGTCTCCCCTCTTTCAGTTCTGACACTAAGGAAGCGCATCGAGAATGCGAAAATAAAGCCGGATACTGTACAGTAACATTGTTACAGATCTAAATATATCAGCTGTTTTCCCGATTTTACTCCATTTCGGGAAAATGAAGGAAGGAAAGAAGAAAAATGGACGACGAGAAGAATCTGCAGAACACTTCGGGCGAGAATCAGCCGGAAGAACAGAGAGAATTCTACTATGAAGTGCAGGAAGAGACGGATGGTCTTGTGAACCTGGCTTCGGATCCCCGTGCCCTCACCGAGGACTATAAGGAGGATTCCCTCGAGGATATCGAGCAGGCGACCCAGGGACAGGATGACTTCGATACGACGAATAAGAAAGAGTATAACGAGGAAGATATACAGGTTCTGGAGGGCCTGGAAGCCGTCAGAAAGCGTCCGGGCATGTATATCGGTGATACGACACTCAGAGGTCTTCATCACCTCGTATACGAGATCGTAGCGAATTCTGTCGATGAGGCTCTTGCCGGACGCTGCGACACCATTAAGGTCACAGTCAATACGGACGGTTCTGTTACCGTTACAGATAACGGTTCCGGTATCCCGGTAGGTATCCATCCGAAGATGGGTATCCCGACAGTCGAGGTCGTTCATACAGTCCTTCATGCCGGTGGTAAGTTCGGCGGCGGCGCATACAGTGTCTCCGGCGGTCTCCATGGCGTAGGTGCTTCCGTTGTAAATGCCCTTGCTTCGAAGATGGTCGTAGAAGTCCGTCGTGAAGGCAATATCTATCATATCGAGTTCGAGCGTGGTAAGACCACTTCTCCCCTCGAGATCGTCGGTAAATGTGACGAGAACGATACCGGTACGAAGACGATCTTCACACCGGACCCGGAGATCTTCCCGGATTGCCGTTTCGACTTCGATGCCATGATCACACGTTACCGTGAGATGGCCTTCTTAAATAGAGAAATCACGATTATTCTGCGCGATGACCGTGCCGAAGAACCGGTCGATAAGGTCCTGCATTACGATGGTGGTATCATCTCCTTCGTTGAGTATCTGAACCGCCACAGAGAGGCCCTTCATAAGCCGCCGATCTACATTGCCCAGAGAAGCGGAGAGTGCTTCGTTGAGGTAGCGATCCAATATAATGATTCTTTCGCAGAGAACGTCTACTCCTATGCGAATAACATCGCCACCGTCGAGGGCGGATCCCACCTTACAGGCTTTAAGAGTGCTCTTACTAAGGTCATTAACGACTATGCCCGTAAGTACAAATTCATTAAGGATTCCGATAAGAATCTCCAGGGCGAAGATACCCGTGAAGGTATCGGCGCGATCATCAGCGTGAAACTTCCGGAGCCACAGTTCGAAGGTCAAACAAAGTCAAAGTTAGGAAACGCTGAAATCAGAACACTTGTAGAGACGGTCATGTCAGAGAAACTGGCGCAGTATCTCGAAGAGAATCCGAATGTGGCGAAGATCGTCATGGACAAGTGCCTGTCCGCTTCCCGTGCCCGTGAGGCGGCCCGTAAAGCCCGTGATATGACGAGAAGAAAGAGTGTCTTCGAGTCGAATGCCCTTCCGGGTAAGCTCGCGGACTGTCAGGAGAAAGATCCTACTTTCTGCGAGATCTTCATCGTAGAGGGAGACTCTGCAGGCGGCTCTGCGAAGCAGGGACGTGAAAGAAAGTACCAGGCCATCCTTCCGCTCTGGGGTAAGATGCTGAATGTTGAGAAAGCCCGTATCGATAAGGTATATGGTAATGAGAAACTCCAGCCTGTCGTTATGGCACTTGGTGCCGGAATCGGTGAAGATTTCGATCCGGAGAAACTTCGTTACCATAAGGTCATTATCATGGCCGATGCCGATGTTGACGGTTCCCATATCCGAACATTGCTTCTCACCTTCTTCTTCCGTTATCTGAGACCTCTCGTAGAACTCGGATATGCATATATCGCCTGCCCGCCTCTCTATCGCGTATACCAGGGCAACGAAGGCTACTACGCCTATGACGATAAGGAAGTAGAAGAAATCAAGCAGAAGACCGGATGGAAAGAACCGAAGATCCAGCGTTATAAGGGTCTTGGTGAGATGAGTTCCGAGCAGCTCTGGGAGACGACTATGAACCCGGCTACCCGTAAACTTCTGAAGGTTACCATCGAAGATGCGCAGGCAGCGGATGAAGCCATGACACTCCTCATGGGTGATCAGGTCGAACCTCGTAAGGAATTCATCCAGGCGAATGCGAAGTTTGCTCAGGTAGATATGTAATCTGATTCGGATTCATTACAGACATTATTATTAAGAAAACATCTCCTCAGAACATGGGGAGATGTTTTTATATGTTTCACGTGAAACAATCTAAAGCAAATGATAAATGTTGTTCACAGACCTGATCATAATAAAACGAAAAACACAATTTAATGATATTGTCTGAAATGACCTTTCCTCTGTCTGTATAAAGATAAATGTTTCACGTGAAACATTTTGCCAAAGATAATCTGCTACTAAAATCTAAGATGTGTTGAATGTGTTTCACGTGAAACAATAAGATATATTCTTCGGAAAAGATGAAAGATTATGAAAAATAGTGGATGAAAAATGTGTCTTACTCAAAAAGTGTAAACGAACTGACATATATAAAGTAATAATTTTTGTTACTATATACTTAATAAATAGTAACAAGGAGCACATATGGCATACGTAATTTCTATCGTAAATCAAAAAGGTGGCGTAGGAAAAACCACTACAGCGGTCAATCTTGGTGCTTTTCTGGCGAAAAAACGCAAAAAAGTGCTGGTAATTGATCTTGATCCTCAGGGAAATGCGACCAGTGGATATGGATTCGAGAAATCTTCTCTGGAAAACACGGTCTATGATCTTCTCGTAAATGAAGAAGAAATCGTGAATGTAATCGCGCCAACTTCGGTGAAAAACGTGGATATGTGTCCTACTAACATCAATCTGGCCGGAGCGGAAGTTGAATTAGTCTCTGCAATCAGCCGTGAGACAATACTAAAGAGAGCCATCGAACCGGTTCTGAATCAATACGATTACATTATAGTTGACTGTCCGCCATCGCTCGGACTTCTGACTATTAATGCTTTAACGGCTTGCGAAGGTGTAATTGTCCCGATCCAGGGTGAATATTATGCACTGGAAGGACTATCGCAGCTGGTGGATACGATCAATATGATCAAAAAGAAGTTAAATCCGCAGGTCGGAATACTCGGTGTTGTAATTACCATGCATGACCGTCGTACTCAGCTTACAAGACAAGTCGTCGAAGAGGTGCAGAAGTATTTCGGAGATAAGGTTTTTAAGACTTTTATTCCCAGAAATGTACGTCTTGCCGAGGCTCCGAGTCATGGCCTGACCATTGATGAATATGATGCTAAATCGAAAGGTTCGCTGGCCTATCAGGCGCTTGCAAATGAGGTAATTAAGAGAACAAAATAAACATAGACAGATATCGATATATGAGGTGAAATATGGCTACGAAAAAGGGTTTAGGTAAAGGAATAGGAGCACTTCTCCCGACTGAAGGCATTCCGGAGACACAGAAGGATTCAGTAGTGGAACTCAAGATTAATGATATTTCTCCAAATAGCGAACAGCCGAGAAAAAGATTTAATGAGGAAGCACTTCAGGAACTGGCTGATTCGATTAAAGAGAATGGTGTCATTCAGCCGATCATCGTGGCGAAGAGAGGGACCGGATACCGCATAGTAGCAGGCGAGAGGCGTTGGCGTGCATCCCGTCTGGCAGGCCTTAAGGTGATCCCTGCAATCATACGTGATCTAACCGATCAGCAGACGATGGAGCAGGCACTTATTGAGAATATTCAGAGACAGGATCTGAATCCTCTTGAAGAAGCTTTCGCCATGGATAACCTTATGAAAGAACATGGGCTTACCCAGGAAGCATTGGCGAAGAAACTCGGTAAGAGCCGTCCGGCTATAGCTAATACATTAAGATTGATGAACATCGATGAATCCCTTCAGGATTTCATCCGAAACGGTGATCTATCTGCCGGTCATGCCCGTGCACTGCTCGCGATTACAGATAAAGAAGAGCAGAAAAAGGTTGCCGATGTGGTCATGATCAAAGAGATGAGCGTACGTGAAACCGAAGAGTATGTGAAGAAGGTTCTGAACGGATCGATTGCGAAACCTCGTAAAACACGCGAGAAGGGGTCAAATGTGGTCGCAATAGAGTCTAAGAAGGTAGAACGTCAGCTCGAGAGATATTTCGGTACGAAGGTAAAACTGAAGGTCAAGGATGAGACCGTGGGAAAAGGCATGATCATGATCGAGTATTACACCTATGATGATCTGAATCGCCTTCTGGAAATGATGGACAACTGATGCCATATATTTTTCACCAAAGCAAGGGGGCCTTCCGGAAACGGAGGCCTCTTTGCTTTAGTTGACATTACAGACCAAAGTTAGTAAAATCAGTACGCTACAAATACATGGAGCTGTATCGAAGCGGTCATAACGAGGCGGTCTTGAAAACCGTTTGCCCAAAAGGCACGTGGGTTCGAATCCCACCGGCTCCGCCAAAACCAAAAAGCGTGTCTTGAAACCACTGCAAATAAAGGGTTTGCGAGATATTGTTAAGTCAAAAAACGGGATTTAACAAGCATTTAACAAAAGTTATAATAGTAACGCGAAAGATGCGCCCACGGAACGACGATTGGATATTAAGCGATCCGATCGTCGTTTTCATTCCATGTCCCTCAATTACGAACTTTTTTGGTGATATAATGATCATGTAACGAGGGAAAGAATAGTATAAGTTACAATAAATTTGAGAAGAAATGGAAAGATCTTGTAGTCAAACAGTATTTTCCTTTGAGATGCTGGGAGGTATTTAGTGTGAAACTTACGCATTTGTCGAAAAAAACACTTGTATTGATTTGCTTCAGGGTGATAAGGCAGTATTGATTTTCTAGGAAATCATGCTGTCTTATTTTTCTTGTTCATCCTCTTGATGACAGCATTGATCTCTTTTTCTGATGGAATATCAAACATACCGATTGCGGTAAAATAGATATCCACCTTTACATACATCTTTCCATCGCGTTTCTCACTGTTGTGGACTTCAATCCTCCTGATGAGACTGTTAACAAGTGTGGAGTCGAGTTCCTTGATCTGCGTCAGCTTCCGAAGCTGGCAAAAGAGGTGACGGAGCTCGGTATTCTCTTTCTCGGTCTCGCTGAGACTATTCCGTAAATCCGCAATGGTTTTCTCAAGTTCTTTCTGCTCCGATTCATAGGAAAGCAGCAGTTTCTCGAATCTCTCGTCTGAAATCTTTCCAAATGCGTTGTCTTCATATACACGCTTTGAGAGAAAATCCAGCTCGTCTTGCCGTTTTTCAGCCTGAGCAAGTCTTCGTTGTTCCGCTTTTCGTGTCTCAGCCTTGAGTAATTCATTCTTCTCTGTAATCATGTACAGAAAGACACTCTCGTAACAGCGTACGAAATCAGCTAGATCGCTTATGGCGGTCCTTACAATCTGCTCAAGTACGATATTCCTTATGAAATGAATCGAACAAGTACCCCGATTGCTCTTGTACTTCGAACATCTGTAGAAATCCTGTTCCGGTTCAAATGTCTTCGATGTACAGAAATGAAGCTTCGATCCGCAGTCCGGACAATATAGCAATCCGGAAAACATGCTTGTCTTGCCACTTTTTGAAGGCCTTCTTTTATTCTTCCGGAGTTCCTGTACCCGGAGCCAGTCCTCCTCTGAAATGATCGCTTCCTGCTGATTAGGTATGATCTGATGTTCTTCAGGTGGATTCACAACCAGCTTGTGGACCTTATAACTTACTGTTGTGGTTACATTATTCACCATGCATCCCGTATATTTCCTGTTCTCAAGAATCTGGGCTACCGAAGTATCTTTCCATTTATACGGATTGTCCGGCAAATATACCGAATAGTCCCGTCCGGAAGAAGCGTAGTAAGAATGAGGCGTAAGTACCTTTTCGTTTTCAAGCCGCCTTGCAATCTGTTCAGGTCCCATGCCGGAAAGACACAGATCGTAGATGTATCGTACGACCTTCGCCGCAGGTTTGTCGATTATCCACTTCTCCTTATCGTCCTTATCCCGAATATAACCAAAGGGTGTTCTGTGGGATACACGCATATTGTGTTCAGCCTTGGTCTTCCAGACTTGACGGATCTTCTTCGAAGTCTGTGCCGCATACCATTCGTTAAAGATAGAGTGGAACGGCATGATTTCGACGCCCTCGCCTGTAGCTGTATTCACATGCTCCTGAATCGCAATGAACGTGATTCCGAGAGAAGGATATACAATCTGCGTAAGACGTCCCATCTCGGTCTGTTCTCGCCCGAAACGGGAGAGATCCATGACAATGATCGTCCCAATCTTGCCTTCTTCTGCCAGAGCTTCCATTTCTTTGAATCCCGGCCTGTCAAAGGTCGTCCCGGAAACGCCATCGTCCACGAAGAATCTCGTGTTATGGTATCCGTTCTTACGAGCATAGTCCTGAAGGATCTGCTTCTGGTTCTTGATGGAATTGGATTCCTCGTCTGCCTGCTTATCCGTGTCGTCTACCGATAACCTGCAGTATAGCGCTGTTATTTTGTTGTCAATGCCCTTATTTACTGATGTTGTCATATTGCTAAACTCCTTTCCGACAACCGAGCACAGCATCAGTGCCTTTAGAATACTCTCTATCTAATCATTCGTCCACATGATTCAGCAGGTAGTCACGGAATTGTTTCATGACGGATTGCCTGCCGTCCTGGCTATAGTGAGTCTCTACCTGAAAGATCGTATTCCCGATTTTCACTTCGAAAAGCTGCTCGCCGTATTTCTCAATAGGTTCGAATATGTCTGGTGCAAAAAGCCTTTTTCTGGCTTCGCTTTCCTTGTTCATGAAATAATCCCCTCCTTTCACAAAAACGAACGAACGTTTGCTTTATTGTAAGAGGCATGCCTCTATTTGTCAATAACGAAATACGGACTATGAAGAATCTTTTTTATTTAGCCCGGCTTACCGTTTCTGAGGCTGACATGGAGACACAGTAATTGCAGGCTACGCTTTTTGATATCAAAAAGCACGAAAGCAGGGAGATCCCTGCGACCCCTGGAAAATGCCTGAATTAAGAGAAGTAACAGTGTTATCATCATATATTGACGAATGGATTGTGTAGAAGAGGTGGGCAGCTCAGGGGAATCTTACATCGATTTTGTTTGAGCCTTGACAAGTTGGTTTCGAGTATAATATTCATAATAGTAAGATAGCTGCGCGAGGGGAGATCGATATGCTGCGGATAGCACTGTGTGACGACAATAAAGCATTTCTTGAATATGAAAAAGGAATCATCAAGCGGTATTTAGCAGAGAAGGACATTGATGTTCAATGCGATCTGTTTTTGTCCGGAGGAAACCTTTTGAGTGCGCTTTCGGACAGAAGATATGACTTGTATATCCTGGATTATTCGATGGATGGGCTGAATGGCTTTGAAACTGCAAGTGGAATATATGAACAATACCCCAGGGCGAATATCGCGTTCGCAACGAATTACTATAATTTCACTAGAGATGGGTATAAGTATCATGCCGTAAGATATTTGCTCAAACAAGAAAACACATTTCAATCTGAACTTGAAGAGTGCATGGAATGTGTTTTGAAAATAGAGCGGGAAAAGAAAACGTTGCTCAAGCTCTATAATTGCACGATTGAGGTTGAATACGATGATATTATATACATCAAAAGCGAACAGCATTACATAGAGTATATCATCAGAGGCAGTGATTCCGTTATGAAAATACGGAGATGCAGTCTTGATGATGCTCAAAAAGAACTACCAGAATTCTTTGTCCGGGTGCATCAGAGATATATCGTCAACATGAGGCATGCGATACAAGTACAGCGAGAAGAGATCATCATAGAGATTGACAACAAAACAAAGAAGATTCCGATTGCCAGAAACCGATCTGATGAAGTCTATCGGAAATTCTGTTTGACCAAAGGAGATATGAGATGATCTACGACATTATTAATGCAGTTGTATACGTTGTTCTGGCGCGGCTGTTTTATTCGGCTTTTATCGAGCGCGAGGAACATTCCTCTTTCTTTTCAATGACAATCACGTTCTTATGGATAGTCATAGTCATTTGTGAGTCCCAATTACTGGAAGAGATGGTTATCTTCAGGTTTTGTGCGGGTATTGTTCTCAACACCATTTTTGCGCTGACACTATATAAGAAAAACAGTATTTTGAGGAGCGTATCTGTTTCCATCTTGTTTTTTGTGATGGCACTGTCTTGTGAAATCTTTGTTGTGGCAATCCATAAGTATTTTGATCCGACCTTTAGAATTGAGAGAGTAATGGAAAGTGAAATCTCAATATACATGGGCGTCATTAGTCAGATTCTGGAAAGCATGGTTGTTTTTTGGATCCGCAAAGTGTTTGTCAAAGTGAAAACGGCAATGGTTGATTCCAAACTGTGGATTATATATACGGCTTTTCCTTTGTACTCCATGAGTCTGATTGTTGTTTTTGCCTACAATTTTGATGGTCCGATCAGTTCGACCGAACGGAATCTATTCACATATGTTGCGAGTTCTCTATTGTTGATAAATCTATTTATCTATTGGTTCATGCGACAGGAATCACAAAAAGCACTGATAGTTCAGAAAAATGAGATAGAAATCGCAAATGCCCGAAGCGTCGTTCACTTATATGATCAGATTACGAGGGAAAGAGAGATTCTCGGGAAAAGAGAACACGAGTATAAAAACACGATAAAAGCACTTCAAGGTCTTTGCGCAAATAATCAAATTGATAAGATGAGAGAAATCCTTGATGTTCAGAATACCGAACTGGTGAGCCACACCAATATATTTGAGACAGGAAATCGTCTTATCAACACTATTCTGAATACAAAGCACGTAGAGGCAAGAGAAAAGAACATATTGATGCGGTTTGTCATAAATGATCTTTCAGATTTGCACATTGACGATCGCGATTGCATAGTAATCTTATCCAATATATTGAATAATGCGATAGAAGCAGCTGAAAAATGCAACAAAAAAGAGAGACTCATATCTGTAAAAGCTGTCATTGACAAAGGTCAATTCGTATTTGCGTGCCATAATTCCTATGTGGATCATATCGATCCGGAGATGAGAAGCAACAAGAAAGATGTTATCCCTCACGGATATGGGATGAAGAATATCGAAGAAGCGGTTACCCGAAACAATGGTTATTTCTACTTTGGAAAAGAGGAGGATATGTTCGTTTCCGTGGTCATCATACCGCTATAATTTACCAAACTTGCCAAATATTTACCAAACTTGCCAAATTTCATTTTCGCTATTTTTCTCGCTGAAGGCATGTGCTATATCTTAAGTAACACTGGCGAAAGGGGAAGAGCATGGATAAGATTGCAATAAATATCGTGACCAAAATGGTGAAGGCAAGTGTAATCTTGGAAGATGAATCTGAAATGTACGTCTATGGCATTCAGATTCTAATTGAAAGAGTATTTGCTTTTGCGCTGATTTTTGGACTAGCGGTTATTATGCATCGCTTTTTGGAAGTGCTTCTGTTCATTACATCGTTTTCTATCGTTCGGAAATACAGTGGAGGGATCCATTGCAAAAGATTCATCGATTGCCTGATGGCGTCGGTAGCAGTATCTTTCTCTGGCGTTGTTCTGTTCCCCTTTATCGAAAAAGTCTTTTTAACATATCAAGGGGGGGGTGATAATGTCAATGATAATTGTTATTTTAATTGGCGCGATCAACAACCCCGACATAGATTGGAGCGATTGCGAATATAGAACAGCGAAACGAATGGCGAGGCTGACAGCAATTGCAGAAGCATCGATCCTGCTTCTTTTGGTCATCCTGCAATCTCCAATCAGAATACGGTTCTTTATCAGCTACGGTGTAGTCGTTTGTGCGATATCTATGCTGTTAGAAATACGAAAGAAGGGAGGTATAGCAGATGAAAAATGTTGAAAAGAAAGCATTGAATCTTGTGAAGATGGCTGTGAAAAAGCAATCAGTTGATCCAAAGATTCCTGGCTGCCAAGTGATTTACCACCAGCCGAAGCGGCCGAAGAAGTGAATCATAATTAATGAAGTAAGAGAAATGATTGTTTCACGAGGTTTTCTTTTGATTAAACCCATAGCAATTGTTTGTATTAAGAAATGGGGTGACAAACTAATGAGAAAGACCATTTTTAGAAAAGTTGCAACGATATTAGCAGTGTTCAGTGTTGTGTTTTCGTCGGTTATTGCTGTTAATGCTGCAAATACGCAATTTTCGTATGTACCGGCTGGAGGATCAGCATATTCAAACAACCATATTGTTTTTACTTCCTCTGGATACCATTACAAGTATTATTCGGCACTGAATTCGTTTAAGTTCGGAACGCTTCCGCAGAATGCGTCTCCGACATCTTATACCAAAATTCATGTTCGAATCTATTACAAGAACAATGGCTCATATGTAGCTGATGGAGATGTCATCGACTTTCAGACATCTTCTTATTCCTTAGGTACTGCTCTGGATGGTTACACTTGGGGATCAAGTTATATTCCTGGAGGTCGTCCGTATTATCTTAAGACGAATAGCAACTATTCTTCTTTAGATTATGGTTGTAATGTTACGTGGTATTTCAGTTGACAAGAGGGCATTGCTTTTCGGAGTAAGAAACAAGAAATTCCATGTAGTATAATTTAGAGGGGAGTTTTTAAGAAGGGTATAGAAACTCCACTCTGTTCTTTCAAGGCGAAAGGAAACCTAGGTTATATATGAATCATAAAACAGTGAAAAATACCGTATTAATAATGGCTGTGTTTTTTCTTTGTACTGCTTGCCGATATGGAACAGATAAGGAGCATACTGACTATCGGTCTGATGTAACTCCCATCGAGACCTCTGAATCAATAGACTCGAAGCAGACTTCCGAAGGGATCCTTCTGAGTGAAAGTATAGAGCCGGATCAGACTAGTGATTCAATAAGTCCGAGTGAAGAAATGGATACATTTCCAGATCATATCGGAACCAGTAAGCTTGTTTTCCGAGAAGATATGCCGATATTGGATCATTCGAATGGCGTGGCATCCGTGTATCGTGTAATCTATCCGGATGAGCGTGCGAACGTTCTTCCGAATGATACTTGGACCTCTCTTTACGATGATTCGGACATTCATCATTCGTTTTCTGTCGTATGTACCTGGTTCAATGGAGGCACGGGAATGGAAACCATGCCCACTCTTTACCAGACGCCTTATGAAGTGATGAAAGAGACGGTTGATACTATTGAGATCGTTAGTAGTGGAGATATGAAAAGTTTTGCCGAACTTCCGAATGGCCCGGATTTTTCCGAAAAAGACAGATTTTTCCGTGTTACTTATGATTTGTCTGCGTGCCCGGATGCCATTTTTGCAGAAACCGAAGCGGTGCGCCCGGACTGTTCTACTATATATTATTATCCACTTATCAACCCAAGAATCGATGGAATCCCGGTTAACGCTTATATACACAATGAAACTCCGGGAAACTGGCGAGCTGTGTATGAATGGGACGATGTGGTTGCGCCGACGATCATGGCGTCTTTGTATCCGTCTCGCGAAATGCTGGAATGTGAAAATCAAATTGTCGATTTTAATCAATTACCGCCGCTGGAAATCGTAGAAACCATCCAGGAAAACGTACCGCTGAAATCTTTTGACGAGGTGAAAGGCGGGCTTAAGGATGGGTTGAATTATGTTACGAAAACTTGCGTGCCTGAGGAGGTATACATGTTTGCAGCGGAATTAGTTTATATTCCGCTTGGCGTGTTTGATCCGGAAACAAAATCCTGTGTGATTCCGGAAGCTGTGTTGGTTCCATGCTGGAAAGCATACTGCTTGGAATTTATGCCAGGAGGCCCTGTTGTATTTGAGGGAGTATATGTAAATGCGATAACCGGTGAAATGATGTATTCTCCGAGATATGAAGCGAACAGTTCGGAATTCTTCTGGGGGACCATATAAGACTTGTTGTCACTTCAAATCAAGAAAAGGAAAAAGAAAATGAATCAGACTGTTATACTGAAAAAGAGGATTGCTCTGTTGCTTGCCGGACTGATGGTGTTAGCAGGGGCATCTTGTAAAAGATCTTCAAAAAGTCCCAACTCAAGCACCGAAGGGAGATACGGGTATCGTTATGTAGAGTGGGAAGTCCCTTTGAAAGAAGGATACATCATTGGTCGGAATCGGATTTTCTATGATGGGGAAGCGTACTGTGTCGCTGTTGGTTACGCCAAGACAGATGAGAAGATTGCTGGTGAGCAGTTCATAACAGATATCTATTCTGTAAATGAAGACGGAGAACTAACTTATACATTGGAAATTGCCACTCCACAGATCCCGAATATGGTCAAGGACGATACATTTGCATTTATTGGCTCTTCTAAAGAAGACATGGCAGCATCACAAGATGGTAGTGAATTATCCACATATGCTGTGTTTGTTGATAGAAAGAACGGCTTGGAGAAGAAGGCGATCCCCACGGATTATCAGGCCACGGATATCGTCCAGCTAGAGAGCGGATTTGCTATTACCGGGTTTCATACCATTGAGCTCTATGATGAGAACTATCAGCGGACGGCCAGAATTGATGCCAAGGATGTAACCTTCAAGCATGATCACGCAATAATCGAAGAGAACGGACAGTATTTTGCCGTAGTGGAGACTCAAGAGGAATCGGAGTTTTATGCCCTTGATTTCGCAACCGGAAAAGTCACGAAGAAGGCATCTGCATACGATATTGATGGAGGCTTGAGAAATCAAGAAGGAAAATACTATTTCAATAGGGATGCCGAATACAAGATTGACTTGCTGAATATGCAGACAAAAAAACTGGCTGATTTTTCTGAAATCAATGTCCGACCTGCGAAGAAACCGAGTTTTAGTCCGGAGTATATTCCATTGGATGATGAGCACTTTGCCAGAAAGTATGACTATTTTGATGGAACGAAAGAGATATTGTTTTTCCAGTATGACAGCTCGATTGAATATACGTCAAGGGAGAAAATTACTATTGGCGGATTCGGGGGATCCAATGCAGCCTTGGAATGGGCGATTTACCTATTCAATATAGAAAATGACGAATATCGTGCCGTGTATGTTGATTTCTCAGATGAATTCGGATGGCATACCCCGCAGGATGCGCAGATGCAGACGGTAAGAATGATAAAGTATTTCCAAGAAGGGAATGCGCCGGATATTTTCTATGGGCAGGTATTCGATTACAATTACATGGGAAGAAGCAGGATGGTTATCGATATGCTTCCTTACATGGAGAATGATGTGGAATTCTCGTTTGATGACTTTTCTCCGTCCATCGCATCGTTACTTAGTAAAGACGGACACTGCTATCAGGTTTTTGGCTCCTACTGGCTGAACGGATACCGCGGGGAGGTGGAATACTTCGGAGAAAATCCGGATATCACGCTAAGTGATATGGATCAGAAGGCCGAAGAATTGGAAATTCCGGCCGTCTCTATGGCCACTCCTGGAGATATCGTAGCGGAAGCAATCATGTACGATTTCCCCTCTTTCTGGGCATCTCAGAAGGCAGATCCTGCCGCAGCCAAGGCAAATCTTCAGAGTATGATAACAATCGCGTTAAAACATGGAATTACGGAACAGAATCGGGGTGGCGGCGCGGAAAGTCTGCTTGATATATACAGTGTAGGTTCTATCAGAAGTTTGCAAGATGAGGGGTTATCGAATCGAACACGATATGCGTATATGGGGTTCCCTTCTCTTACGGGCTCGGTTCATGTTCTGAATTCGGAAAGTCTGGTGGCGATATCTACTTCCAGTAAGCATCCGGAAGTGTGCTGGCAACTAATCCGACAGATGTTTTCGGATGAAGTTCAGAAAATGGTCGTGGCGGGCGGACGCATTCCGGTGAAAGAAAAATGGGTGGAAGAGATGTGCGCATGTGCTATGGATCCGGCAAGACGAACAATCCCAGAATGGACCGGATTGTATAGTGATGACTACGAAGCGACTCCGGAAGAAGTGGAGGATTTCCGTCGTGCGATTCGTTCTGTGGATGCGATCTGCGCTTATGACTGGAGATTATTTAACATCATCGTGGATGAGATGCAGTCTTTCTATTCGCAGAACCGCTCTGTCGAGCAGATTGCCGCTTCGCTATATGAGCGCCTAAATGTGTACTACGATGAGAATTACGGTTAGGGTCTCAGGGAATCTCCCTGACAAGATAATTGCGCCTGAACGTTCAGGCGCGTTGATTGCACAGAATGTCTTTTTTCAAAACGTAATTAAAAACCTATTCCTGCAGAAAACAGAACCGGCAGAACTAATGAGTCCTGCCGGTTCTTCCCTGACTGATGCCGTGCGTTGTGTCTTACTGCCTTACAACCTACAAGCATTCTTTGTGTTGGCATGATTCTACCATACGCGGTTGCTTGCAAAAATAATAAAAAGCAGGACGATAATATTTCTCCAGCCCAGAGT
>JAEEIT010000101.1 GCA_016281535.1 Clostridia bacterium | reverse complement strand
CATCGGCGGGAGACCGACGGTGATGTGCGTATCGGACGCCTGGCGGCGAACAGCCTCTGTGAGAATGGCATCCATACTTAATGTAAATTCTTCCACTTTCTTTCCTCCTTAACCGTCAATGGAATATGTTACTTTACTCATTTCCTGCACAGTAGTAATACCCTCTAATACAAGCTGTGCAGCTGAGTCGGCAAGCATCAATGTACCTTCGGAGATTGCAAGCTGGCGCATCTCATCTTCACTTGCGCGCCGCTCAAGCAATGCCCTCATGGCCTTGGTCATGATGACCACTTCGTGGATCGCGATACGACCCTTATAACCCTTTTCGTTACACTCCGAGCAGCCTGCGCCACGATAGAGCTTCTGACCCGGCTTGAGATGGAGAAGTTCCACTTCATCCGGCCCAGGTGTATATTCTTCACGGCAGTTGGTGCAGATACGGCGGACAAGTCGCTGGGCAACTACTCCGATCAGAGCAGTAGAAACCATGAACGGCTCGATACCCATATCAATCAGACGGTTAATAGAGGATACGGCGTCGTTGGTATGGATAGTACTGAAAACCAAGTGACCGGTGATAGCAGCTCGCATCGCGATCTCGGCAGTCTCACCGTCACGGATCTCACCGACGAGGATGATATCCGGGTCCTGACGGAGAATAGAACGGAGACCACTGGCAAATGTCATACCTGCCTTTGCGTTAACCTGTACCTGGTTAAGGCCCGGGATCTGAATTTCTACCGGGTCCTCAACGGTAACGATGTTTGTTTCGGGAGTGTTCTTCTCAGAGAGAAGAGTGTAGAGCGTTGTTGTTTTACCGGAACCGGTAGGACCAGAGATCAGGCAAACGCCCTGTGGAACCTTAACGATTCGGTCGATCATCTCATTGTTATGTTCACTGATACCTAAATACTTACGGTTCAGGTTGGCATCGTTCTTAGCCAGAATACGGATAACGGTCTTTTCACCATGTACTGTTGGGAGGATAGATACACGCATGTCAACCGGCTTGCCGTTGATTATGGTCTGAACACGACCGTCCTGAGGTATACGCTTCTCGGCAATGTTCATGCCGGAAAGGATCTTAATACGTGTAATGATGGCATCTCTCGCAGCAACCGGGTTGCTCATGATCTCCTGGAGAACACCATCGATACGGATACGGACTCGAACACGATCTTCCATCGGTTCGATGTGAATATCGGAAGAATTCGCACGAATAGCAAACTCGATCATGGAGTTAACAAGCTTAACTACCGGCGCATTATTGACTTCATCTGTGATCTCATCGCCGAGTTTCTTCATATCCTCGATGTCAAGATCCGCTGCCAGGTCGTCCGCCGCCTTCTTCGCAACTTCTCTACCATAATTCATCTTAATCGCGGCAAGGATCTGCTGCTTCGGAGCCAGAAGCGTAACGATATCGTTTCCGGTACGGAAACGCAAGTCATCTGTAACGAGAATATTCAGTGGGTCATAAATAGCAACAACCAGTTTACCTTCGTCGAAAGCAACCGGAATAATCAGGTTCTCTTCGCAATACTGCTCTGTGACGACCTTTGTCGCTTCCTGATCAATATCTACCTGCTGAAGGTCGATGATAGGGAGTTCATACTGACTTGAAATCGCTCTGAGAATATCAAGCTCCGTGAGCAATCCTTTCTCTACAATAATTTCACCAAGACGCTTCTTCGTAGCAGATGTACGCTGAGCCTCTAGAGCTTCCTGAAGTTCCGCCTGGGACAGAAAACCGCTGTCAATAAGTATGTCACCTAATCGTTTCATCATACCCTCCCAAATTGATGCACGCTTTAGTATCTGATGGTAAGACTAAACACGTCTCACTCATATTTGATAATAGTAATGTACACCCAAACGGCACCGTTTGTATAGGGTTTCGTGTAAAACAAAAATTACAATTTCGCTCATCCTCCAAGCGAAACTGTTACCTTCTTGTAACCCGATCCCTTCCTGACGTGACATTTACCATCGTCTTTTTCTCAAATAAATATACATGGAAAACTGCTATTTTGCAACTAAAACTGCGTATTTTGTCGAAAATATACAAAAAAGTTTGATAGAAAAACAAGAAAAAAGAAAGGTAATTTGCAATATCCGCAGGTTTGTAATAATTTAGATAATATACAGGAGGCGAGAAGAAAATGAGTCCGGAAATTGTTTTAGCAATCTTAAATATTGTACTGGCAGGAATATTCGGTGCCATCGTCGGCAGCTTCACAAATGTGTGTATTTACAGGATTCCGGAACATCGGACAATCGTTAAAGGTCACTCGATGTGCATGACATGCGGTCATGAACTTGGTGCACTGGATCTCGTTCCGATTTTCAGCTGGCTCTTTCTCGGTGGCAAATGCCGATACTGCAAGACTCCGATTTCTTCAAGATATATCAAGATCGAGAGCCTCACTGCTCTCGCCTATATGATAATGGCCGCCTCTCATCTTGCTCTGTTCCTTGATCCGATGGATCCTTCTAAAAATGTTTTCCCGTTCATTGAACTCTGCGCACTGTTCATTATGATCAACATTGTCATCGTAGAGATGATGATCATGAAGGACACCGGTTCATCTATGTACGTAATGACCGTTGCCCTTGGCATCGACTATCTGGTTCAGGTTCTGGCCAAAGTCCTCAATGTGGCTACCGGGAACAGCTCGGATAGTCTTTCTTCTCTTTTTAGATCCATCTCCATCCGTTTCTTTGGCGGCGCCATAATCGGTCTTCTTGCTGTGATTCTTTCTGTTCTTCTTGTCCGTGGAGGCAGAAGCGTCCATTCTTATTTCCAAGATAAAGACCAGAAAGCTCTTCGTACTTCCGATCTTTTCGCCATTGCTCTATGTGCTGCAATCGGCTTGATTCCCGCTATCGTGGCCGCCACGGTCTACTTAATTGCCCGCCTGCTTATCAAGAACAGTAACAGCATCAAATATCTCGGGACAGTATTGGCGGCCGGTGCTGCACTTGGATACTATGCATATGCCTTTTATCAGCTGGCTATTTGATTGTCCTACAGCACTTTTCTATCAGACTGATATCTAATCATGCCTCTTGGCTTGCAACCGGGTTCTTCTGATCGGCCCGGTTGATTACATTTGAAGCTCCGCCCAAAGCGATTCCTTACTCAATATATTTGTCAGGCCACTATCATCCCCACAGTCTCTCTCGTTGATACTTCACAAATTAATTAGGGGGGCTCTTTCGAGCCCCCCATCGAGGAATTAACCTATATTCATTTTTCCACTAATCACCAACAGGCGAACTACTTAATAGTAATACTCATAGCCTGTTACTTCGTAATGGGGTGTCAGAGGCTTCTCTCCACCAGCAGAGTCTTCGTCCATGCCGGGGCAATCTGCCATTTCCAAATGGTTACCCTGGATAGAACCGCTGTTATCCAGTTTAAAGTTGAATACGAAGTTCTTTGCCTCTAAACGTCCATAGAAACGGTTTCCACCTGTCTGATACCAGATCGTGCTGTTACCCGCAAGTGAAACATAGGCTTCCAGAACACTGCACTGTGTAGGCACATGCAGGAGGTTGCCACCAAAACCTGCAATAACACAGGCCGGTTTCTGTGAACCTGTTACCGCCTTAGAAGAATCACCACTACCCGTGCGGCTATCGCAGGAGATGATGCCGGAATTCGGTTTCCAGTCGTACGGATTGCTGCCATTACCGATATGCAGTGTTACACCTTCTGCAAGCAAAATATAGAGACGGTTATCCGATGCATTTGATACCTTGATCACGTAATCATTAAGCGTGACATCCGCAGGCATGTAGATGTACGTATCGCCATCAGCAAGGTTTATCTCGAGGGTCTTGCCACCGCCATATGATCCAGACATCTTATAATCTTTGCCGCCCGGAAGAGACGTTTGGGAAGCGCTAATCATTGTACCGTTCTTATGGCCGCCAAACGTGTCCTTCATATACTGTGTGGTAGGAACCTGCTGTTCTGCCGCTGCCTTTACATCACCGGCAAGGTACTTCGCAGCTTTCTCCTTGATGCTATCATAGGTCGTCTTATCCGTACCTGTAAGAGACGCTGCCGCTACACCATTACGAGAACTGTTTCCACCGGCATTATTGTAAGTACCACCGTCGTTAATGTACTTTGTCGAAGAGTTATCAGAAGTGTTGTTATTCTTAACTGTACTGCCTGATCCGACGACCCAGTATGGAGCACCCTGGGATCCATTCTGGAGCGTATCACCGTTAACAGTCATGTTCGCCTTGTAGAAGTACGCACCGCCTGCTGCAGATACAACCTGATTTCCAGGAGCTGCTGCCGGAACGCCCGCGCCGGTTCTGAAGACTTCCTGCGTTCCTGAGTTACCCATGAAGTCTGTACCCAGGAAGTAGATACCTCCCGTAGTCTGAATACCGTTACCGGTACCGGCACTGGAAAGATCAATACTTGCATTCGGGCCATAGAAGATAACATCATTGTAGAAAAGAGTACCCTGTGCCGGGCGTGTCTTTCCGGTAAAGATCATTGTATTGTGAACATGAGATTCACCGGAAGCATTGATGATATCAACATTTCCGTGGAATACGGAGTAGGATTTCGTAGCTGTAATGTGAAGTCTCGGAATAGAGATCGAAGAACCCTCTTCACCGAATGTTGCCATATTTGCGCAAAGCTTCGGGTCCGGTGTAACCGGCTTCTTATGCAGATATACACGAAGATTCTCAGCCTTCTTGTCCGAACTTGTCAGATCAATGATCGTGCTGAACTCCATGATAATATCGTCAGCATTACTCGGATCCTTCCTTACCGTGAAGTATGTATCGTTCGCCCCTGTCACTCCGGCAAGACCAGGTGCAATCGTCGTACCTTTGGTGCTCGAAGCCTGAACACCACCGAGTCTCGAAGCATTCGCTCCGGTGATCTTATACTGCGATGTACCATTCGTCGTAGCCATCAACTCGAGCTGATCATCTGTGATCTCCTGCGTCATAAGGGCATCGATCACCGTCTCGGCCGCGCACGAAAGAGTCAGACGTTCCTGGCTTCGCTCCGCATCCACATAGTAGCGGTTACGGCTAGCCAGCGTAATTGTCATAGCAGATGAAATAAGGATAAGCGACACAGCAAAGATCATCAGAACGAGAATAAGCATGCCACCTCGTCTGCTGTTTCTCTGATGCAGCTTACCATTATGTAAGAACTTCATCTTTGTTGCCTCCAAACTTTTGTCTAATGAATCATTGCGGATAAGTTACATTTTTTGGTTATACTTAATTACCATTATATTGACGGAAACGCAAAATAAAAGAGTTTTGATTGGAAACTTCACATTATTTCACAATTCAATCATTTTCGTCTGGCAATTATGTAGGTTTCAGTCTGTTTCTTCCGTCGAAGAGGTGCCGTCCTCAATAGCACAGACCTGTTCTTCGTTTTTAGACTGCCACTTCTCTCTAACATACCACGCTGAGCTTGCATTTGCAAATCGGATCTGACCGGCACCATAAAATTTCTGATCCGGAGTTCTCTTGGCGCGTATTTTTCCTGAGAGAAAACCGTGCTTGCTACATTTCCACAGAGAAAGGTGCGTATGTCCGGACGCAAACCAGTCCACGTCCGGTTCTAATTCTTCATTACAGATCGGACAGAAGAGTTTCTCCTGTTCCGCCGCCATGTCCGCTTCATTCTCTGTCGCAAAGACTGCACTTCTCCATCGGAACTGTGTCGTCAGATTCGGATTAGATATATATGAATGTAAGGGGATCACCTTCTCACCTGTGCCTGCCTCTTTCGATTCCAGTGCAAAATAGTCGATCAGCGCTTCTTTCAGGACCTGCGCCTCGTACCATGCATCTTTATCTGCGCTGTGAAAATCATCCGTCTGCGGGATCCTGTAAAAATCGACTGCATAATTCACACTTCTCTGCATCGTTGTGTTCTCGCCTACCTTGCCGAAGAAAGGCTGAATGTCCATGAAGCGCTCGTTCAGTTCTGCAGAGAGCCCGTGGATCTTGAGATTCGCCCGAAGAATGGAGATATCCGAATCTCCCCAGGCACATAGCACATAATCCTCTCCGCAATACTCCACGAACTGCTGATAGGCCTCCGGAAAAGGGAGTCCGCACTTGAGGTCGCTCGTACTCTTATTGATCACCCTGGAAACCTGTTTATTCATCACGCGGTAGTAGACTGGCCGGACCGTCAGTCTGAGCGGCCGGGAAAACTCGTAATCCTTCTCAGAATTCATCCGGAGTTTCACCGCTCCGATTTCGATGATTTCACCTGGAAGGGTCTTCGGATCGACCGGAGATGGAATATACGGAATCGGCTGATTCCATTCCATGTCGAACACGACAAAGGTGGTGGGAAAGGTATCCTTATGCTCACTCATCTCACCTGTTCCTCCTCTTCAGTCATAAGTTTCTCTTCTCGGTTCTCTGTTTTGCTGCGTTTTTTCTTATCCGGCAGAAGTCTGCTTACCGACAAAAGGATGAGAAGTACAGCCGCAAACACGCTTGCTACCGCCGCTTCATCTAATCCTTCCGGCGTGTACGAGAGGACGATTTCGTGATGTCCCTCCGGCACATGTACTGCCAGAAATGTCCGATACGCCGGGAAAACCACTGTCTCGTGCCCATCGATCGTGGCTTTCCATCCGTCATCAGCCGGAACGCTGAACATCAATGTTCCCGCTTCCGGAGCATCCACACTTCCCGTAACTTTACCTGCTTCATAGGAACCCTGGCTCCAAACACCGGACCGCATCTTCTCTTCGAACATGTCCATCTTTTCCTGGTCCTGTACTGCAGCATAGAACTTTAATGACGAATCATCCGGCGAATAAACTTGCAGGTCCACAGAAAGGATCCAGCCTTCCGGATGGGCCAGGTCGACCCGGATACATCCATCTGAGATCCTTCCGGAAAGATCGATCGGGATCTCATTCTCGTCATTACGGAGATAGACATCCACTGTCACTTTCTGTTCGCAACTGAAGTATATATAAAGAGTATTATAGTCCGAACCGAGAGCTTCACGTGATTCGAAGCAGATGTTCGCTGCAGACGACCCGTCGACAGCCACGTATGCCCCATCCTTCTCTCTCATATTCTCAAGATCCGTTGCTTCCAGATCCAGAACCTGAAAAGGTCTGATCCCCGTCAGACGGTACGCCAGTTCGTTCTGATTGACAAAGGGCGACGGATCGGTAAGAAGATCACCGTAAACATCATCAGCTACGAAGACGAATCCGTTCCTGCCTGAATCAGAAAGAGGGCGGACACTGCCTATCTCGTTTATTTCTTCGATCAGCCGTCCCTGACGAAGGATCGCATCCGTTACGGGTGTACCCGGACACGGGAGGATCTTCGTCCCATCTGTACTCCGGTTGATCCCCAGGGCATGGAGCACTCTGGCGAATTTAAGTGAAGTCATATATCCATCCGAAGAAAGAGTCGCGAATCGGTATGCAAACCCATAATTGTAGTTTTCGTCGGAAGGAGACGGAATAAGTACGCGTTCCCCTGCGGATAGACTGTTTCTCACAGAAAGGTATTTCTCCGGAAGTTCTATATCCTCCTTCTTAACCAGAACGGAATTATCAAGTGCATAGGTTTTCTTTCTCTTCATCTTTGTTTCTCTCGTGCCGGAAGCCGGATCGATGCGAAGACCATCCAGTGCGGTTTTATCCACAACAGGACGTTCCAGCACTTCGTGATAATATTTCTCTTTGATCGGCCGATAGAAAGAAAGTCCGCTCTCCAGGATCATGGCTGACGCAAGGAGTACCATAACGGCTCGTTTTTTCTTTTCTTGTAAAGACGCGGAAGAAAGAATGACCGTTATGTAGATAGTCAGGAAAAGAAGCGCCATATAGACGGAATAATCCGAGTAGGAAAGATTCTTCGTAATCGCAGACCGGATCAGCATAAAGGTCAGGATCATGCCCAGAGCAACGTGAACATGGCTTCGGTCATCGAACCATACGCCCTTCGAAAGAATACGGCCGGACATATACATAATAAGGAAAGTAATTAATAAGGCCTGCGGATATATGCCGGTAATCGGGAAGTGCAATCCCAGAACCAGATACTGAAGGATCTTACTGGACATGGAGATATAGAGAACGACCATCGTACAGAAGAGATAAACCTTCTCCACAAAGCCGATCCTTGGGGAAAAGCCATATAGTATCACCAGAATCACCGGGAAGATTCCGCAGTAGACACTGGGAAGCTGGGTCTCGAAGAACGGGAACATCAGAGGAGAATCGAAGCCTGCCTGCTCCAGAATATCCCAGACCTTCAGGTTCATCTGAAGATCTTCCGGAATGTGAAGGGTCTCCATCCCCGCTTTCGAGTTCCATAGAGCCTGACATGCCGGATACCAGACGAAGGCCGAGAGCCCGATACCGAGGAACAAGTATATGAAGAAGTCCTTGAAGATCGTCCGGAGCTTCCGATGATCCCGATTCTCTCTACGATCCTCAATGATCAGCAGCGGGAACACCGCAAAAACGAAAAGGAGCATGTATACGCCGGCCTTGGCACATGTAATGCCCATGAGTGCACATACAAGGGAGAACAGAAGAGGTTTCTTCCCCCGGATCAGAAAATGGAGTGTCAGGATCAGAAGCGGCAGCAGAATCACAGAATCAAGGAGCCATGGTTCCTGAGAATAGGTAAGAACATATCCGCAAAGGCCATAGGCAACGGAAAGGGCAACACTGATCGGAGATACTACATTCTCCTTTTTCCACAGGAGAAGGAAGAGTGATAATGCGGCGAAGGAAGCCTTCAGCGCGAATATGATCTGTGTTACCGAAGCTATGGAGTCTTCTGGAAAGAGAAGATACAGAAGGACGAACGGACTGGATGCATATGCAGAGATCCACGCCCAGAAGTTCACACCGCCGCCGGCATTCCATGAATAGAAAAGTGATTCTCCGGAGAGGATCTTTCTTCTTAATTCGGCAATTACCGGGAAATAGGTACGACGAAGTGATTCTGTTGCGAAACAGTCCGAAGTAAACGGGTAAAGCTTGAACTTAAATGCAATAACCAGGAGAACCAGTATCGGCGCAAGAAAAGAAGCCAGAAGATACAGCTTCGTTCTCGGCTCAGCCAGAGTGATGCGGCTGTCTTTACGAAGATATCTCATTCATCCTCCCCGGAGGGCAGCTCCTCTGACTCCGATATCTGTGCAGCAGGGACCTCGGCGGATGTCTCCGCCGGAATGTCTTTTTTCTCCAACTCATCCGGATCCATACCTTCGGTTTCCGGTTCTACATCTGTCACTCCCTCTATGGTCTGAAATTTTCTTCTGCGTTCTGCCGCTTCGCGGATCCTTCGGATCACGGTAAGAAGGATAAGAGCGAGAAGAGAAACGATCGAAATCTTCACGCAGAGATCGAATTTAGCCGGATAATACGTGAGGGAGATCGTATGTGTCCCTGCCTTCAGTTCTAATGCCATGAATGCATCGTCGATCGGAAGAATCGGTGTCTCCACGCCGTCCACCACGGCAGTCCAGTTCTCATCGTACGGGATCGTCAGGAACAGCGCTCCGTCCTGATTCGCCGTGACCACTCCTTCAACATGCGTAGAATCGTAAGACACGACCTTCATCTGTTCATCAGAAAGAAGATCGATCATCTCCCGGTACGCATCTTCATCGAGCCTTGCTACCTGGATCCACAGATTGCCCGACAGGTTTTCACTCTCGTTAAACTTGATCGTGACTTTCTTCTCGGAATTCTCATCGACATAGCCAAGATCGAAAATCTGGTATTTCCTGCCCGTAACAGACGAGGATTTCGTCTCGTCCGTTTCTGTATTGGTGTCAAGGATCGTGATCGAAGGAGCCTTATTGGCCACAACATACAGATACAGATGGTCCCCGGAAGAGACATTCTTCGGCTCGATAATGACCTGTGCCGTCTTGACTGCGGAGAATGTACACTTATATCCGGTACGGGAGTTTCCTCCCCCTTCCGTCATTCCGGAAGGTTCAGACAGTTCAAGGTCAACTTCTCTGAAGACATCGCTCGTCACACCCATACTCTTTACAAAAGCACTGGTAGAGATAAACGGTACAGAAGTCTGGTTCATATGGTAGGTCAACACATCCGATGCGGTCATATAGCCGAGTGCGAGAGCATCCGGATTCACACATTTACGGATGGAGTTGCCGGTTTCCACCTCTTCGAAGCAGACGGGAATCGGCGAGTTCTTATTCAGATCATACATGTTATGCACGCCGAAGAGTGTGCCCGTCACCTCGGTAAGTCCGTAGTTACGCATACTGTTGATTCCATTGTTATGGAAGCCGAGGTTCTTGATGAAGGTAACGAAGCTCTCTCTCGCCGTAGACGTAAAGATCGAGATACCCTTGAAATTATAGAGAGCCGGCTGGTTGCAGATATACGCCGGATAGATCTCAGAACGCTCGAATCCATAGGGACTCTGCTTCTCGTCCTCCACTACGAGTTCCTGGATCTCATTATACTTGGAAGCATAGAAGTCCCATCCCGTAAAACTCTCGTGCGCAGCTACCAGGCTAACGGTAGCCATCGTCGACGTCGCCAGTTCTGCCACAAGGACCGAGAACAGAAGGATCTGCTGGAACATGCGGCTCTTTCTGCCTTCCCCGATCACGCGGACAGCGGCTG
>JAEEIT010000100.1 GCA_016281535.1 Clostridia bacterium | reverse complement strand
AGGTTAACGGAAGGATGCAGACGGAGACCGCCCTTATAAGGTCCGATGGAGGAGTTGAACTGTACACGGAAACCACGGTTTACCTGTACCTTACCCTGATCATCCAGCCACGGAACACGGAATGTGATGATACGCTCCGGTTCTACCATTCTCTCCATGAGGGACTCTGCCTCATACTCCGGGTGACGGTCGATGACCGGCTCGAGAGACTCGAGAACCTCGAGAACAGCCTGATGGAATTCCTTTTCATTAGGATCTCTTGCCAGGATCTTGTCGTAAACACGCTTTAAATACTCATTCTTAAGTGCCATGTTTCTTTCCTCCATAATAAATTACTGAAATCAATTCGCCTCTGTCCCGGGTTTTCCTTAGGAAAAGCACTTGTCCCCGAAACTTCCGGCTCAACAGTTGTCATTATACAACCCATAATAGGTTTTGCAAATAGGAATATGCATGATTTTGCAAGGAAAATAAAAAACGTTGCAAAAAATGACGCGTTTTTTCACCCGGAAAGAATAGACAAACTATCGGATAACTATCCGATTCTCTTGACGAATAGGGCATGACGGGCAGATTCGGAAGGATCCCGCATTATGAAACTTGAAAATGCAAATGTTGCAAAAACAAGTGCTTTTGGCGCGGAAATGTATCCTTTATGCCGCTGCATCTTCTCTCTCTTCATAGAGCAGATAGGTTCCGATCAGTCCTGCCCAGTCCTCGTAGGTGCCGGCTCCGACAAACATTTTATCTTGGTCCGAGGCGGCGAGAGGCAGTATCCATCCGTGTTCATCTACGAAGATCGTGGTCGGGACGACACCTGTTTGGAACCGGTCGAAAGCGGAGTCGTATGTTGCGATCGGATATGTGATCCCGGCATTCTTGATGATATTCTTGACGTCATCTTTCATGTCTGTGCTGGAGTAGACACCGATAATGTAGAAGCCCTGCTGCTCGTAGTCTTTATACAGCTTCTGAAGGTCCGGCATCTCGTTAATACAAGGGCCGCACCACGGTTCCCAGAAGTTGATCATGGTGAGCTTGTGCAGGGAAAATACCGATTCATCGATGGAGTTTCCGTCCATATCCTGGATCGTGAACGTGATCTCCGGGAAATAATCCTTTCCGACGGATACGTCCGGATTGGATCTCTTTTCTTTCTTCTTGCAGGCGGTACTTGCGATGAGTGATATTGTGATCACGCTCGCTAAAACGGCGGTAAGTCTCTTCTTCATGGTTTTCATAACTCCTTATAAAAGTCTATCCCCGTTTTACAGCCGTGCCTTAAAATCGTCATAGCTGAATGTTTTAACGTTCACAGCTTCTCCGTTCTCATCTAGAAGCCAGATCGAAGGAAGCGGCATACCGTTGAACGTATTGTTTTTTACCATAGTATACATAGCCATGTCAAGAAAATATAACCGGTCGCCGACGGAGAGCTCATTCTCGAACGAGTAGTCACCGATGACGTCGCCGGCGAGACAGGTGTTCCCGGCAAGACGGTAGGTATAGGGTTTCTCGCCGGCTTCGTACGCGTCTTTCAGCGGGGGGCGATAGGGCATCTCGAGAACATCGGGCATATGACATGCGGCAGAGACGTCTAAGATGGCGATCTTCATGCCGTTCTCGACGATGTCCATGACCGTGCCGATCAGATATCCTGCGTCGATGGCTACGGCTTCGCCGGGCTCGAGGTATACGGTGACGTTGTATTTCCCGCTGAGGCGTTTCACTTCGGAGATGAGCCCTTCTCTGTCATATTCGTCTTTCGTGATGTGATGTCCGCCGCCGAGGTTCAGCCACTTGATCTGCGGGAGGGAAAGAAGGTCTCCGAATCTCTCTTCAATGACCTTGATGGTGCGGAACAGTGGCTCGAAGCCCTGCTCGCAGTGGGTGTGGAAGTGAAGCCCTTCGATGCCCGAGAATAGGGAATCGTTCCAGATCTCTTCCGTGACGGGGATTTCTCCCAGTTCCCGATCCAGCGCCTCGCGCAGGATTCCCAGACGGGAGCCCTTGACGCAGGGGTTATAGATATCGGTCTCGATCTCGGAGTATTCCGGGTTGATGCGAAGACCGAAAGACGGCTGGTTCGGGATTTCGGATCCGGGAACCGTCCCGGCCGGGGAAGGACGCGATGCGGCGGCAGTGCTTCTGCCAAAGGAAAGGGCGCGGTCGCGGTGGGTCTTCCACTGGTTTACGGAGTTGAAGATGATGTGATCGCAGATCGGAAGGAGCTTGTCCATGTCTTCGGAAGTGAAGGCGGGAGCATAGACGTGGGTCTCTTTGCCGTAGGGCTTCCCCATCTCCTCATAGCCGAGACGTGCTTCGTGGTAGCCGCTCGCTGTCGTGCCGGAGAGGTATTTACTGAGCTCCGGATACGTCGCGTAACAGGAATAGGCCTTCTGCGCGAGAAGAATGTGCGCGCCGGAGCGGTCGGATACTTCTTTCAGCCGCTCTGCGTTACGTCGGAGGGCGGGAAGATCGATGACATATGCAGGGGTGGGTACCTGATTTAAAGGGATGCGCTTGTCCACGATTCACCTCGTAAGTAGTTGGTTCTGATGGCAAAATTGTAGCATTTCTAAGGGGAGAAGACAATCAACTATACGCGGCAGAGGGGGGAAGTTCACTTCTCTTTCAGACCGATGTGAAGAGCCTTCTGCGGGCAGGTACGGACGCAGTCGCCGCAGCGGATGCACTCCATGCTGTTGGGTTTCCGGCTCGGATCGATATTCATCTTGCAGGCCTTAGCACAGGCGCTGCAGTGCACGCATTTGTTCTCGTTAAGGTGCATGCGTACGAGTGCGAAGCGGTTAAAGAATCCATAGAAGGCGCCCAGTGGGCAGAGGTATTTGCAGAAGGGACGGTAGACGATCAGGCCGGATACGATGATGATGAGAAGGACGATGAACTTCCAGTTGAACAGCCACCCCATCTGTGAGCGGATCAAGGGCTGGGTGATGTAGGAGAGGATGCCGGCGATGGTGCCGGACGGGCAGACGAATTTACAGAATGTCGGAGTCAGGGGCAGACAGAGTGGGAGCAGGATCACTAGGACGGCGAGAACAGCGTACTTCAGGTAGCGGAGATACTTGTCGGCTTTGAAGCGGTTCTTCTTATAGAATGGAATCAGATACAGCAGATCCTGCAGAAATCCGAAAGGACACAGAAATCCGCATACGATGCGGCCCATGAGCGCACCGATGAAGAGAAGGATGCCCAGTACATAGTAGGGGAAGCGGAACTTCATGCCGCTTAGGAAATTCTGGAGAGAGCCGATGGGGCAGGCACCGATCGCACCGGGGCAGGAGTAACAGTTCAGACCCGGGACGCAGACTTTCTTGCTTGAACCTGTATAGATCTTCCCGGTGAAAAAACCCTTGAAATTGGCGTTCTGGATCAGTGTGGCGACAGATTGGATACCGAGACGGACGCCACCGCCGCGGTGGCACCCGGCGTGGGAGCGTGCTTCTCCGGCGGTGTCGTGGGTGGATCCGGTGAGCAGCATATCCTGCTCTTGTCCTCTTTTTTCCTTATCCAATTCCGATACACTCCATACAGATACGGATGGCCTTGTTCATGACGGATGTGGCCTGACCGGAAGAAAGCCCGAAGACGATCAGTCCTGCTCCCAGAAGGAGAAGGAGGATCGCCGGGATATTCTTCTTAAGAAGTGTCTTCATCATGTCAGGTCCTATCTTTAAGAAGGTCACGCGATGTACGAATCGATCAGTCTCGCCCAGTCGTCGTAGGAATTACTGCCGACGAATACGTTGTCTCCATAGCCGTTGGAAACGGGGAGGAGATGGCCGTTCTCGTCGACGAAGATCGTGGTCGGTACATACCCTGTCTGGAACCGGTCGAAAGCCGAGACGTACGGGGCGATCGGGTATTTGACACCTGTACTGTCGATCGTCGTGTTGACATCGTCCATCATGTCCGTGGAGGAGAAAACACCGATGACCAGAAGGCCTTTGTCCTTATAGTTCTCGTAGAGCTTCTGGATGTCCGGCATCTCGTTGACACAGGGTCCGCACCAGGGTTCCCAGAAATTGATCATGGTGATCTTATGCGCGGCGAATTCTTCTTCCGTGATGGTCTGACCGTCTAACGTGGTGATCTCGAATGTGAGGTCCGGAGAGAAATCTCCGTTTCCGTTCTTGTCAGGGTCTTTCGCACCATTATCGTCCTTCGCCGTGGTCTTCTCGGTCGGATCGTCCTCGTCATCATCGTCCGATTTTGCCTCGGTCTTCTTCCCGGAAACCTTCTTCGTCTTTCTCTTCGTGGTTTCTTTCGAAGAGGAGCAGGCCATCAGGGAAGCGGACAGCAGAACAGCCATTATCGTTACCAGTTTCTTCTTCATATGCATATATACGGCTTCGTTTCGACTTCGCTCAGGAAACGCACCGGTTCTCCTTTATTCTTTGATTTTCCGAATGTATAGATCATTGTACATGCGGCTTCAGGCATCGTAGCTTGCGCCTGTACCCACATGATACACTATTTTTCTCTGAAGTACACCTCGACGCCGTCACTTACGGAAGATGCGACCGTATCCACGACGTTATCCTGAAGGAGCATATTTCTGTCGTTGTCGTCGCTGAGAAAGGCCACTTCGATCAATGCGCCGCAGAGTCCGTGTTCGCGCAGTACGGCATAATTGTCTGCGCTCGTGGGATAGCCGTTCGTCGCAAACTCCGGGATGTTCCCGACGATGTTGTCGTAAAGACAGTAGGCGAGAAGCTCGTTATCGGAGTTGTTCCGGCCGTAGTATTCTTCACGGATCGGGAAATCGGATCTTTGGTATTCCGAGTTCGTCGCCATCTGGTTGTATTCGCTCTCGATGACGGATTCATCGGTCACGTAGTAGATCTGGGTGCCGTGCTGCTGCCGGCTCTCGCTGGAATTCAGATGTACGGCCAGGAAAAGTACATTATCCAGTTTATACTCCATCTCGAAAAGCTCTTCCAGGTCTTCGCCTACGCCGGATCCGACCATGATGCCCATGCCGCCGGACGCGACGGTGTCCTCGTTGATATCGATGCAGACCTGAAGAAGGTCGCGCAGTTCATCCGCGCGTTTGCTCGAGAAGGGAAGCTTCCCCTGTTTCTCGGCGATGTCCAGACAGATCAGGTGTGTCTGGGCCAGCCGGTTATAGAGGGAGACCCAGCTGTTATCGGTGCGGAGCATATAGACTGTTGCGCCGCGGGAGACCAGCTCGTCCTTGATCTGTGTGGCGATGCGCAGGTTGAAGTCGCACTCATAGTAGTCCGGTGCATCAAAGGGGAAGACGCATCCGGTATCTCTTCCACCATGCCCCGGATCCAGGATGATCGTATAGCCGGAAAGATCTCCGTCTGAGGAGCCTTCTTCGAGAAGATAGCCGGGACGGCCGGATTTCTCGTCTTCGATGTCGTTATCATTCTTCTTGCTGTAGTTTTTCTTCTTATTGCTGCTCTTCTTGGTCTTCTTGGGAGAATCGGAAGAGGAGAAGAAGGCGCGCAGGCCCGGAAGGCCTCCGTTCTGACCCAGTACAAGTACGCAGCCCGTGATCCCTCCCAGGATCAGTAATGCCACGAGTGCCACGGCTACGAGCCGGCGGACCGGGGATGCCTTCTTCTTCTTCTTTCTTATCGGCGGGTGATCCTTTTCGGATGCTTTTGCCGGTGTATCGGCGTACGCTCTTGCGAATCTGTCTTGCGTGGATTCAGTGGAAGGTGTCTTACTCCTTACAAAAACACTGGTTTCTTCTGGTTTGCCATTTTCTGTACTTTTCTTCACGTTTGCCTCTTCTTAGACCGCGTTTGCCATCGATCGTGTTATTTTTCGGCATCATTATAGGAGATGGGCATCGGACGAAAATGAAGGATTTGTAATACTACTCCGAATGTGACGATTCAGTTAGTTGTGGAAAACTTATTTGATATCTTCGGGAACGCATAGATGGATGAGAAAAAAGAACAGGTGCCCGTGCGGACCAAAGGTCACGTGCAGGGCACCCGTTGTTATGCGTTCTTCTTAAGCGAAGCCGTTTCTTACTCGACCTCGACCGGATCGAAGTCCTCGATCCACGGGAGGCCCCACTTGTTGAGGGCATCCATGAACGGATCCGGATCGAATTCTTCGATGTTGTTTACGCCCGGACGGTTCCATGTGCCGTTCATGATGAGCATCGCACCGATCATGGCCGGAACGCCGGTGGTGTAGGAGATGGCCTGGGAGCCGACTTCCTTATAGCACTCCTGGTGGTCGCAGACGTTATAGAGATAATACTTCTTCTCTTTACCGTCTTTCTTTCCCTTGAAGATGCAGCCGATGTTGGTCTTGCCGACGGTTCTCGGACCGAGGGTGGCCGGATCCGGGAGCATGAACTTCAGGAACTGCAGAGGTACGATCTCGTGTCCTTCGTAGATGACCGGCTCGATGGATGTCATGCCGACATTCTCGAGGCACTTGAGGTGTGTCAGATAGCTCTGCCCGAATGTCATGAAGAAGCGGATACGCTTGATACCCGGGATGTTCTTCGCGAGGGACTCGATCTCCTCGTGGTGGAGAAGATACATGTCTTTCTCACCGACCTGATCGAAGTTGTAGACTCTCTTGATCTCCATCGGTTCTGTCTCGACCCAGTGACCGTCTTCCCAGTAGCTGCCCTTGGCAGATACTTCACGGATGTTGATCTCCGGGTTAAAGTTCGTGGCGAACGGATAGCCGTGGTCGCCGCCGTTGCAGTCGAGGATATCGATGTAGTTGATCTCGTCGAACTGATGCTTCAGTGCATAGGCGGAGAAGACGCCCGTTACACCCGGATCGAATCCGGAGCCGAGAAGTGCAGTGATGCCGGCTTCCTTGAAGCGGTCCTGATACGCCCACTGCCACTTGTATTCGAACTTCGCCGTGTCGACAGGCTCATAGTTCGCAGTATCTACATAAGGAGTCTTCGTGGCAAGGCATGCATCCATGATCGTCAGATCCTGATACGGAAGCGCCAGGTTCAGACATACGTCCGGCTTGAATTCCTCCATCAGAGCGACCAGTTCGTCGACCTTGTCCGCATCGACCTTTCTCGTGTGAATGATCGTCTTGGTGGTCGGTGCCAGTTTCTCCTTCAGTGCGTCACACTTGCTGAGTGTGCGGCTT
>JAEEIT010000099.1 GCA_016281535.1 Clostridia bacterium | reverse complement strand
GAATGCTTTAGAGACTGCATAAAAAGCATTCTTAGAAACGAAAGACCATTTCCGTTATAGAAATGGTCTGCTTTGCTATGCCCATTGATATTTAATAAGAACAACAAAAATATCTATTGACTATTATTAGCGGGTTTTTCTATACTAAGGGTTACCCCCGTTTACAACAATTATACAACAAAGAATTGGTCGTAAATGAGGGGCGAAGATTAGAAAAGCGACTAGGCTGATTTTGCCTAGTCGCTGTAGCGTGTTCTCTTTATTTCTGTTTATAAATCTTTAGTTCCCAGTCGCGAATTGGTCGCAAAGTCGCAAAATCGAAACCCTGAAACCACTGATATTACGGTTTATTTGTCAATCGACTTCATCGTCGGGATTGAGAAAGCTAACCTATTCTGGTTTTATATAATCAGGGAGTACGTCCAAAATGGCCTTGGCTTCTGAATCATGCAGATAGGCATGATTCAGTTTCGCTTTGCTATATCGTAAATAGCTGTCTTTGGTTTTTTCTATAAGATAAGACGTAAAGAAGTTTTCCCAGCTGAAGTATTCGGCGCTGTCGATATAGTTGGATGGGCTGGCCAATACTGAATCAACATTTTTGATGATTCCGGATTTCAGAATCATCCACTCAAAAGACTCCGGAAGAAGTAATCGGACACACCGCGTGCCATTTATAAGTTTGGTCACTCTGTCTATTTCAGCGCCAAATGCTGCACCATCGCAGATTACGACAGCATTCGTATCCGCGTTTGATTTGAGCCATGAGAATACAGCGGAATTCGATCCGGATGATACGCATTTGACCTTGCTCTTTGCGACTACTGCATCGAAAAACTGGTAGCCTGAATGGGAATCCTCTGTCAGAACTACATCTGGAAGAAAACGGGGAGATGCTTTTCCGGATCGGAGTTCGCACTTTTCTGACAGATTATAGACTCTGACTAAACTATGGTGTTTTCCGCTTGTCTTGATCTTGTATATTTCGTTTATGCTGTAGGGAAGGTTGTGCAGATTCTCCCGGTTGAAAATCACATAATAGTTACTCGAGTTTTTGACGGCGTTTGCAAATTCGTCGGATGAGATGTATTTGGAGTCTTCATCAATAAAAACGATACTGTCATCGATGTTGCCGAGCTGATTCTTCCAATCTGAATCAGTTAGTGCGACACAGGGGGCCGTGCTTGAAAGATTCACACCACTTTTTTCTTTGTCGCGTGTATAGTCGGCAATCATATTGTACAGCGTGGTTTTTCCCGTGCCGCTTTCACCACGTATGATGGTTATATTTCTGAACAGGTCGAATTTGTATTTTGCGTATCTGTTAGATACTTCGATGTGCTGTATGCCTTTCATATCGCTTATACCAACTCTCCTGCCTCATACACAAGCTGACTCATGTTTTTTACGATTGCTCCGGTATTGATTACACGGATTTTAAATTCTTGATCTCCGAAATCCATAAGGTGCCGAAGATTGATCGTGACTTTTTCGTTCTTTGCTATTTCCAGGAGCCACTTAGCACAATTGTCTCCGCAGTTCGATGCATTAAAGATATGTTTTTTATCATTCGCAATAAGCAGAAGAGTTTTGACGCCGCCTGAAAGCTGGACAGGCGACATCACACCGAAAATCGGGCTGTCGATTCTGGCTGAATCCAAAACAACGGATTTGTCGATGTCTTTTATCATTTCTTTCGAAAGATCTTTTGTAATCCAGCTGTCTTTATACGTGTTCTTGAAATATACGCTTGTGTTATAAATCGCTTCCGGCATGTCGCCAAAGAATATGTTTAACATGTTCTTCACCTCGCAATAGACACGCTTACGTTCATGTTTATTATATCATTTATCAAGGGCTAAAAGAATGTGAATAATTGATAGTAGAGGAAGGGCGACCAGGTTATTTGTCTGGTCGCCCTTCCCTCGTATTTTATTGAATTACTTGTCTAAACTTTTCATGGTCGGGAACAGCAAGACATCTCTGATGGCGGGGCTGTCGGTGAGGAGCATGACCAGGCGGTCTATGCCATAACCAATGCCACCCGTTGGGGGCATGCCGATCTCGAGGGCGTTGAGGAAGTCTTCGTCAGTGTGGTTAGCTTCTTCATCGCCGGCTTCAAATGCTGCGTCCTGAGCGGCGAATCTTTCTCTCTGGTCGATCGGGTCATTGAGCTCGGAATAAGCATTACACATCTCCCATGTGTTGATGAAGAGCTCGAATCTTTCTACCTTCTCGGGATCTGTGGGCTTTTTCTTCGTAAGCGGGGAGATGGCCACCGGGTGGTCCATGATGAAGGTCGGCTGGATCAGGTTCTCTTCGCAGAACTGCTCGAAGAACAGGTTGATGATGTCGCCCTTGGTGTGACGGTCCTCAAACTCCACGTGATGCTCCTTGGCCAGTGCTTTTGCCTCGTCATCGGAAGTCACTGCGTCGAAGTCTACGCCGGCGTACTTCTTGATGGCGTCGTTCATGGTCAGTCTCTCGAAAGGCTTACCGAAGTCGATCTCGATGTCGCCGTACTTGATGAGGGTGGTACCGCAGACCTTCTCGGCGAGGTAACGGAACATGGACTCTGTAAGTTCCATCATGCCCTCGTAGTCGGTATATGCCTGATAGAGCTCCATCAGGGTGAACTCCGGGTTGTGACGGGTGTCGACGCCTTCGTTTCTGAATACACGGCCGATCTCGTAGACGCGCTCGAGGCCGCCGACGATGAGTCTCTTGAGGTAAAGCTCGAGAGAGATACGGAGCTTGACATCCTCATCGAGGGCGTTGTAGTGGGTCTCGAAGGGACGGGCAGCAGCGCCGCCGGCGTTACTTACGAGCATCGGGGTCTCGACTTCCATGAAGTCTCTGCCGTCTAGGAAGTTTCGGATCTCCTTGATGATCTTCGATCTCTTGATGAAGGTCTCCCGTACCTCGGGATTGACGATGAGGTCGAGGTAGCGCTGACGGTAACGCATGTCGGTGTTGGTCAGGCCGTGGTGCTTCTCGGGGAGGATCTGCAGGGACTTGGTGAGGAGCTTGAGCTCTTCGGCATGGATGGAGATCTCGCCGGTACGGGTCCGGAAGAGGTAGCCCTTCACGCCGATGATGTCTCCGATGTCCATCTTCTTGAAGTCCTGGTAATCGTCTACGCCGAGGGAATCTCTGGTGACGTAGATCTGGATGTCGCCCTGAAGATCGCGGACCGTGGCGAAGGAGGCCTTACCCATGACGCGCTTGAGCATCATACGGCCGGCGACGGAAACTTCGATCTTCCTGGATTCGTGGAGTTCCTTCAGCTTCTCGGCGGATTCCTCTTCGGAGAGGCCTTCGGGCAGGGAAGAGGTAAGTTCGCTGTCGAGAGCTTCGAACTTGGCTTTCGCATCCTGTGAATGCACGGTCACGTCATACTTCGTGATCTTGAAGGGGTCTTTACCGGCGCTCTGCAGCTCGGCAAGCTTGTCTCTTCTGATCTTCAGAAGTTGATTTAAGTCCTGGGTCTGGGCCTGCTGGTTCTGCTGGGCCTGGTTGTTGTTCTCGTCAGCCATATTCGCTTCCTCTTTTCTTTCTATGCGCGAGAAATCGCACGGAAAGGTGCGATTTCTGCTCTTGTTGTTTCGGGTTTTACGGGACCGGGGCCGTTAGGGCCGGGTCCCTGGATCTTCACGGAATCGGGATCAGTCGCCGATCTTGGTGATCTTATATTTGAAGGAACCGGCCACTGTGGTGATCTCGACGACCTGGCCCTTCTTCTTGCCCATGATGGCCTTGCCGACCGGGGAGTCCTGGGAAATACGGTTAGAGAAGATGTCTGCGTCCTTCGCGTTTACGAGTTCGTACTGGATCTCTTCCTTCGTCTCTTCGTCACGGAGTGTGACCTTCGAACCGAGGGAGATCTTGGTCTTGCTGAGTTCGGATGTGTCGATGACTTCGGCATTCTTCAGGATCTCTTCGATCTCCATGATTCTTGCTTCGTTCTTCGCCTGTGCGTCCTTCGCTTCATCGTACTCGGAGTTCTCCGAGAGGTCGCCCTGTGCGCGTGCTTCTTCGAGCTGCTTCGAGACCTGCGCCTTAATGACGGTCTTTCTCTCTTCGAGCTCATCCTTCAGACGATTCATACCTTCGACGGTAAATTGGATCTTCTTCTGTTCTTCTGCCATGGTTCTTTTCTCCTTTTAATATATTCTTTTACTTTATATTTCGTTGTTATGTCCGGATCCCGGTGAGGATGCCTGCCAGCGGAGCGGGCAGGGCCTTAGAGGATCAGCGGGCGTCGTTATTGTTCTTCGTGATGACGTCGTGTGCGCCGCCCTCGACGATGGAGGTGGAGGAGACGACGACGAGTCTTGCCTTCTCCTGCAGTTCCGGGATCGAGGAGGATCCGCAGGCACACATGGTGGCCTTCATCTTCGCAAGGGAAGAGTCAAGGTTATCCTTGAGTTTACCGGCGTACGGTACGTAGGAGTCTACGCCTTCTTCGAATGCCATCTTTCCGCCGGCGCCGCCGTCATCGTAGCGCTGCCAGTTACGGGCACGGTTAGATCCTTCGCCCCAGTACTCTTTCACATAGGTGCCGTTGACCATGAGTTTTCTCGTCGGGCTCTCGTCGAATCTGGCGAAGTAGCGGCCCAGCATGATGAAGTCGGCACCCATGGCGAGGGCCAGGGTCATGTGGTAGTCGTGTACGATACCGCCGTCGGAACAAAGCGGGATGTATACGCCGGTCTGCTCGAAGTATTCGTCACGGGCTTTCGCCACGGCGAGAACCGCGGAGGCCTGGCCGCAGCCGATACCTTTCTGTTCACGGGTGATGCAGATGGAACCGCCGCCGATACCGATCTTGATGAAGTCGGCGCCTGCTTCGGCGAGGTAACGGAAGCCTTCTTCGTCGACCACGTTACCGGCACCGACGATGACGTCCGGGTAGTTGCTCTTGATCCAGGACAGGGCACGGGACTGCCATACGGAGAATCCGTCGGAGGAGTCCAGGCAGAGGGCGTCGGCTCCGGCCTCGATGAGGGCGGGGACACGCTCTTCGTAGTCTCTGGTGTTGATGCCGGCGCCGACGATGAGACGCTTGTCGTCATCTAAGAGCTCCAGCGGGTTTGCCTTATGGAATTCGTAGTCTTTTCGAAATACGAGACCGACGAGGCAGTCGTTCTCGTCTACGATCGGAAGCTGGTTCAGCTTATGGTCCCAGATGATGTCGTTGGCTTCCTTCAGTGTGGTGCCCTCTCTGGCGACGATGAGCTTCTCGAAAGGTGTCATGAATTCGGAAACCTTCGTCTTCGGGTCCATACGTGTGACCCGGTAGTCACGGGAGGTAACGATACCGAGGAGCTTGCCGTTCGGCTTGCCGTCTTCGGTTACCGGGAAAGTACCGTGGTTGGTCTTCTCGCGGAGCTCGACGACCTCTTCCATGGTGTTGTCCGGGGTGAGGTTGCTGTCAGAGACAACAATTCCGGCCTTGTACTTCTTTACTTTCCTGATCATCTCACACTGGGATTCGACTGTCTGAGACTGGAATACGAAAGACATACCGCCGGAACGTGCCAGGGCTATTGCCATACCGTCATCGGAGACGGCCTGCATGACTGCAGATACCAAAGGGATGTTGATCTTGAGCCTGGATTCCTCCTTACCCTTCTTATACTTCGCAATTGGTGCGGAAAGGTCGACCTGATCAGGTGTGTTCTTCTCCGTCGTGAGGTTCGGGACCAGTAAATACTCACTGAATGTACGTGATTCCTGCTCAAAAATCTTCGCCATAAATTGAAATCCTCCCTTTGTATATATGATTACTCTAGAAAATATTTCATTAAATCATATCATACTTAGGAAGGATTTGGATAGTTTTTTATACTAACTATTTCCACATTTTTCGGCTCGTCCGCGCGAAAGTCCTCGTGCAAGTGGTGAAAGGGGCTTACTTCTTGGCGGAACCGGATGAAATGTTGATCTTCAGAAGTCCGAGGGCAACGGAGATACCGATGAGGATCAGGGCCGTGATGGCTGCCTCGACCAGAAGGAATGTGCCGTTATAGACGATGGAATAGATCCAGGGGTTCTGGTCGCCTGCGTATTCAGCGTAGAACACGACGCCGGAGAGGACGTGGCATATAAGACGGAGAATGAAGGCGAGGAATACGCCTGCTCCGATTCTCCAGAACGGGATCATCTTCAGACGGCGGAGCGGGTTCGCGGTTTTCAGTCTCATCTCGGCGGACGGGGCGAAGAATCCGGCGACGCCGAGTACGGTGAATGCGATGGTGTAGTCAAGGAGCACCTGGACCGGGTGCATGAAATATCCGCCGATGAGCTGCAGAAGGCTGTAGCAGAAGGTGGCGACGAAACCCTTCTTCGCGCCGAAGCAGAGGCAGAAGAACAGGATCGGGAGCATGGATGCGGGGGTCACGGAGCCTCCCTGCGGCATCTCGAAGAGCTTGATCTGCGAGAGTACGAAGCTGAGTGCGATGCATACGCCGCCTGTGGCGATCGCCAGGATCATCTCGCGGCGCTGGTTCTTATCCGCGGTCTTCTTCAACTCGAGTTCCTGCTCGGCCTTGGCCTGGTTTTCTTCGGCCTGGGATAGTAAATCTTTTCTGGACATAAAAATACTCCTCCTTAATAGCCGGTCCCCGGAATACTGAAAGAAGAAGTTTCCTGCTTCGTTATGTTCCCTCCGCCGGCATTATCCGGTTCAGGTAAAAGGGTCGATGTGTTTTCATCCTCTCAGCCGGCTCCGCAGTTCGTGCTGCCAGCTCCCCATCTGTCTGAATCGCCGCTATTCTAGCACGATTTCCGGGAAGGTTCAAGTGTCGTCTTCGTCGTAGGCGGGGCGGCGGCCGATGAGCTTCTGCCATTCGTTGTCGGAGATGGAGTCGCGGAAGCGGTCGATCTCGGCGGAGTATTTCTCCGGGGCGGCGTTGTAGCCCATGACGTGGGCGGCGCCCTCGATGAGGCAGATGCGCTTCGGGGCGCGGATGCGGTTATAGATGTTGTCGCTCATGTAGGAGGGGACGAGGTGGTCGTCGGTGCCGTGGAACAGGAGGACCGGGACGGTGATGCGCGAGGCGATGGAGACGGGCGAGGCCTTCTCGATCGGGAAGCCGAAGCGTTTGAGGACGACGCGGCGGACGAGCATCAGGAACGGGCGGAGTTTCATCTTGTATTTCCGCTGTGTGAGGTAGGCGATCTGTGTGTCCAGCGCGTCAAAAGAACTGTCGGCGATGACGCCTGCGAGTGTTCTGGGGGCGATGCCGGAGCCGGCGGTCATGAGGGCGGTGGCGGCGCCCATGGATCTTCCGTGGAGGATGATCGACAGGTCGGGTCCGAGGCGGGTCTCGAGGTACTGCATCCACATGGCGATGTCCTGGCTGTCGAAGAGACCGTAGCCGACGAAGTTTCCTTCGCTCATGCCGTGGGCGCGCAGGTGCGGGATGAGGATGTGGCAGTCTCTTTTCTCGAGGTGGAGCTGGGCGTAGGCCGCCATGACGGAGGGGGCGTCGTTAAATCCGTGAAGGAGGATCACGACGTCTCTCGTGTTCTTCTTATTGGCGGGGATGTAGTAGGCGTAGAGCTTGATGCCATCGAATGCGGTCATCTGCCAGTCGAGGATGTTCATGCGGTTGCTGTAGAACCAGTTCTGTCCGCGGCCGAAGATGGTGGTCTGGTCGATGGACAGGGGGGATTTGTCGAATGGCGGGCGGGGCTGGGGCCGGGCGAAGAAGCGGTAGGCGACGCGCACGGCGTAGGAGTAGATGAGCAGGGCGGTGATGCCCAGCAGAAGGAGCAGCAGTGCGACGATGATCAGGGCCAGTATGATTCCTGTAGGCATGGTTGCTCCTCCTTTACTTTTTTTGCTTTGGCGCGCCTTGAGGGGGCGGAGTCTGTGGCTCCGGGTCCTTCCGCCTGGGTCACAGTGCAGTGAGCGCTTCCGGGGCACGCCTATTTCTACCTATACTAATTGTACGGCGGGATTTTAACCATCGTGTTACAGGTGTGTTAGGATTGCGTGCAAGTGAAGGGGGCGAGTGGGTACGGCGGTGTGTCTGCCCGGTCGCAGGGAGCCAGTGCTTTTTCAGAAGGAGAGGTACGGGGGGACCGGTACTCCTTCAGCAGGAGAGGTACTCGGCGCCGGTGTCGGTAAGGAGGACGTCGTCCTCGATCCGGAAGCCGAAGCCCCATTCGGGAATGTAGATGCCGGGCTCGACGGCGAAGACCATGCCGGGGACGAAGGGCATCTCGCGCTCGCAGACGTCGTGGACATCGAGACCCATGTGGTGGAGCGTGTTATGCCAGTAGTAGCGTTTACAGGCTTCGAGGGCGTCGGGCTCGGAAGCGGAGATGACACCGAGATCGCGAAGGCCTGCGGCGGCAGTCTTCCGGGTCGCTTCGTTGACCGAGGCGATGGTGGCGCCGGGGCGGATCGCGTCGAGGGACGTCTTCTTACATTCGTGGATCAGCTCCCACAGGGCCTGCTGCCGTCCGTCACGCTTGCCGTTCACGGCGAAGGCACGGGAGATGTCGGAGCAGTAGCCGCCTGCGCGGGCGCCGCAGTCGATCTGGAGCATATCTCCGTCATGAAGGAGTGACAGCGGCGTGGGGTAGTGAAGGCAGAGTGTGTTTCTGCCGCCGGCCGCGATCGTACTGAAAGACTGGAAAAGCGAGCCACGCTTGACCATCTCGCACTCGAGGATGGCCATCGCCTCGCACTCGCGCATGCCCGGGTGGAGGGACTCTTCGAGAACGGCGAGCGATTCGTTCGTCACGTTGATCGCGAGGCGGATCGCTTCAATCTCAGAAGGGCTCTTCACCATGCGTAACAATGTTACAGAGCCTGAAATATCAGTGGTTGCGTCGAATCTGTCCGTCTTGGCCAGTGCCTGCTCGAGGCGGACACGCTCGGGGGAGGGATCGGTCTCGTCCCATGCGATCTTCGTCGAGCCCTGGAGGATCTCGTCGATGTCGCCCTTGAGGTCGTCGAGGAGACGCACGTCGGAAATGCCGGAGATCTCGGTGGCTTCCTCGAAGGAGAGCCGTTTCCCGGTCCATTTCTCTTTCTCGGGCTCGCGCGGATGGATATAAAGACGCGCCAGAAGCGGCGACTTCCCGTCTTTCTTACTCAGGATCAGGACGGAGTCCTCCTGCTCGATGCCGCAGAAGTAGAAGAAGCTGCGGTTCGGCAGGAACGGGTACGCCTCGTCGTGGGAGGCGGTGGGAGCATGCCCGGCGAAAAGAATCACCGCCGTGTTCTCTTCAACCTTAGGAGAAAGAGCGTCGCGACGGTGTATATATTCGTTCTTGTCTATGCGGTAGGCACTTACATCTGTAAACATCAGGCGTCACCGGAGCGTACATTGTACTCGTCGAAAAGGATCGTGTTGTTGATGTAGCCGAGGGTCGCGCCGGGGGACTGACGGATCAGACCCGGGTTACCGATGACGATGGAGTTATCCGGTACGTCGAAATTGACATAGGCGCCGGGGGCGATCAGGACGTTGTTTCCGATCTTGATCTTACCGACGATGACGGCATTCGCGCCGATCCAGACATAGTTGCCGATGGTCGGGGAGCCGCGGCGGGAGCCACGGAACTGGGTGCCGATGACGACGCCGGTACTGACGTTCACATTATTTCCGATGACGGACTTCGGATGGATGATGATGCGCCCGAAATGCGCGATATAGAAGCCTTTGTCGATCTTCGTCTCGTATGGGATCTGGAAGTGGTACTTCCTGGAGTGACGGTCAAGGGCGTGGTTACAGAAGTACAGGCAGACCTTGTGGAAATAGTACCGCAGATCACGGATCTTCGTCTGTGTCTTCTGGTAATGGTAGTTGCAGTGACGCATGATGCTGATGTAGTGGAACTCCGGGCTGGTCAGCATCTCCTCGATATACGTCAAGAAAACGTTCTTGTGACGCTTCGAGTTGCCCGTATAACGGAAAAGATCACTATAAATAATGTCTTTCAGTTCATCTGTCATCGTGTCTGGTTCGCTCCATCTAATCCATCTGAAAATATGTTACCTCTTTTTGAGCTATTCATCAATAAAGAAAACGGCTCGGACACAAAAAATATACAAATCGGGTGAAAGGCTACAGCGAAGGACGTTTGATAGTGTTTTTGACGAAGAAAGCTTTGAAAATCAAGGTTTTCGATGAGCTCGTGGCCGATACGCCGGCAAAAGCACTTGTCCTACTTGACGGAAATGCTTGGGACTTTTATAATCGAATAGCATTTCGCAAGAGCGGGAGGGGGGTCTTCCGAAGATCTTTCCGGCGGCGGGCGGATGCGGCATATGTGGAGACGTATCGAAGTGGTCATAACGGGGCGCACTCGAAATGCGTTAGCCGGTTTCCGGCTCGAGGGTTCGAATCCCTCCGTCTCCGCCAGATTTCAGATCCTGAAAGCCTGAAACTACGGGCTTTCGGGATTTTTCTTTTCTTCAAAACCTTGTATTGACGACAATTATGACGACAATTACAATAAAACTCATTACACAACACTTGTAAGACTTGCTAGTTATTCGTCCATGTTGTATTTTGACTAGCTTATGTGAGGATCAAGTGAATGAATCGAATCAAAGAGTATTCTATCACTGCGAAAGCAGGGTTTATCAGACGTCATATGAGGACAGTGATTGTTGTATGTGTCCTTCTTTTGGTTGTTGCTATATTAGTTTTGTTTGTCCAAAACAGAAAATACTTAACATATAGGAACGCGTTTCCGGGAAAACCTCCGGAAGCAATCAGGGGGTTTAGCCAGCTTCTTAAAGATACCGGGAAAGTCAGTAAAGTTGAATATCTGGAAACGAGAAGGCAGCCGACTGAACTTGAGATTCGAATATCGCTTAACAATGAATTGTCAGAAAGTGAAATAAAAGATTTGGTTCTTGATACAATACTGCCAGAGTTTGCCGAGAATAATGATGTTTTTCGCTACCTTGTATATAAGAGCCCCCATAACATCCATTTGCTTTTTATGTACAGTGGGAAAGAGGTTTTTACGTGTGGAAGCAGTTTGCAGGGCTTTATGCCATATGAATATTGGGGATGGGAAGGATCTACGTATTATCTTCAGGATTTTCGAGGAGATGTCCTGGTTAAACAGAATAATGATAACTATCCTGGTATCATCTCGGAAGAGTCTGGCATCACTCAGCAGGATCTTCTGAATGTTTATGCTGCGGATGAGCGTATAAGGTATTATGATTCTCTGAATCACATTTTATATATGTATGATGTGACGGAGGAGGAGAAATCGACTATTCGTCGTAAAGTGAAACAGTACATAAATGTAATGATTCAAGATGTCCTTGTGTTTACTCGTGAAGAGACGGAAATCTTGATAGATAATGTTTCTCTGAGCGACTGTCTTAATGAACTCCTTGAGTCTACTAAGGTTTCTACTGTAACCGCAAATGTGGATATGAACTCTGAAATGCGCATACGATTTGAGTTGAAGGAAAGAATAACAGATCAGCAGATAGATGAATTAGCTGAGTTATATGTTTTCCCATTTCTGTCCGAGAATAAAGGCTTTCTTGAACGACTAATGGATGAGAAAACAATCGATGTAGTATTTTTGGAGTTTTGTTATGAAAAGGAGACAATCGGCTACTTCCATACGACCCGACAAGATTCT
>JAEEIT010000098.1 GCA_016281535.1 Clostridia bacterium | reverse complement strand
TCCGATATGGATTATCTGCCTAGGGTACATGCCAGAGCTTTTGTCGTATGTGTGGACGGACCGATGACGGGAGCAAGCTTCGTATTCCAGGAGAACCGTGCAGTAGTGGGACGCCAGAAGAACTATGAGATCGCGCTTTTCCGTGATAATTCCGTATCGAGAAGCCCGCATGCGATCATCTCGTACGATAAGGATTCGCTCCGTTATACAGTTGCGCAGGGTGATCCGGAGAAGAAAGTATCCGTTAACGGCACTTTCATTAACGCTGAGCAGGAACTCAAGCTCTACGACATTATCGGTATCGGACAGACGAGGATGCTGTTTATTCCGGTCTGCAGTGAGAAGTTCGCATGGTAATGGATCTGAACAAAATCAAGGATACATTCCTCAAGTACCTAAGTGAGATGCGCTGGGTCTTTATCGGCTGTCTCGGAGCGATCCTGCTGATCGTTCTGATCGTGATGATTCTTCGTCATGCCAAGAAAAAGAAGGTTCCGTCGAATGAGCAGATGAAGGAGCAGCCGAAAGAGGAAGAACCGGTACGAAAGAGTCTGGTTATGGATAATGGTAAATTCCGTATTGAGATCGGTAACTGTCAGGGCACAGGGGATCGAGAGGAACAGCAGGATGCGTTCGCTTTTTCTCCTACATCGAAATGGAAAGAGAAGGGTTTCCTGGCGGTCCTGTGCGATGGTATGGGCGGTCTTGATGCAGGCGCGGCCATTTCAAATAAGCTTGTCAGTGACATCATAGCGGAATTCCCGTATTCTTTTGATGAACTGAAGGACGGCTGGATCCTGGATTCTCTTTCTAATGACATTTTCGGGGATTATGCCGGCCGGGGCGGAACGACCGTGATCATCACCTATATTAAGGAAGATAAGATGTGGTTCGCATCCGTCGGAGACAGTGATCTTCTACTTCTGCGGGATGGCCGTATCTACGCCATGAATATCCGTCAGGAGTATGGAAATACTCTTCTGATGCGCGCTGTGGACGGAGCGCTCGCCGTAGAACAGGCACTTGGACATAAAGATGCACCGGCGCTTACGGAGTTCATGGGCGCGAAACATGTCAATCCGGACTATTCGATCATTCCATGGCAGGTCAAGGACAACGATGTATATCTATTGTGCTCGGATGGAATCAGCGATACGCTTTCTTTCGAGGAGATCCGTGAAGCCATGAAACATGATCCGTCAGAGTGTGCCGAGCTTCTTGAAAAAGGAATCATGACGAAGAACAAACGTTATCAGGATAACTACACAGCTATTGTTTTCGCTGTGCATGAAATAGGAGGTAATAGAATATGAAGTGGGTAAGAAGGATTTTCATGTTCCTCTTGATCGTTGCTATAGCCGGATCCGGTTTTATGGCATTCCGCAATTTCAAGCCGTGGCGAGATGCGCAGGACGAGCTTGATGAGATCAAGAGTGAATCTTTTCAGGCGAAGGATGTCAAGAAAGCTTTTACACCTGACGAGAACCAGAAGTCTGTTGCATTCGTGCTCTGTTTGCAGAACGGTTCCGGTTCCTGCGGTTCATCGTATGCAGTAGGGGATCCGGATGGTAAAGTCCAGTATTTCGTAACTAACGGTCACGTAGTACAGGATCATGTGGAGAATGGATACGACATCGCTATCTATTTCGATGATCTGGAGTATCAGGTCCCGGAAGTGGTCTTCTATCAGTATGATCAGAATCTGGATATGGCGATCCTGAAGATCCCGGAGCCGATCGATTCGAGAAAAGCGGTCATTATCCGTGATTCTGATGAAGTCGTAACAGGTGAGAAGTGTACGGCCATCGGATATCCGGATAAGTCGATGGACTTTGATGGAAACTTTATCGGTGACATCAACGGTCAGACAGTTTCCAGCGGCGTTATCTCGAAGGTCAACTTTACACCTTCCTATCAGGGATATAACTTCTACTATAAGACGTTCCAGCACGATACATTTATCTCGCACGGTAACTCCGGCGGACCTCTGCTTGACGAGAACGGTTTCTTCATCGCGATGAATACGCTGGGTAATCCGGAATCGGAGAGTGTAAACTTCTCGATCGTCTCGAATGAGATCACCGCGAAGCTGGATGAGTACGGTATTAAGTACAAAACAAGTAAAGAATATCTCAAAGAGATCGACAAGAAGATCGAATCCGAGCAGAAGAAGTTCGATAAGAAGCACGATGCGGCAGTAGAAGATGCGGAAGCAGAAGTGACCGAGACCAGAAACAAGTTCCTTCTTTTCTGCGCAATCGCAGCAGCCTGTGCCGTAGTACTCCTGATCCTCTTTATCGTTGGGAATAAGAAGGTCGTCATGGTCGGCGAGCAGGATGACGGAAAGAAGTCGTTCCTTTACTGCACGAAGGGTGTCTTCGCAGGCCAGAAATATGAGGTGACCGGTCAGACGATGACGATCGGCCGTGACCAGCATTCCTGCACGATCGTATTCCCGGAAGAAACGCCCGGTATCAGCTCGAATCACTGTTCCATCTACTTCGATGCCAGAACCAAGGCTTTCATCCTCACCGATAATGGCTCTACATATGGCACATATCTGAGCGATGGACGTAAGCTTACCAAGGGTGTTCCTGAGCAGCTTCTGCCTGGCTCCACATTCGCTCTTGCCGATAAGGCAAACGAGTTCATGGTGGACAGAGAAGAGGGTGACGGTAAGAATAAGAAGAACAAGTCCTGAGATGACGAAGGATTGAGGTAAAGATGAATCATTACTCATACACCAATGTAGGCGGCCACGAGCCGAACTGTGACTATGCGCAGGTCATCGAGCACGACGATCAGGTACTGATCGTGCTAAGTGACGGATTGAATGGCCTTCCCAGTGGTGATCAGGCTTCGAAGATCATAACAGATGCGGCGATGGAGGCTTTCCTTCAGGGAGAGTCTCCCGCTTCTGTCTGTCATATCGCGAATCAGAAATTCCGTGAAATGCAGTTCGATAATGTGGATCTGCGCCGTGCAGGTGCGACGCTCTGCGTGGTAAAGATCGCGGACGGACGCTGCAGCTGGGCGAATGTGGGGGATTCTCATATTTACCATTTCTCGAATGGGGCGCTTATGCATCATTCGGTTGATGATACGCCTACATATAAGGCTTTCTTACGTGGTGAACTGGATTATGAAGGGATCCGCGAGCAGGATGGCCGTACGGGCATGACGGTATGCGTCGGTCAGAAAGAGACGATCGAACCTCATGAAGAAGAGTTCGCCATGGAAGAAGGAGATGCGATCCTGGTATGCTCGGACGGACTCTGGGAATATGTGTATGAGACAGAAATGCTCATCGATCTGCATAAATCATTTCATGCGGAGGATTGGGCGAAGAAGATGCTCCTTCGGGCGACGCAGAGAAGTCACCTTAAGGGCGACAATATTACTTTAGTCACTTATTTCAAACTGGCAGGTTAAGGTCATGGATACAAGTAATCTTTGTTTCGGATGTTTTAAAGAACATAACAATATAGGTCCGTGTCCGCATTGTGGCTACGATCTTTCGACGGCGAAGCATCCTTTCGTCGCTCTTCCGATCGGAACGATCCTCAATGGCCGTTATCTGACCGGACGCGTCTTAGGCGTCGGCGGCTTCGGTGTTACCTATCTTGCTTTTGACATGACGCTCGAGATCGCGGTGGCCGTGAAGGAATTCCTGCCTTCCGGTATTGCGCTTCGTGATTCGGACCGCTATACCATGACGGTCAGCTCGCCGGATGAGCAGGCGAAATTCGATACGGGTGCGACGAAGTTCCTCGATGAGGCCAGGCTTCTGGCGAAACTCCGTGATGTGCCGAACATCGTGACAGTACAGGACTACTTCCGTGAGAATAGCACGGCGTACTTCGTTATGGAGTATATCGAAGGTGTCGACCTTATGAAATACACGCAGAATAAAGGCGGCAAGCTCTCCTATAATGAAGCGCTGTATCTCCTTCTGCCTGTTATTGACTCTCTTGCGCATGTGCATGCACATAATCTTCTGCATAGAGATATCAGTCCGGATAATATCGTCGTGATGCGAAATGGCTCGACAAGACTTCTCGACTTCGGTGCCGCACGTCTCGCCATCGATACGGAGAAGAGTAAATCCATCATCTTGAAGCATGGCTTCGCGCCGGAAGAACAGTATAGAAAACATGGAAATCAGGGCCCGTGGTCGGATGAGTATGCTCTGGCGGCAACGATGTATCTGATCCTGACCGGGGTGATGCCACCGGATGCCATCGAGCGTGTACATGAGGATACACTGGTTTCGCCGATCGATCTTGGCGTCGAGATGCCGAAATACGCGAATGATGCCTTGATGAAAGCACTGTCGGTCCATGCTTCGGGACGTTTCCCGGATATGGCTTCTTTCTCGATGGCACTTACCGGAAACCAGGCGGTGGCACCTTCTGTTTCCTACATGGCTTCGCCTGTAACGGCTGCATCTGCTGATGCTTTTCCAACGGGAGCAGGCAATGTCCAGGACGGCGAGATGGTCCAGGGAAAGACGGTCGGCATGGATCAGGATCAGATCCAGCAGCCCTATTCACCCCAGAAGATGATCTCGCCTTCGATCCTTGCCGGTGAAGGCGGAAAGAAGGAGGCGCCGGAATCAACGGAGGTCTCTAAACCCGAAACAAAGAAGAAAAAGAGTATCTGGAAGAGACCCGTGACCTATATTCTAATGGGTGTGGTGGCATTGGCCATCGCGGCGTTCCCAATCGGGAACTATATCACGGAAAACTATGAGTGGGGGCCGACGGAAACGACATCCAGAAAAACGACGAAGAAAACGACGAAGGAACCGAAGCAGACGACAGCTGCGCCTTCGGAAACGGTTCCGGATCCGGAGATTACTGAAAATGGAGAGGATAAGATATATACCGACTCCTCAAGATTACTGTCGTTCATTGCGAACAGCAAGTTCAGCTTTACGAATGATAACGGTCTGTTCACCCTGGTCAGGGACGATCAGAGATGTTCTTTGTATATAGATGCGGTATCCAGAGTAAATGATTATCGTGTGGAAACGTTGAATGATTTCATTGCGCAAAGTGATAATGTGATCAAGAGTTATCTTGAGAATATCGGGTTTGAGGATGTGAAGGTCGATCCCGAATACTTCTATGCCCATTTCATGGGCAGTGGTTCCTATATGCTGGAATTTGATGCGACAGGAAAGCTTCATGATGCGACGGTGGACGTAACGTTCATGGCACAGGAGAGAAAAGCCGATAAGGGCGTGTTTATTATCCTCGGTGTGATGCCGATCGATGAGTATGGCATGTATTCTTCAGAGGACTGGGAGGACATTAAGGCTGTATTCCAGAGTGTAAGAGAAGATACAGAGCAGCCGTCCTCTTACGATTATTCTCTTTCTGAATCCTGGCCGGGATTCCTGTACAACACCCGGGAAATCTCTTCGATAGATACAGTGACGATCGGTAATAATCTCGATTGCCTCGACGTTATTATGCCCGGACTGGAGGAGAAAGACTGTAAGATACATATCGTTCATCTTCCGGATCAGAGTTCGATCTCGAATGCCTGTACTGCTGCCGAGCAGGTGCTCGGTGCCACTTATAAGTTTGGCGGTTATACTTCCGTTACACCGATCATTCGTCCGAACATCGAGATGCGTATCCGCAACTATACGCTGACCGATATCTATGATGAGGAATCTATCATCGAATGTACGGTATGTGTCATGAATCTGAACGGCGCCTACTACGCAGTCATCGCCACATGTGACGATGAAGCCGAACTGGAACGTGTGACGCTTAACTTCACTATGATCGTGAAGACATTAACAGATGAAATACGGAACTGACGCCGTTACTTGTGGTAGTATCTTGCGAAGAATTCGTCTCTGAAATCCAGAAGCCTGTCCTCGGCGATTGCTTTCCTGACATCCTCCATGAGATGCAGAAGGAAGTGAATATTGTGCCAGGAGCAAAGACGTAATCCGAACATTTCGCCGGCCTTGAGAAGGTGTCGTACATAGGCGCGGCTGTAGTTCTGACACGCATAGCAGGTACAGCCCTCTTCGATGGGACGGAAGTCTTCCGCGCTTTTCTTATCGCGGACGATCAGTCTGCCGTCGTGCGTAAGGACCGTTCCGTTCCGTCCGATACGGGTAGGGAGGACACAGTCGAACATATCGATGCCGCGGATCGCGCCCTCGATCAGATAGTCAGGCGTGCCGACACCCATCAGGTAACGAGGTTTATCTTCCGGCATGAGAGGAACCGTCTCCTCGAGCATCTCGTACATCAGTTCGGCAGGTTCACCTACGGAAAGACCGCCGATGGCGTACCCCGGAAGATCAAAAGAGGTGATCTCCCTGGCACTCTGCTTACGAAGGTCGGCATAGCAGGAGCCCTGGATAATGCCGAAGAGCGCCTGCCTGTCCGGATTCTGATGTGCCTTGATACAGCGTTCGAGCCATCGGGTCGTTCGTTCGAGAGACTGCTTCGCATATTTGTGCTCACTCGGCCATGCACAGCATTCATCAAAAGCCATGATGATATCGGAGCCCAGATCGTTCTGGATCTGCATGGACAGTTCTGGTGTAAGAAGATGGGCGGAGCCGTCGATATGGGACTTGAAGTGTACTCCTTCTTCCTTAATATCCTTCGGACGGGCCAGGGAAAAGACCTGGAATCCGCCACTGTCTGTGAGGATGGAGTGTTTCCAGTTCATGAAGGTGTGAAGTCCGCCTGCCTTCTTGACGATCTCATTTCCCGGACGCATCCAGAGATGATAAGTGTTCGACAGAATGATGCGTGCCCCCATGCTCTCGACTTCTTCAGGAGACATGCCCTTGACCGTGGCTTGGGTACCGACCGGCATGAATACCGGTGTGTCGAAGGTGCCGTGAGGTGTATGAACACGGCCGAGACGTGCACCGGACTGCTTGCAGGTATGGATATGTTCGTAATATACGGGGTATTTACTCATTCGATCTCCTCCAGAGGACTCTTGATACGCGGTTTCTCAGGCGTAATAAACATGGCATCACCGAAGCTGAAGAACCGGTATTTCTCCGCTACGGCGGTCTTATATGCATCTAGGACATGCTCTTTACCGGCAAATGCGGAAACGAGCATGATGAGCGTGGACTCCGGAAGATGGAAATTCGTGATAAGTCCGTCAATGCAGTGGAAATCCACACCCGGATAGATGAAGATATCTGTCCACCCGGAGCAGGGATGCATGCCGGGGTCTTTCGATGCTACCGTCTCCAGTGTGCGGCAGGATGTGGTGCCGACGGCGATGACGCGGCGACCTTCTCGGCGGGCACGACGCAGAATAGATGAAGCCTCTTCGGTAAGTTCGTACCACTCGCTATGCATATGGTGATCGGAGATGTCCTCTACTTTAACAGGCCGGAAGGTCCCCAGTCCCACGTGGAGCGTGATCTCACATATCTCTACGCCCATTGCGCGGAGCTGGTCAAGAAGCTGAGGCGTGAAGTGAAGCCCCGCCGTCGGAGCTGCCGCAGATCCTGTCTCTTTCGCATATACGGTCTGATAACGGCTCTGGTCCTGTAGCTGTTCATGGATGTAGGGAGGAAGCGGCATCGTGCCGGCTTCGTCCAGGATCTCTTCCCAGATCCCATCGAAATCGAAGCGGATGATGCGATTGCCGTCGTCCTTGACCTCTTCGCACTCGGCCTCGAGACGGCCGGGAAGAAAGGTCATACGTTTGCCGGGACGGATCTTCTTTCCCGGACGGGCAAGGGTCTCCCAGTGGTTCTCGTCGATCCGTCGAAGGAGCAGCAGCTCGATGGCAGAGCCGGTATCACTTCTGACACCGAGGAGACGGGCAGGGATGACCTTAGTATTATTGATGACCAGTACGTCGCCGGAATGAAGAAGGGACGGCAGGTCGGAAAAATGCATATGCGAAACGGCGCCTGTTCTGCCGTCCAGGGTCATCAGGCGTGAACCGGACCGGTCAGATAGCGGGTGCTGCGCGATAAGTTCTTCAGGTAGATCGTAGTAAAAATCAGATGTTTTCATAGCCTAGTATTATAATTGCAATTGACGGTTCTGTATAGTAGG
>JAEEIT010000097.1 GCA_016281535.1 Clostridia bacterium | reverse complement strand
TCTTCGCCGCGGATACGCGTCGTCTTTGCGGCCGCGCATCATATGCAACTATTTTACCATGTATCTCGTCTGATATAATGGAAGTAGTCTTTCGGATGCGCGCGCAGCAAGAAAGTGGACGAACCGAAGCCCACTGCCGCACGCGACGGAAAGACCCAGTCAAGGCTGCTGCAACCGCGCGCCGAGAACTGGATACTTAGGAAATACAGGAGACCTTCTATGGCAACGATTCTTTGTTACGGGGATTCGAACACATTTGGCTACATCCCGGAAACCGGCATGCGCTACCCGCGCGAGATCCGCTGGCCGGGTCATCTTCAGATCCTGCTCGATGCACATGAAGAAGTGGATCAGGCATCTTCTGCCAGCGCTACCTGCCCGGCTACGTCTGATGCCACCGTCCTCGACAAAAGCCATTCTTTCACCGTCATCGAAGAGGGCTGCAACGGTAGAACGACAGTCACCGACGATCCTGTCGAGGGCTGGAAAAACGGACTGGACTATCTTAAGCCTTGTCTCAATTCCCATCGTCCCGTGGACATGGTCATTCTCATGCTCGGCACCAACGATCTGAAAGAGGTCTTCCATAAGACTGCCGCCGACATCGCACGCGACGTCGGCACGCTGGTCGATACGATCCAGGCCTTCACGAAGGAGAAACAGGGATTCGTCCCGAAGATCATCCTCGTGTCCCCGCCCCACATCGGGAAAGGCATGACCCACTCGGTCTTCTCAAGCGCATTCACACCACGATCGATCCAGGAATCAGTGCTTTTCGCGCAGAATTATAAGAAAACCGCGGACGAGAAAGGCTGCATCTTCTTCGATGCGGCTGCCGTCGTTGAGCCCTCGGAAGTCGACTCCCTGCACCTGTCGGCCGACTCGCACCGGGCCCTCGCCGCCGCTTTGGCGAAGGTTGTTCTTCGTACATGCGGAAAGGAGATGGAATCATGAGTGAAGATAAAGAGGAAAGATTCGACTCAAAAGAAGCAATGCCGGAAGCGCCTGCGAAGAAAGCGAAGAAGAAACTCACGAAGAAGCGCCTGGCACTTCGCATCGTGCTGTGCACGCTTGGCGCCCTCCTTCTGATCGTCGCCGGCTATCTCATCTACGTTTTCGCCAGCTACCACCGCATCCCCGACAACGTCGCACTGACGCCGCAGCCGAATCCGGGCGCGTATCTGGCGATGGACCGGGGCGCACCCGAGCGGATCACGGTCGAGCCCGGCGACCAGACCTACACCATCATGACGTACAACATCGGTTTCGGCGCGTACACCCCGGACTACAGTTTTTTCATGGACGGCGGCAAATACTCCTGGGCCAGAAGCAAAGATGGTCTCAAGGAAAACCTCATTTCCATCGCGAATATGATCCAGGGCTACGACCCAGATTTCGTGGTGCTTCAGGAGGTCGACACGGACGGCACGCGCACGTACCACGTGGACGAAGTGGAATACATGTGTGCCATGGACTATTATCAGCATGTTTTCGCAGAGAATTTCGATTCGCCGTTTCTTTTCTGGCCGCTTCTGGAGCCCCACGGCGCCAACAAATCCGGCATTCTGACGCTTTCGAAGGCGTTCATCGGGTCTGCACTTCGGAGAAGTCTGCCGGTCGCCGATTCGGTCACGAAGATCGTGGACTACGACCGCTGCTACTCCATCTCCCGCATTCCGCTGGGGGACGTGGATCCCGGCGCATTACTTGCGATTCCGGATGATACTTCGGGCGCCGGCTCGTCGGATGCTTTCACCGGTTCTTCCGGCGCCACCGCGTCCCGAGAACTGGTCATCTTTAATGTCCATCTTTCGGCCTACTCCACCGACGCCGTCCGCGAGGCTCAGTTATCGATGCTTTTCGAGGACATGCAGGCCGAATACGCGAAAGGCAACTACGTCATCTGCGGGGGCGACTTCAACCACAACCTGCGCTACGGAAATGCAAGCAGCGAGAATGTTCCCGGCTGGGCACAGCCTTTCCCGAGGGAAGCGCTCCCTTCGAACTTCTCCTTCGGATTCGGTTTGCCTGCGACGAAGATCTGGATCTACGACCGGGCGCCGACAGAGGAAGAGAAGGAAGAGTTTGAGAAGTCCAGGCAGGAGCATGAGAAAATGGCGGAGAAGGGAAAGTGGCCGCCGGTGATCAACATCGAGCACGACTCCTGCCGGAATGCGGACGAAGCCTATAATCCGGACACCACGTTCACCGTGCTGGCCGACGGCTTCATCGTTTCCGACAACATCGAAGTGGTCTACTACGAGTCCATTGATCTGCAGTACGCGTACTCCGATCACGACCCGGTCATTATGGAATTCCGCCTGCTGGCCGATTAAACCGCTCACGTTGGCGGCGTATAATTGTCCCAGCCTGTTTCGTATGCCATGCGCTTCGAAGTAGACTCCATCAGGTTGAACTCGACATAAACATGATTGACCAGGCGCTTCACCCTGTAATCCGGTGCGCGCCCATACCCGTCCACCTCCACGATCCGGCGCATATAGCCGAGCGACTCCTCTGAAGAATAGACCATGATATCGGCAACTTCTTTTCCATAGATCGTCTCCACATAGGGATAGATCATCTCCTGGAATTCGCGCTTGAACACATCTTCTTCCGTGACGCCGTCGCGCAGTTCGAATATCACATACGTCTGCGTGGGCGCGTCATACACCATCTCTTCGAATATCATGATTCCGATCGTCTGGATCTGCGAGTTCGGATCTTTCGCCTCCAAAAAGATCGATATGTATCCGTCCACCTCTCCTTCGGCGTACTCTTCTATGAGCATTTCGGACTCTTCATATTCATCCAGTGTCATCGTGTCGACGAACTCGAATTTCTCCTGATACTCCTGCGTGCTGAACCGCTGATAGATCCCTACGAATCCGGGGCACAAAGAACTGCCGCCGAACGATGCTTTTCCATCTGTGGTCTGCGATGCTTGAAAATAACTGTCGTCGATCAGCCATCCTGATTTGATCTCCGCGTTGGCGGAGGTGTCTTCCGAAGAGGGTGCCGCACTGGTGGCATCCGTCGCCGAAGTGTCCGTGGCAGCAGTCGACGTGGATTCTGTATCCGATCCCTGCGCCGACGGATCCGATGTACTTGTTTCCGATGCCGAAGTTTCCGGCGGAGTGGTAGTCTCCGGCGGAACCGTCGTTTCGATTGTGCTCTCTGCCGTCTCGGCCGGCGAGGATTCTGCTGTCGTTTCCGACTGATCAGAAGTTTTCCCGGAAGACGGATCCTCATCTGAAGTATCTTCTATTTCCGTATCTTCCTGTTCCGAGGTCTTCTTCGCCTTTTTCTTTTTGGTCGTCTCCTCGGCAGAGCTGCATCCGCTTAACATACACAGGCTCAGCGCCAGCGCCGCCGCCCGAAGTGCATTTCTCTTCATCACGATCCCCTCCCGTCTCAATACTGTTGATTTCATTATATCTGCGAGCAGGTTCCATTGGCAATCACTTCCTTGATTTTGGGCGCGGGAGCGGGGGGCTCGCGGGTGGGTGGCTGACTCCACGGCCGCTCCCCTTCCCTGGCTACCCGAATCACCTCAACACGCCGAAAATGTCGATCGTGTTCTTCCGGAGCACCTTCATGTTGATCGGATAGCTCTCGGACTCCATCGTCAGGATCAGATTCTTCCCGTCAAAAATCCCGTTTTTCATGTATTCGTCGATCTTTTTCATATTCCGCCGCACATACCCGGGATCATCCATTTTCCCTAAATGTTCGTGGTAGAGCACCGTACGGTCCCGGATCCGCAGGCACGCGAAATCCACATAATACGTGGTCCCGCTCTTCATCGTCAGCGGAAACTCGTATTTATACGGGATGCCGAGATCATAATACATATCCGCGATCATCGCCTCCGACTTCGACCTGACGAGATCCCCCTTCTTGGTCGAGAATTTCTTCTCCTCCGGGTGGTAATCGCTCTCCTCATATTCGTACGCCTCCCACCGCCGTACGAACTCATCGTCCGTGAGCATAAGCGGCTTCACCAGCGCCCGCCGCGCCGGATGCAGATTCGAATACACCCCCTCCGGATCCCCTTTCCGCAGGATCAGAAGCGCCCGCTCGATCGCCAGAAGCTCTTGCTCGCACTCCGCGACCAGCATTCCCAGATATCCTTTCTGTGCCAAATCCATCTTCATCTTGGCATTCTTCGCCGGGATGTAAACACCCTGCGAGTCATGGTGTTCCTTCGTATGGAAAAACTGCGGATTCCCGTTCCGGACCGCCACCCGCAGCTTGCCCTCCGGCAGATTCTTCAGCGAATTCTCCGCCTTTCTCATCACCGTCTTCAAATACTCACGTCTTTCCATAAGTGCTCGAATTGATTCTTTCATCTTGTATGCCTCTCTTTCTCGGAATCTCTGACCTGCGAATGTCATACTCCACACCCGTCGGCCCCGCGTTTTATGCATTGGAGTTTTGACACATTAAATCGCCCAAACTTCTCGTTTAATGTGTCCTTCCAATCACGTTCTGGATGCCCAACACATTGAATCATTCGAAAGAGTTAGTTTAATGTGTAAATCAGGCGTTTTTTTGAAGCCAAAACACATTAGATCATTTCTTTCACACTTTTAATGTGTAAAAAGCACTGTTTCCTAGTGCTTTTTGATAGGAAAATACTCATTAAATCGATCAATCTCTTTAGTTTAATGTGTCAAACACGCCATCATCGTTTGAAGCGAACACATTAAAACGCCGAAAAACTCAATTCAATGTGTTGAGAAGCTACTTTCAAGATCAGGAAGCCATTTCACAATGCATGCCTCCACAGATGCCCTTACCCTGCACCTGCTCCGTAGCCATGAAGCCGCGTATCCGCGACAAGACATTTCATATCATAACAATCAGAAAAGCGCCCTTCGAAAAGGACGCTTCCATTAAACAACATTTAGGCCG
>JAEEIT010000096.1 GCA_016281535.1 Clostridia bacterium | reverse complement strand
GGAAACGATGCCTCGAACAGACAAAAGACGAATCGGAGACATCGCCCGCAGTGAGCGTGCCTGCCTCTTTCCGACCGTTAGATCGGCCGACATTGGTTGATTACGTGTGGATTCTCAAAAATCAGGATTCCACACGTAAATTTTCTTGACGGGGATTCCGGGATTACGTGTGGATTTTCAAAAACCGAGTTTTCACACGTAATTTTTCTCGGCAGGCGGTCTGGGATTACGTGTGGATTATCCAAAATCGAGATTTCGCACGTAATTTTTTTCGACAGGCAGTCCGGGATTACGTGTGGATTCTCAAAAATCGAGATTTCACACGTAATTTTACTCGGCAGTGATTCTGAGATTACGTGTGGATTTTCAAAAACCGGGATTCCACACGTAATTTTTTTCGACAGGCAGTCCGGGATTACGTGTGGATTTTCAAAAATCAGGATTCCACACGTAATCTGAAATCAACCCTGCATGACCTAACCACCTCCACCACATGACTTGTGATCAGGTTTGGAGACGGAACACATGATAGGTATCCTCACATTGGACGATGATAACCGAATCAACGTTTTCAGAAGAGAACACCTTCTGCCCGGAACGAAGCCGAACCGTCGTTCCTGTGGCGCAGAAATCTTCTGTAGGCATGTTGTAAGCATCCACTTCCAGGATCGTTCCCACTTCCTTATAATCGTCACCCGGAAGCTTGTCTAACGGATTATTCCCAAGGCATTCATAAATCTTTCCCTTGAACATGATCTGAGAATGCTCGATCACCCCTTCCGGTAAGCCTGTGGGACCATGACCATCGGCATCTGTCGTGGGAATATAATAGTGGTCACTATATTTTTCAGAGGAAGTCTCTTCACTGCTGCGTGTATTACATCCGGAAACAACACATAAGCATAAGCATAAGATCAACACATGGGAAAGAACTTTAAGATAAGATACATTTCGCCGCATAGTCATTGTAACTCCCCAATCTTTAACACTATACATGTATAGCGGCCATCCATAAGCCCAACCCAATGATTGAAATAAGATATATCATGAATTCACTATACGTTCTGCATGAGCACCAGTCAATAGACACATCTGTCCCTTTATCCCGAAACGCCTGAAAATACGATGAAGGGACATGTATGTCCCCTGGAAATCCAAATGAAAAGAAAGCGCCTCCTCGGTACGAAAAGAAAGCGCCCCCTCGGTGGCACCGGGAGGACGCTTCCGTTTACGTTTCTGTCATCTCTCAAACTGCTTATCTCTCATTGACGACGGTGGTGGCGCGGTTCTGGATGATGCTGCAGATGTCGTCGACGCTTCTCTGACCGGAGAAGAACCCGGCGGCCTCTTCGCGGATGATGTCCATCACGTCACTGTCGTAACTCTCCGACTGCGTGATGCCCTCGATCATGGCCGTGAAATCATTCACGGTTTCCTGTGTAAGCTTGACCGCATTGCCGATATCGCCAGCCTTGTCCGGCTTGTCCTGGAACATTTTCTCGAGATACTGGAGATATTCGTCATTGGCCTGGATCTCTTTCTGGCAGTTGGTTGCGAAAGCCGCGCGGTTCACCGGGATCTTATTCGAATTGAAGCTCAGGTTCTCCTGCGTCTCTTGCGACAGGAATTTCGAGACGAAATCCCAGGCCAGATCCGGATCGGCCGAGGCGGAGGTGATGGACATGGTCAGATATCCGCGGGCAGAGAACCCGATACCGTCTAAAGAAGGGGCTCCCGAGAAGGTAACACCGTCGTTCTTCATCTTCTGGATGATCCCGGCATAGAACTGAAGATCCGAGAAATCGAAACCGGCGGTAGCGACCTGTCCGTTAGTTAACTGCATGATGTCGTTCAGCATGAAGAAACCGCCTTCTGGCATCCCATCGGATGGATTGCTGTTTCCTGCCTGTCCGTACTTCTTCACTGCGGTCAGAAACTGCTTGAACTCTTCGGAATCGAAGTGGACAGTCTTGTTCTCATAGTCGATAAAATGCGATGTGAGATGGCGCATCCAGCTGCACAGAAGGGTATCGCAGCTGTCCGTGCTGAGGACCTGCATCGTCGGGTTAAGATTCGCGGACAGCGTGTCGAGATCGGCATAGGTCATCTTCTCCCCGGCGCCGGCGCAGCTGGCGTTCACCGCCATTCCCGTAACCGAGAAGGTAAGAGGGATCGTATAGAGTTTGCCGTTCGTCTCGAAGGATCGGATGACGTTATCGAAGTATGCTCCCCTGTCAAAAGCGCTGTTCCCGTCGAGGTACTGGTTCAGATCCAGGAGCATCGAGTCATAGCTGAATTGCGAAAGTTCAGAATAGCCGACGAGGATATCCGGGCCGTTCCCGGAGAGCATGTCGAGCGTCAGCTGGTCGGCGTTCACCATATTGGCACTGGAGAATCCGCCCATGTATGTATCCTGGCCGGCGCTGTAATCGTGGATCTCGATGCGGGCAGAATTCGACGGGTCCATATTATACTGAAGGACCTCTTCGATAAAGTCCGAATCGTTCATGCCGTTCATGCCGAGCTTGAGGACTTTCTTCCCCGCATGAGGGTTACTGTCTGCTTTCGAAAGGTGCAGGGCATAGAG
>JAEEIT010000011.1 GCA_016281535.1 Clostridia bacterium | reverse complement strand
TACTGCACATCGAAGAGTGCATCCTGGACGTTCGTCGACACCCACACCGTCGGCACTTCCTCACCCATCGTCTCCCATGCCTGCATGGCGATCTTATATACCTTTTCCGGCTCCAGATCCAGCCCGATCTTAAACCGGAGATATTCATTATCTTTCACTTCCGAGATCGGAACAGTCTTGGCATAGAGCACATATCCGTCTGCCTCCTGCAGCTGGAAAAGTATCTTCCCCTGCGGTGCCATGACATTCCCGGATTCGAGGTTCGTGGCCATACGGACTTCGATATAGTCGATATGGCGCCTGTCCGGTGTGAATTCCTGTATCAGCGGGCGGTCAGAATTGAGAATGCCCGACGGCGTGGAACCCTTTCCCAGATAGGAGTAAGTCTTACGGGAAGAGAAAACAGACGAGTCGAAGATGACGATGAGCATCAATATGATCGTCACCGCGATCACGATGCCCCAGCGCAGTCTGTTTCTTGTGAAGCTTACCGCCTTCTTCGTAAACTTGATCAATTTCCGTCCTCTTTTTCTTCCGGGGTGATCTGAGCCGGATCTTTCGTCCTGAGCAGCCCGAAAATACCCTATTTTATATACGATACCCATTATAAGTTGTTTTTCATTTCTTGCAATCTTTGGCGGGTTGTAAGATTGCACAGAAAACAGGGCAAAACGGAATTCCTCCGGAAAGAAATATCGGGCGAAGAAAAACATGGCATAGTGCTTTTCGAAAAGAATTTATCGTTTTTCGATAAAAAATGCTTGCATTACGATAATCGACGTGGTACTATAATGCCAGATCCCGATACGGGGTCTTCGTATCGATACAACAATCACATTACTCATGGAGGTAATTCACATATGGACCATTCCAAGAAATCTGAAGCCACACTCTGGCTGAATCTTACTATCTTCGCATGCGGGCTGTTCTTCATCGTCGTGCTTCTCGGAGATATATTCGGTTACTCTATCTGCAATTTCTACTGGCAGGATTCGGTCTTTGCCGAAGGGAGCCTCACATCCCTGGGAATTCTTACCGACAGTCACGTCCGCTTCATGGTCTTCCTGACCGTCTACTACCTCAGCACCGCACTTACGTATCCGATCCTCTTCAGTCTGGTCAGTCTTCTCCTGAACCTGAAGAAAGGGATCGTCTTCGATAAGGTCAACACCCGGTATATGTCGGTCGTTTCGATCTGCTGCTTCCTGATTGCGATCATCTGCGCCATCGGGACCTGTGCTTCCCGTCTTCTGTGCTTCATCTGCCTGCTCGGCATGTTCGTCGGACTGATCGTCGAGTGCGTCCGGCTCGTGATGTTCAAGGCGATCGAGATGCGCACAGAACTGGATCTGACAGTGTGAGGTGAGACGTATGGCAATTATTGTAAACTTAGATGTAATGATGGCGAAGAGGAAGATCTCTGCGGGAGATCTGGCGACGAAGATCGGCATCACGCCGGCGAACCTCTCGATATTGAAGAACCAGAAGGCGAAGGCTGTCCGATTCAGCACACTGAACGACATCTGCTCCGCGCTGGACTGTCAGCCAGGCGATATTCTGGAGTACCAGCCGGATCCGCCCGGAATGAAGATAGAAGAGTAATCTTCCGTATCTGCTGACATCCGTTTTTCCCTTAATCGTATAAAGGAGTTCTACGAAAAATGAATACAGAAACGAAGCAGGCAGGGGTCCTTAAGCTCCTCTGTCTAGGCGTGAGCTACGCTTTTTCCTACGCATATATCGAATTTTACAACCAGGGAAAGTCCCATCTTCAGAGCACGGTCTACCTGTGTCTTCTCGCTCTGGGTGCCTGCATCTGGCTGGAAATGACCATTCGTCAGAAGGTCCTTGAGGGAGACTTCGAACCGCCGAAGATGATGCGGATCGAACCCCGGTTCTGGGAGGGGATCCTCCTGCTTCTGAGCCTTAGTACCTATAAGAGCGATATGCCGGTACTGACGATGTTCTTCATCCACATGGTGGTGTTCTATATGGCCCTTTGCGGTACCGGACATCTGCTGTCGGACCGTTCCTCCTGCCTGATGCCGCTGGATCTGATCAACGGAATCTTCCGGATGCCTTTCCGGAACTTCTTCGCCCGGATCCTGACATGGTACGAACTTCTCAGGCGCCGCCACGAGGAGAAAGAGGACCGGGAGGAACGAAGTGTCGCGAAGATCTTCGGTATCATCGTCGTTCTGGGACTGTTTTTCATCTTCTTCCTGATCGCACTGGAGAATCTGTCTTCTGTGGACGGGCATTTCCGCGAGGTGATCAACTGGATCGACCGGTCGCTCCAGCAGATCTCGATTTCGGAATCCATCGAGAAATTCCTCTGTAGCCTTCCCATCGGTGCATGCCTCTTCGGTGCCTTCCAGGGAGGTGTCCGGCTGGATCAGAAATATGAGAAAGAATACCACGCAAGGCTCACCTCTGACGCACAGCGTCTCCGCTTCATGCCGGACATGCTCCTCAGCTTCGTCATCGGGGTATTCGCGCTGGTGTATCTGGCATTCTTCATCTCGCAGTCCAGCTACATGTTCAGTGCTTTTGCCGGAGTACTGCCTGAAGAATTCACTGCTTCCGAATACGCAGTGTCGGGCTTCCAGGAACTTATCAATGTGGTGGTCCTGAACTTCGTTCTCCTCATCTGCGTGCGGATCTTCGGCTCCCACGAACGCAGGCTCCTGCGCATCATGAGCGTGATCCTCATGGTCGAGAGCATGGTATTCGCCACGATCTCCGCTTCGAAGATCATCCTGTACATGTCACGCTTCGGCTATACCCTCTCAAGGACCCTCGGTCTCTGGGGCACCGTCGTCGTCTTCGCCGGTGCGATCTGCGCCATCGTGCATCTTCTCAAGAACAAGCGCACGTTCCTCCCCTGGCTCTGGTTCTCCGCAGGAAGCTATGTGGTCATGCAGTTCATTACCTGGGCCTTCACGGGCGTCTGACCGGGGAATCCCCTCCTTCCGAACTCCTTCTCATCCTTCGAACACGAAGGTCTTGGGAAGGAGTTCGGCGAGGGTATAGGACTTCGCCTCACCCTCTTCTTCCACCACAATGGCAAAAGCACTGCCGTCGACGTGTTCGCTTAAGACCTGGCGGCATACGCCGCAGGGGAAACAGGGACTGTGTGGTTCGACACAGGAAGGTCCTCCGACGATGGCGATCGCCTGGAATTCCTTCTCCCCTTCGCTGATCGCCTTGGCCAGCGCCACCCGTTCGGCACAAAGGCTCGGCGAGAATACCGAAGACTCGATATTGCAGCCACGGTAGATCTTCCCGTCTTTCGTCAGAAGTGCCGCACCCACCGCAAATCCGGAATAAGGAGCATAGGCATTTCTCCTTGCGGTACGCGCTTCTTCCAGAAGCATTTTCCCATCCAGGTCCGTATTCTTCTCTATATCCATCTTCGCCCTGCCTTTCTTCCTTTCACTGCTTCTCTTCTAAAGGAAGGATCACTTCACCAGACGGCTGGTCCCGAGCCGGTCCGCGCCGGCCTCGATCATGGCCTTCGCATCTGCGAAATCCTTGATCCCTCCGGCCGCCTTGACCTTCACCTCCGGAGCGGAATACTGGCGCAGCAGACGGACATCTTCCACTGTCGCTCCACCTGTGCTGAATCCGGTCGACGTCTTGATGAAGTCGGCCTTCGCCTTACTGACCAGTTCGCACATCTTGATCTTCTCTTCTTCCCGGAGCTGGCATGTCTCGATAATGACCTTTAAGATGACGCCTTCGCAGGCCTCGCGCATCGCCATCAGCTCGAGATACACACGGTCGTAATTTCCGTTCTTGACGTCGCAGAGATTAATGACCATATCGATCTCCTTCGCGCC
>JAEEIT010000095.1 GCA_016281535.1 Clostridia bacterium | reverse complement strand
GGATCCGTATCGGGATGGCCCCGGGAAGTCCGTTATTGGTACTGGGAAGGACAGCCATCGCGATGACCTGCATGATATCCAGTTCGCGGAAAGTCTCCTGTATCGAATAAAGTGCCGTCGCGCATTCTCCCGGCACAAGTCCTTTCTCAAAGGCGGCACGGAAGCGTATCTCGAAGTCGGCGGCCACACCATCCATGCGGGACCGGACCTGGGAGATCTCGTCCACATAGATCGGATCACCCATGCATCTCACGTAGTGAAGGATCGATACGGTTTCCGGCTGAAGGATATCGATCCACTTCTCCCATCCTGTGAAGAAGCCTCCTGCCCTAAGTGATTCACTTTCTTTCCCGACCATGCGGAGCATGCTGTCGATGCTGTTCCTGTCAGCGCCGATCGCAGCCGCCTTCTTGCTGGCCGCATCTCCGATCTCCACCATCTGGTCCGCCAGCGTTTCCCACTTCTTCTTCGGGATCAGAAGCTCGGATGCCGGATAAACCGTATACTCCTTGAGCTGTTCTTCCGAACGGTGGGTATTAATGTTGAACAGCTTGATCTGGTCGATCTCATCGTCGAAGAACGAGACGCGCACACCCTGATCCGAGCCGCTCGGGAAGAAGTCGAAGATATCCCCTCTCCGGCTGAATTCGCCCTTCCCCTCCACCTCTCGGGTACGGGTGTATCCCATATATGTCAGGCTCTGTGCCAGGTCCTCCGGTGCGATCCTTTTCCCTAGTTTCAGCGTGATCTTCGTATTGATGAAATCCCCGAACAGTGCCATCTTCGTAAGAAGTGCACCCGCCGTTACGATCAGGGCACTGCAGTCTCTCGTGAGATACTTAATGAGCGCATGGATACGTCCCTGCTCGATCTCTCGGCTCGAAGCCGATACCGCAGTAAGTGGCGTCTCTCTTCCTCGAAGGATGACCGCTTCTTTCTCGAAGAATGCATCGAGGTACGATTTCATTTTCCGCGCAGACAGTTCGTCGGAAACGAGGATCATCGGGATCGGGCAGCTGTTCGCTTCTTTCCCTTTCTTTTCCGAGGATGTGTACTTGCTGTCATTCTCACTTTTCCAGAGCACAGCCGCCGCGATCAGGTACGCCTTCTGCGTCTCGGTCATGCTGGTCAGGTTGATGTGTGTGTCCCTCTTGGCAAAAGCACTGACCAGATCCTGGAATGCCGGATCTTTATATGCTTCACGGAGGAGACTTTCGACTGAGGGGAGAAATATCATTTCTGACCTCCTGCGCCTCCGCGGTTCCGCCCGCCGGGGATCGGCTTTCCGGAGAGGATATCCTCGACGGCTGTCGCGCCTTCTTCGAAGGACTTATACATCGTCTCCTGCTCTTCTTTCGGAATGGTGGACAGGACGAAGTCGGCCAGATCCCAGTGCTCGGGGACCGGTCCGCAGCCGATGCGCACCCTGGCGAATTCCTGTGATTCCATACAGTAGATCACCGACTTCATGCCGTTATGTGTCCCGGCCGATCCACTGGAGCGGACGCGGATCTTACCTCTCGGGATATCGATGTCGTCATAGATGACGATGAGATGGTCAAGAGGGATCTTGAAGAACTTCATGACTTCCTGGACGCTCTGTCCCGAGAGGTTCATGAAGGTATGCGGACGCAGAAGGATGCAGTCCTCTCCCTGGATCGTTCCTCTTCCGTATTCACCCTTCCACTTGAGACGGTCCACCTTAATGTGGTTGCGCTGTGCCAGGACTTCCAGTGTCATGAAGCCGCAGTTATGGAAGGTGAAGGTATATTCTTTTCCGGGATTCCCTAATCCCACGATCAGCCACATATTTTCACCTTTATCTGATTTCGATTCTTCTTCGTTCTTCTTTCTAAAGAACATGGATCACATTCCGCTGGTACGCTTCTTGTCCGGCTGGATGACCGTCGAAGCACGGGAACGGTTCTTCTTCGCCACCCAGTTCTCCTTGACGACCTGCTGGGATCTCGCGATCGCCAGGCCCAGTTCCGGTACGTCTTCCGTGATGGTAGAACCGGCTGCGATGTAAGAGTTCTCTTCCAGTGTGACCGGAGAGATGAGGTTACTGTTACCACCGATAAATACATTGTCGCCGATGACGCACCAGGTCTTATCCATACCATCGTAGTTACAGGTTACGGTACCGCAGCCGAAGTTAACATTCTTTCCGACCTTCGCATCACCGACATACGTAAGATGGCGCGCACGGGAATAATCGCCGATAGTCGCATTCTTCACCTCAACGTACGCACCGATGGTGACATTATCCTTAAGCTCGGTATCCGGACGCAGATGCGAATACGGTCCGATACGGCAGTTCTTGCCGATGACGCAGTCCGATGCGATCGAGTGGTCGACAGTGGAACCGTCTCCGAGAACAACATTCTCCAGACGGGAGTTCTCACCGATCTCACATTCATCACCGATCACGGTATTCCCGAGAAGCACGCAGCCCGGCAGGATGATGGTGTCTTTACCGATCTTAACAGTATCTGCGATCCAGGTGGTCTCGGTATCTACGATCTGTACGCCCTCGCGCATCAGCTTCTCACAGACACGTCTGTTCAGCATCTTGCCGACAGCCTGCAGCTCCACGCGGTCGTTGACGCCACGGGTCTCGTCGAAGTCCGCGATATATGCGCCGACCTTATGTCCGTCACGGATCAGGATCTCGATGGTATCCGTAAGGTAGTACTCCTTCTGTGCATTCTTCGAGTCGATGCGGCCCAGCGCCGACAGAAGAAGCGGAGTCTTAAAGCAGTAGATCGAAGAATTGATCTCACAGATCATCCTCTCCTGTTCGTTGCAGTCCCGATCTTCCACGATCTTCATGACGTTGCCGTCATCGTTTCTTACGATACGTCCGTAACCTTTCGGATCCGGGGCGATACCGGTGATGATCACCGCGCCGAAATCTCCCTGTTCGAACATCTCGAGTGCCTTCGAGATCGTCTCGGATGTGATCAAGGGCGCATCTCCCGGAAGAACGATGGTGCATCCGTTTCTTCCCTCAAGGAACGGTGCCGCCTGCATCACGGCGTGGCCGGTTCCCAGCTGATGCTCCTGGAAGACAAATGCCACATCCTCACCGAGTACTTCTCTGACTTCTTCCTGTCTGTGTCCGACGATATACACCTGCTCGGTTGCACCGACTCCGGAGAGCGCCTCTGCCACCCAGCGGATCAGTGGTTTTCCCGCGGCAAGCTGAACCACCTTCGAGTGATTCGACCGCATACGCTTTCCTTCACCGGCTGCCATTACAACTGCACAAAGCTCCATATTCCTGTTATCTCCTTTAGGTTATGATTTCCTGTCCCTTGGTCTCGCACATATTTACTTACGCACGAAAAACCCAATGATCGATGCTACCTTGTTTCGATCATCGGCTGGTCCAGTGTTATTTTCCTGTACCTATTATATACGTTTTCCCCTTCTCTTTCCACAGTTTCTTCACGTGTGTCCGGGGGCTTTTCTTCCGCTTCGTGGACTTTCGGCACCTTATTGTTTTCTCCTATGTTTCAGAAACGAAATGATACATCAATAGATTTTTACGTTTGTTTCTGATAATATAGGGAAAATACCTCTTTCCCGAAGCGGGAACTCCGGATAACGGTACTACGTCTTCGGGCATGCGCAAAGACGCGCAGAAAGGAAACAAAATGATTGCACTGATTCTTGCCGCCGGATATGCGACCCGCCTCTACCCGCTGACCATAAACACACCGAAGCCGCTTCTTCCGGTCGGTCCGAAGGCCATGATCGATTACATCACCGATGAGATCGAGACCATCCCGGACGTAACACGGATCGCGGTCGTAACCAACCATCGCTTCGCGACTCATTTCGACGAATGGTCGAAGACCCGTTCCGAGAAGGATATCGCCGAAGGCAGACTCTCCTCACCGATCATCGTTATCGATGACGGCACGACTGACGATACAAATAAACTCGGCGCCATCGGAGACATCCAGTTCGTCATCGACAAGCTTTCTATTGATGAGGACATGATGATCATCGCCGGTGACAACCTCTTTACCTATAAGCTCAGTGACATGTATGCATTCTTTAAAAAGATACAGCACGATACTCTTATCTCTGTCACGGTCGAGGATGTAAACCAGCTGAGAAAGCTCGCTGTCGCTACGATCAATGAAGACGGTAAAGTCGAAGCTCTCGCCGAGAAGCCGAAGGAGCCGCAGTCCACGGACGCCGTCTATGCGACTTACATGTATCTTAAAGAGACGATCCCGATGATCCGTCAGTATCTCGACGAAGGAAACACACCGGATGCCCCGGGTCACTTCCCGTCCTGGCTCTACACCAGAAAAGACGTCTATGTCTATCGCGCACCGGGAACATGCATCGACATCGGAACTCCTGAGAACTACAAGGACGTATGCGACAACTACCAGGAGATCCTCGGGAAGTAACCATGCAGGTACTCCCCGCGCTTGTCTGGAAAGAGGTAAATCGAGCTACGATTGCCTCGGCATTGACTCTATAACGTCGAAAGAAGCAACGGCGAGGACATTCGTGCTGATGTGGCACAGAATTCCCTCGCCATTGATTTTATTTATCTTTATTAGCGACCGATCCGGAAGAAGCACTGGTTCCTCCACCGGAAATGTCTTCCAGGGGAAGTCTCCGTTTTCTCCCGGGACGGGGTTCATCCTTCTTCAGACGGTTCAGCCCTCAACCTTCTTCCCTTCGAAGAAAAGGTGGATCGGAAGATACAGCAGGAAAGCCATAACCGAGATCGTGATTCCCTTGAAGATGTTAAACGGAACGAAGGTCATGAAGATTACATCCAGTTTGGAATCGATCGTCACGACCGTGTTCGCCTTATTACACATGTCGATGATCGCCGGCAGCGGGAAGCCCATCACCTTCTCATAAAGAGGCAGGCTGAAAAAATAGTTGACGAAAGATGTAGCGATCGTCAGTGCCACGGTACCGGCGGCAAGAGACAGGACCACGCCCTTCTTGCTGCGCATGCGGCGGTAGACCAGTGCACCCGTCAGTACGAAGATGCTTCCCGAGATGAAGTTGGCGACCTCGCCGATGTACTGCGTGTTGGTAAGCGGCATGTGGATGAGGTTCTTAAGAAGCTCCACGATCACGCCGGCCAGCGGGCCACACACGAATCCGGCAAAGAGCGCCGGAATATCGGACAGATCGTACTTGAGGAATCCCGGCATCAGAGGAAGCGGGATCTCGAGCATCATGAGCACTTCCGCCAAAGCCGTCATCACGCCCGTAAGCGCTACCCGGAAAATCATTTTCTTTCTGGATTGGGATTGTTCTTTGAGATTTGATGTAACTTCTGACATTTTTATCACTCCTTCCATCCGGACTTTAACCGTCGGCACCGGATTCTCACCGGTTCTGCTCTTCGCTCGCGGGCTCGTATCTTCTCGTGATACATCACCGCCGGTGGGGAATTACGCCCCGCCCTGAAGTACGAGAGGATTATAAGACTGCTTTTCCCCGTCGTCAAGAGGTAACGAAAGTGAAATACTACCTGTTCCTGTTCTGGGTTATACTAGAGCATGTGAAAATGTCACCTCTGTCTGCATCGGAAGGCGAATTCCGTCTGCAGATCAAACATAGAAATAACAGGAAGGGCAGGAAAGAATGAAACGTAATTCTCTCTCCATAGTTCTGGTCATGGCCATCGTACTGACATCTGTTTTCGGCACGTCATGTAAGAAACAGTCATCGGACTCTTCAGTGCCGTCCATTCCGGCAAGCAGTACCTCCGGAAATGAAGCAGACAGTACGGAGAGCAGCACAACCGCACAGACATCGGAAACCACGGAAGCGGCCACTCCGGCACCGACTTCGACGCCTACACCGAGTCCGACGCCTACGGGAACACCGACTCCGACCCCTTCTCCGACACCGGTGCCGGAGTATATCGAGCCGATCCTGGAAGGAGGACCTGCGTGGTATAACGGCTATGTGGATCCGAGGACCGTGCGCGCGGAGGTCGTTTCTGATCCTTCGGACATCGCTGTTTTAGTAAACAAATACTATGCAAGTCCCTCCTGGTATGTACCGGAGCTGGTCTATGCGAAGTACTCCGACAGTCAGCAGCTTCGTCCGGAAGCGGCCGCCGCCTGGGAAGCGATGCACGATGCGTGTATGGCGGATATCGGACAGGACCTGTATCTGATCTCCGGTTACCGCAGCTGGGAAACGCAGACTGCCAGCTTCAATAACGCGATCCCGCGAAGAGGTCTTGATAAAGCCGTATGTAAGAACGCATATCCCGGTCGTTCCGAGCATCCTTTAGGTCTGGCCCTCGACATCAACATCCGCTCCGATCCGGAGATCCGGGATAACTTCGTCTACACCGAGGCCGGCCAATGGGTCCTCCAGCACGGCCATGAATATGGCTTCATCTGGCGCTATCCGGCCGACTACGGACACATCACCGGATATGGCGTAGAAGGCTGGCACTTCCGCTATGTGGGGACCGATGTCGCTACCGAGATGTATCTGAATAACATCATGACGCTGGAAGAATACTACGGGAAACCACAGATCCTGCCGGATTCGTATAACGAATAGGGCATTTACGGAATACGGTATTCACGATCCCTCAGATCCGAGATCAGGGATAAACGAAAGGACAAGGGGTATATGCTGATCAGCCGCGACGACAATTACCAGATCTTTAATATCGGGACGAAGGTCTACTCCTGTTACTGCGTGACGTATAAGGATAAGGCGGTCATGATCGACGCCGGTCCCCTTTCCGAAAGAGACGCCATCGAGAAGAACCTGGGTAAGGACTTTATCTTCGATGTCGATGCGATCCTCCTGACGCACTCCCACTGCGATTCGGCCAGTAACTCCGAGTATTTCTCGATGCTCTTTAACTGTCCGGTGTACTGTATGAAGGATGCGGTCGAAGCGGTCCGGACCGGACGCTGCAAACGCCCGCCGAAAGACCATCCGTATATTAAGAAAGCCGGCGCCGCCGGATCGATCGTGCCGAAACTTCCGGCTTTTATCCCCTACGAAGGCTGCCAGAATGTCCATCCCCTGACACGGAACGTTGCCGAAGAACTGCTCGGAAAGGACGTGGTCCTTCTTTCTACCCCCGGACACTGCGAAGACCACATCTCCCTGAAGCTCGGAGACACGGCCCTGATCGGTGACTGCGCCCAGTTCAATAAGCGTGTACTCGCGCCGATCTTCGTCGATAATGAAGCGCAGCTTGCCACCACATGGGAGACCTTGATCGGGTTAAAATGCAAGTACTATCTCTGCGCCCATGGCAGATCCTTCTCCTATGAGGAATGGCTCGGACAGAAGCCGGACTGATCCTTCTCGGGAATCAGTAATATTCTTTTCTGACGCCTTCGATGATCTCTTCGGTCATGATCCTCGAAAGTCCGATCGCCGTCGTCGACACCACCACAAGAAGATGCAGGAACAGAACGACCAGCAGGAACGGAAGGCTGATGTACTGGGCTATTGCTCTCCTCAGAAGTAATGTCGAAAGACCGACGGCAGAATACAGGATCAGCAGAAGAAGCCCGGCACTCTCGGCAAAATACACGAAGCTCTCTGAGATGACCATGCGGAACAGCGTCTTACGGGACATGCCGACAGACATGAGGAGGATGTATTCTTTCCTTCGGAATACGATATTGGATATAACGGTCATGATCACGTTCAGGAAACACATGAAACTGAGCATGGCGACGTATCCGTACATGATGATACGGACAAGAGAATTCACGGCATGGCTTGCACGGTTGTAAATCCCCACATCGACCAATGAATCCGTCAGATACAGATTGTTCTCCAGAAGTTCCTTCATCTGCGAAGTCACTCTTACCGGTTTCTTCGCATTGAAGCGGAACACTTCATATCCGGAGTTCTTCGACATTTCATAGTACTCCAGCCGGTTCATCGGCAGATAGATCTGGATAAAGGGTTCGTTGACCGCCAGATCCGTACTCAGATCGATACTTCCCGAAACTTCCAGTTTCACACTCGTCTCCGAAGCAAGTAACAGACTGACACTTTCCGGTATTTCCCGGAAGAAGTCATCATATTGGAGGAATTCTCCGTTCATCTTATAGATCTGCAAGTGGTTGTTGAGCAGACACTTCCTGGAACCGTATTCGAGGAACGGTTCCGGATCGATGTTATTCTTATTGCACAGTTCCCGCCAGGCCGCATCGTCGACAAAGACGATGGGGATCTCGAAAAAGATGGTATCATCCGCACTCCCCGATACTCCCTGTTCCTCAAACATCCTGTTCCGGTTGTTTTCACTGATATTCATATACGGAAACTCCATGAGTCCATCCGTGACAAACACCATCCGTGATGAAGTCACATCCGGAAGAGACGCCATCTGATAGAACATGGAACGGTCATCACCGGTAAATCCTTCTTTTCCCGTACTTCTGGTGTAGATAATGGCATCGGTGCTGACGTTCTCTTCCACCTGATATCTCCTGGTAACAGAGCGCACGAGCATATCCGCAAAAAGGATCATGAAGACACTGGCCATAATAGAGATAACCGTAGCGAAATATCTCTTTCTGTACCGGAAATAGTTCTTCAGCGAGAGCCCTCCCGTAAAGCCGAAGATGCGGGTGGCATTTCTGAAGAACCTTCTTCTTTTCCTTCCCTCTTCGAAGCTCTCGTTCGCACGGACCGCTTCCATCGGAGAAACGCGGGAAACGTGGCGCATCGGAAGAAGGATCGCTGCCAGGATCGTGATCAGCGCCAGAACAGCCGGACCGACCGTATTCTGGTAGCTCAGGCGGTACATCAGGTCGATATTCTTGAGGATAAAGTAGTTCGCGGCATTGCGGCTCAGGTCTGTAAGTGCCCGGAACAGGAAGAAGCTGCTCACCTGCCCGACCAGTACGCCGATAGGGATGCCGATTATGGCGTAGTAGAAGGCTTCATAAAGAAGGAGCTCTTTCACCTGGCTTCTGGTTGCCCCCGCCGATTTCAGAAGACCGATCGCCCGGATCCTCTCCGACGAAGATGTGGAGAAAGAGTTATAGATGAGCATTACGGCCAGAAGGATCGTCATGGCGATCGTGCCTGACGCGATGATCGCGATCCCGCGGTGCACAGCAGAATCATCCGCGGAATTCTCCATACGGATGAAATCCTTGTTATACAGGCAATCGTCTTCGTTCTCGAAGTGGTCTTTCGTAAAATCGATATACACAGTCGGATCCGAAAACTCGAAATAGGCATTGACGGCCGAACCGCCGGTGATCGTATCCGTCACCGTCAGGATCGTATTCTTCGCGAAATTCTTCCACTTCACATATTCCGGCACGACAAAATATCCGACTATGGTGTATTCCTTCTTATCGATCTTATACAGCTGTTCAGATACCCGGCCGGTCTTGTCACGCATCAGATACTGCAGGTTCATGACCTTATGTCCATCCGAGTAACGGGCGTAGGTATCCATACTGATACTCGATCCCAGTGCCAGATGATCCCGGTCATCCGAGAACATCTCCAGCGAGATGATGGCTTCCGAATCGTTCTCCGGCATCCTTCCTCTGACGAGGGACAGATTACACATCTGCTGGAATTCCGGGCTCATCGCCGCGATGAAATAATCATATGGAGTGCCCGTCAGATAGTTTCCCTGTTCATCGTAGGCAATGCCCACTTCTCCGAGATTGTATCCCAGTTCCTGCACATAGGCGACACTTTGGATCCTGGGATCCTTCACGATCTTCTGAAAATCCATCGACGTCATGGAGTAGGCTTCGACATGCCATCTGCCGTATTCATCACTGGCGAAACTCTTCAGAATATCGATCGCACTGACATACGCCGACGAAACGATACAGAACATCGTCGTGGCGACGATGATTCCGAGAAGCGTAAGGATCGACCGCCCACGGTTGGCGAATACCGTACGCTTGGCATATCGGCTGATAAGGTTGGGAGACCGACTCATTTACGGATCACCTCATCGTGCTTGATCCTTCCGTCCTGGATCGTAATGATGCGCTTGGCCTGCAGTGCCACGTTCTCATCGTGCGTGATCAGCACCGTGGTCTGGTTATATTTCTGATTGGAATACTTCAGAAGCTCCACGACTTCCTGACTGTTCTTCGAATCGAGATTTCCCGTCGGCTCATCGGCCAGAAGGATCGTCGGGGCATTGATCAGGGCTCTTCCGATGGCGACACGCTGCTGCTGTCCGCCACTTAACTGGCTCGGGAAGAAATCCTTTCTCTCCCGCAGTCCCAGTAGGTCAAGAAGTTCATCGAGCCTCTCCTGATTCACTCTTCTGTGGTCGAGCATGACCGGCATCGTGATGTTCTCCACCACCGTGAGGACAGGAATAAGATTGAAGAACTGATACACCAGTCCCACTTCTCTTCTCCGGAAGATGGACAGCTGCTCATCGTTCTGCTTGAAGATATCCTTGCCATCTACAAGTACAGTACCCGAAGTCGGCCGGTCCACCCCGCCCAGCATATGGAGAAGAGTACTCTTTCCGGAGCCGGACGCACCGATAATGGCAACGAACTCGCCCTTACTGATGCTGAGCGATACGTCGTTTAACGCGGCGACAACATTCTCGTCCTTACCATATGTCTTCGTCAGATGTTCCGCACGGAGCAGTTCCATATCTTTACCTCTTTGCTGTCCTTCTTAGTTCTTCACGTGGTAGAAGCGTACGGTGAATATCGCACCGGTCTGCGGGGCTTCCCGGTTGCCGGCGCGGATCGTGCCGCTCTGCCTCTCCACGATCATCTTACTTAATGCCAGGCCGATACCGATACTGGTATTCAGGGCCACTTTCCCCCGGTAGAAACGCTCGAATACGTGCGGGATATCCTCGGGATCGATGCCCGTACCCGTATCCGCGATGACGATCTCCGTGAAGATCGGCGTATGCTTGACGGTGATCTCGATCCGACCGCCCTCGGGCGTATGCTCCATACAGTTCTTCAGGATGTTGCCGATGGCCTCGCACGTCCACAGCATATCGCCCCGGACGACGGCCTCCTCCGGCACATCCATCGTAAGCGTCACGCCATTGATATCCAGCGGCACGGCCAGCGAATCGGCCGCATGCCGGAGCATATCCTTGACCTTATACTCCTTCGTCTCGAAGAGCACGGTATCCGCGTCGATCTTGCTCATCTTGAGCAGTGTATTGATCAGCCACTCGATGCGGTTCAGGCTCTGCATCATCTCGCCCAGGAGATCGAATCTCTTCTCATCGGAGAGTTCCGCATCGGAGAACATGTCCACGACGATGTTCATGGATGTGAGCGGTGTGCGGAGCTGGTGTGCGATATCGGCGATGGAATCGGACAGGAAACGCTTGTCCGCAAGGAGCAGCGATGCCTGTTCCCGAAGCCGGATCACCATCTTATGGATCTCGGAACTGAGAATGGCGATCTCGCCTTCTTTATACTCTTCGAAGTCCACCTTCTCCGCGCCGTGAAGGATCTTGTCGATGCAGTCGGACAGTTCGGAGATGCGGCGGTATCTCTTACTGTCGGCAATCAGCCGGACCGCAAGAAGCAGGATCGAGGTGATCAGCACGGCCACGCTCGCCTTCCATCCGAGGAAGGATACAGCGGCAGCAAGAACCAGTGTAATGATGATACTGATCAGGTATTCATGGCGCAGTTCGGCATTATATCGGAACATATCTCTTCTCCGGATGCCTTATGTGTCGCTCTCGCCGGCTTTATATCCGAAGCCGCGGATCGTGCGGATCAGAACAGGCTGCGCCGGATCGTCCTCGATCTTCTCACGCAGACGCTTGATATATACGGTCAGGGTATTGTCGTTGACATACTCGCCACCCACATCCCACAGATCCTGCAGGAGTTTGGCACGTGTCAGGACGACGCCCTGGTTATTGGCGAACAGGAGAAGCAGGCGGTACTCCAGTGCAGAAAGGATGATCTCGTTTCCGTCTTTACTGACGTTCGCCCGGGTCGTGTCGATCTTCACATTCCCGAGTTCCACGATCTCGGAAGACTTATGTGTCCTTCTCATGACGCTCTTAATACGGGACAGCATCTCTCTCGGACGGAAGGGCTTACTGATATAGTCATCCGCACCCATATCCAGGCCGGTCACGACACTGTATTCATCCCCCGATGCCGTAACGAAAATAACCGGGATATCGGGTTTCTGGGCCTTCAGCGCGGCACATACCGCATAGCCGTTACCGTCCGTTAAGGAGATATCGATGAGTGCCAGTTCGAAGTTCTCGGTCTCGATCTTATGCACGGCGGTCGTCTGTCCTGCCGCCCAGATCACCTCATATCCTTCCGATTTCAGAAAAGCAGATAAAGTCGTAACGATACTCGAATCGTCTTCCACCAGTAAAATACGTCCCATAAAACAACCTCGTTTCAAATGTCACAGGGCACCTGAACGCCCACTTATATGTAGTATACGTAAATTGTACATTTTCTTGCAAGAAAATGGGTGACTAATTTCACACATAACGGTCCGGGATCGGAAAAATGTCTCCGGTAGACGTTATTTCTGGATATCCTGATCCGAAGTCTTCTTCTTTCTGGTTACGGCAAGCACCACAAATGCGATGACGATAACGATCGTGACGCAAAGTCCGCCCTCCGGGCCGAAATCGCCTCCACTCATAAGCGCAGTGGCCTTATTGGTCGGTCCGGAAGAGATAAGGGATGCCGATTGCGCATTACCACTGACCTCCAGTCCGAATACGTTACCCTGGCAGAAATTCCACATCGTGTGCATCGCGCAGACCATCCAGATATGGCCGCAGCGCAGGGCGATGCAGGCAAAGAGGGTGGCAATAAGCATAAGGTTGATCAGCGCCAGGACCGAGAATCCCGTGTTTCCTGCGTGCATAATGCTGAAACAAAGAGAGGAGAAGAATACCGAGAAGGGGATGCCGAATCTCGATGCGACACGCGGCATCATGTATCCACGCATCATGATCTCTTCTGTGGCACCCTGGGGGACCCACATCAGAATATACAGCAGGAACAGAGGGACATCCTTCCCTTCCAGCGCCCATCCCCGGCAGGTGATCTGTCCCGTCAGGAAGAGAAGGACATACACGGAGAATATAAGAAGGAAGCCGGTCAGAAGGCCTCTGAGGTAAGCCTTCCAAGGCGTCCGGACCTTCCCGGTCCGACTGAGTGGAAGAGCCTTCAGTTCCTCCGTCGAGGAAAATCCCATCGTGGCCAAGGACTGCCCGTCGCGGAAACGGACCAGCAGCATGTATATACCGATGATACACCAGTACCCGATCCCCATGAACAGGATGAAGAAGTGATTTCTCATAAATCCGGAGAAGAGCTCACCGGAAGCCTTCACGGCGTCCATGATCTGATCGATATTGGACAGTTCCCGGAACATCCGGAAGAAGGCGATGGACTCGGATGTTTTCATGTAGGAGATAATGGCCGGGATCATGGCCATCGTCTGGAAAACGGACAGTAACGCCAATGGCAGGAAGGCATGCCCCAGAAGGAACCGCACAAGTGGTTTTCTCATATAAGGACGGTAGCCGAAGACCTGCGCCCGCGCACGGGAGACATAGTCATTCTGCTCCTTCTTCGCCCGCTCGGCGGCTTTCCGGATCTCTTTATCGGACTTCGACTCGACTGCCACAGTGAAGGCTTCCGTCATAAGGAGACGGCGCGATACCAGGATACAGACTGCGGTAAGGGCAAGAGAGGACAGGCAGCATACCAGCACGCCCGGAATGGAAGCCGTCCCCATCAGGCCGTCGCCGATCCCGTAGAAATGCCCGTAGATCGGGATATAGTAGTTGACCGGATTGACGGTCGTCTGCTGCATACACGTCACACACGCCACCAGTACGATCAGGAAGATCGGGAGGAAGGCGGTCTGCGCCGAGACGATACTGTTACTCATACAGGAGATGAGTATCGTAATGGCCGCCATAAGAAGAAGCAGTGACAGCGACAGAAGGATCACCAGAATGACACTTAGCCGGAAATCGAAGATGAGGATCGGAATCAGAAGCACAACCGCAGGGATCGCCGCGTGCAGCACCACACCCAGGTAGTTGCCCATAACGATCGCGGTCCGTGAAATCGGCGTCATGAGAAGTGCGGCGAATGTGCCCCTTTCCTTCTCGCCGGCGATGGCATTCATGCCGCTGAGCATGCAGGTGTACATGATCCCTATGAAGAACAGAAGCGGCATGACCATTCGCGCGAACCTTCCGACGGCCACATTCTCCTCGTCTCCGTATTCATCTCCGGATAGCCAGATGTCCGGCATGCCCAGGTCTGTCACGGGGATGCCCATCTGATCCTGGATATACATGAAATATCCCTGATTCAGATGATCCTCGCAGAAGTCTTCTTTCATCTGGGTATAGTTGAGGTAATCGGAGGAACAGTAGGTCAGGATCTCCGGCTTCTCCTCCACCGTCTTCAGAAGGATCTTCTCATCGAAATCCTCCGGGAAAACGACGACCATGAAGGCGTTCTCTTTGTCCATCCATTCATCGAAGGTAAACAGGTCGAAGTAGGCTTCCCATTCCTTCTCGATCACGATCTTCTCCAGCTTGCTGTCCTCTTCCTCCATATAGTCCCGGAAAGAGTCCGGCGTATTGACCAGGATGACTTTACGTGCCAGTTTCGGTCCTCTTTCCCATCTGTACCAGTACCGGAAGAGGCTTCGGAAGTAGAAGTAGACCACGCACAGGAAAATAAGGCAGCAGACGAGCGTGATCACCGATGCCTGTGACCGCATCGAGTGATTCTTCCCGAATGTTTTCCGTATCAGTGCCCGAACTGCGCGCTTCAAATCTTATCCCTCCCTGTGATACTCGGAATAAAGCTTAAAGAAAGCCTCTTCGAAATTCCGGCTTTCCGTCTTCTCGGTAAGTTCTAAAGCCGAACCCTGTGCGACGATCCTTCCGTCTACGAGGATCGCGATCTCATCACAGAGCTGTTCGGCCACGGAGAAGATATGCGTCGACAGAAGGACGCAGCATCCCTTACTTCTCAGCTCCAGGAGATAATCCATCACCTGCCGGGAGGTAAGGATATCCAGTCCGTTCGTCGGTTCATCGAAGATGATCACCTCCGGATCGTGAATAAGTGAGATCACGATGGAGATCTTCTGCTTCATACCGGTCGACAGCTCCGCGATCCGCTTATCGGCGAAAGGCCCGATCCCGAAACGGGCGAAGCTTGCCTGCTTTCTCGATTCGATTTCTTCTTTCGGAATGTCATATAGTTCACTGAAGAAGCGATACAGCTGGTTCGGTGTCGACAGGGGATCCAGCTTGATCTCCGTCGTCAGAAAACCGATCCTTTTTCTGACTTCCTGTGCAGACGAACTCGTATCCAGTCCACAGATCGAAACGAACCCGGAAGTCGGGATCAGCAGGGTAGCGATCATCTGCATGAGGGTCGTCTTTCCGGCTCCGTTCGGACCCAGAAGTCCGAATATCGTTCCTTTCTCCACGGTGAAACTGACATCGTTCACCACCATGTCGCGTTTGTTATACCGCTTACTTACGTGACTTACCGAGATCATAAGTACCTCCTTGCGAGATATGTGTCATTCCATCCTTACTGCTCATGCACAGAAGCAGCAGCAGAAAGGCCAGAACGATATTGAGTATATTGACCAGAAATACCCTCTGCCAGGTGTATGTCCCCAAGAAGATGTCCCGGATCAGCATGATCGAGTTATGTACCGGCAGGAAATATTCTGAGGACATGGCAGCAGACGGACGGAAGATATTTCCGAAGAATTCGAAGATGATCAGTACCAGCGGTACCTGAAGATTCATGATCACGTCTTCCATTCTTCTAAGACGGAAGATGATGGCGAAGCAGACCATACCCATCAGGCAGGCCGATATAAGAAGCGTGATAAGAAGCAGAAGAAGTTGCGAACCGGTAAGGAACAGTCCGAACGGCAGCATGGAGTAAGCACTGTTACTCCGGTTCAGCCACGAAGAGAAGAACATCAGAAAATACGTCACGACCGCACTGACCACACCGACCGTCACGACCATCAGGGCTTTACCCGTTAGAAGGGCCTGTTTGGAGATCGGCGTAAGGTAGACCTTCGTGAGGAATCCGCTGCTTCTTGACGAAGCGATGGTCTCTGCCGAGAGCGAATAGATACAGTAATACATGAGAAGGATCAGCATACTCGGGATCGATCTCGCCGCTCCGGCATTCGCATTCGCCCGGTTCATCAGGACGAAATTAAAAGGATTAAAGGCATCCTGCTCCCAGCGCGGGCCTCCTCCAGATTCAATATAGCTGCTTCCCAGTTCATTCAGCAGATACGAGGAATACCCGTCCCCCAGATCGGCGCGGAACTGCTCCGCCAGCATATAACTCGTGAAGGAACCATCGTCGTAGAAAACGAGCATGCCCGTTCTGTATTTATGGTTGTTCTTCCCTTCCGCCAGCTCCTCATATGCCGATTCGACGCAAGTATCGAAGTCCATATCTTCATATGTGAGGATATACCCGTCTTCTTCCCAGGTACTGTCCGCTTCCCAGAGCATCTGCTCCTCCATCGACACGGTATGTCCGTCATCTCTATTTCTGGAATACTCTGCCACTGCATCTTTACTGATGCGCCCGGTCTGTCCCAGTGCTTCAAAAAGGATAAACACACGGCCTTTCTTCATCTGCCTGACGGTCTCTTCCTCATCGTCAGCAAGCGCCTCCGCTTCTTCTTTCGTCATCCAGGTAATGGTGTACATCGAGGATTTGTCATTCGAGTCGATATATTCCCGGAAGGAGTCCGGCGCATCGATCACGGTCACCGGCCGGCTCTGAAGGTGTCCGGTCGAGAGGTAATTCATCAGAAGCGGGAACACATTGATGGCCGCCAGGAGCAGGATCGCAGGCAGAAGAAAAACGGCAAGCGTCTTTCTCCAGTTGCCGATGATCTTTCTCATCTCCCATTTGTAGATCGTAAATGTATGTCGCATATCTCTCCCGGGTGTCCGAAGGTATTCTCTGAAACTATTATAAATTCTACCCTTCCGGATAGGTTAAAGCAAAGTTTCAGTTTTTATGAATATTCTGAAAACACTCCGGTATGGATATGCCTGGAATCGCTGCACAGTTCCAGCACG
>JAEEIT010000094.1 GCA_016281535.1 Clostridia bacterium | reverse complement strand
CACGAGATCAAGAAGCGTGTGTATAAGACAGGCCGTCATCCCGACATCGAGGTAAGGACGCTGAAGACCATCTATCCGCAGGGCGCGGAGAAGATGCTGATCTATACCCTCACCGGCAGGAAAGTCCCGCCGGGAAAACTCCCGATCGACGTGCACACGCTGGTCATGAATGTCAGTACGCTCCGTTTCATCGGACTGTATCTGAAGGAAGGCGTGCCGCTCACGAGAAAGCGTATGACGCTCGACGGTTCCGCCCTCAATACACCGGGTAACTTCATCGTGCCCATCGGCGCCCGGATCCAGGACATCATCGAGGCCGCCGGCGGTACCCGCGAAGAGCCGAAGAAGATCATCATGGGCGGCGCCATGATGGGTGTCGCACTCGACCGTATCGATCACGGCATCATTAAGGCCAATAATGCGATCCTTGTTTTCGGATCGGAAGAAACAACACTTCCTCCGGAGTCTCCCTGTATCCGCTGCGCGCGCTGCGTCAACTCCTGCCCGATGGATCTGATCCCCTGCGGCATCGATAAGGCCACGCGTCTCCGTGATACGGCCATGCTGGAGAAATATCACGTGATGGACTGCATCGAGTGCGGCTGCTGCACCTATGCCTGTCCTTCGAAACGCTTCCTGACACAGAGCATCAAGAACGGCAAGATCATGGTGCGTGCGGAGCGTGCACGTATTAAGAAGGAGCAGGAGCTCCTGGCTCAATCTGAGCAAAAAGGAGGTACTTCGCCCTCATGAAACTGCAAGTCTCACATTCCCCACACGTCCGGGATAAGGCTACGACCCAGTCGATCATGCTCGACGTCATCATCGCCCTGCTTCCCGCGACGTTCGCCGGCTGGTATTTCTTCGGGATCCGCGCGGTATTCATCACGCTGGTCAGTATCGCTTCCTGCGTGATCTTCGAGTATATCTGCCGCCGCATCATGAAGAGAAACAACACGATCTACGATCTCTCGGCGGTGGTGACCGGTCTTCTTCTGGCCATGAACCTTCCGGTATCGATCCCGATCTACATGGTGGTCATCGGCGCAGCTTTCGCCATCGTTGTCGTCAAGCAGATGTTCGGCGGTATCGGCAACAACTTCGTAAACCCCGCTATCGCCGCACGTATCTTCCTGGTCATCGCTTTCCCGAAGGCCATGACCTCCTGGGTCGTCAGGACCGGCGCCTGGTACAGCTTAAAGTCCGTGGATGCGGTCTCTTCCGCGACACCTCTTACCCAAGCACAAGCACCGGACGCCCCTTCTCTCTGGACACTCTTCATCGGCGATAAAGCCGGATGTATCGGTGAGGTATGTATCCTGGCACTTCTGATCGGTGCGCTGTACCTCATGTTCCGCCACGTGATCCGTCCGTGGATCCCGGTGGCGTATATCGGCACATTCTTCGTTCTGGTATTCTTCTTCGGTCATACCAACGTGTTCCACTTCACCGGATCTCTCCTGACTTCTTCCGGCTGGGCGGATCTCTTCCACGAGAGTCTCTATATGCTTCTGTCAGGCGGACTGGTTCTCGGTGCTTTCTTCATGGCGACCGACTATGTCACTTCGCCGCTTACCACGAAGGGCAAGCTTCTCTTCGGTATGGGCTGCGGTATCCTGACATTCCTTATCCGCTACTACGGAAACATGGCCGAGGGCGTCTCGTTCTCGATCATCCTCATGAACATCCTGACGCCGCATATCGACGACTGGACGATGGGCAAACCATTCGGGGAGGTGAAGGAAAATGGCTAATAAATTCAAGTTCCGTGATCTTCTTCCCGCTCTGATCCTGGCCCTGATCTGCGGCATCTGTGTCTTCCTTCTTGCCGGCACCTACTCCATGACGAAGGATGCCATCGCGAAGCAGGAGGAAGAGGGCGCGCAGGAAAGAAAACTCACCATCTTCCCAGAAGCCCGTTCCTTCGAGACTTTCCAGTATTCGGATGCCATTAAGAACGAGCTCGCTTCGAAAGGCATCGAACCGGACGAAGTTTACTGCGCCTATTCAAGTGACGGTACGCTTCTGGGTTATATCTTCGTCAACTCCGGCTTCGGCTATGCGGGCAAGATCGTCACGACTACCGGCATCAGCTCGGGAGGCGATATCGTCATGGTCATCGCGACGGCGGCTTCGGATACCCCGAAGCTTGGTAAGGAAGTCGAAGGCCGTCCTTTCCTGGACGGATTCTCCGGACTGTCTACCGATTCGGAGATCGTTCTGAATAAAGATGTGTCCGCCGTTTCCGGCGCGACGATCTCTTCACGGGCGGCCACCGGCTGCATCAACCGGGCCCGGGAAGCCTATCAGTTACTGAAAGAAAGGGGGCTGGTCTGATGAGTGAAAACAAGATGAAAGATGTCACCTATCGTTCACCGGATGAGCGTCTTGCCGAGAAAAAGAGTAAATACACCCCGAAGTATATCTTCCTGAACGGCGTCCTCTTCGAGAACCCGGCACTACGTCTGGTACTCGGAACCTGCCCGCTCCTGGCGGTCACCATCTCCGCCAAATCCTCACTGTTCATGGGTCTGGCCGTTCTCTTCGTACTGACGGCGTCGGAAGCGATCATCTCGCTTCTTCGTAACGTCATCCCGAATAAGGTCCGTATTCCGGCCTTTATTACCATCATTGCCACATTCGTAACCATCGTGCAGATGACGATCTCGGCCTATCTTCCGGCCCTCAACGAGTCGCTGGGTATCTACATCCCTCTGATCGTCGTAAACTGCATCCTTTTAGCCCGCGCGGAGACCTTCGCCAGTAAGCAGAAGGTCCTGCCGAGTATCCTCGACGGATTCTCCATGGGGACCGGCTTCACGCTGGCGCTCCTTCTTATGGGAACCATCCGCGAGATCCTGGGCTGCGGGACATTCTTCGATATGCAGCTTCCGCTCTTCGGCACGGTCTTCGAGCCGATGATGTTCTTCATGCTGCCGCCGGGAGGATTCTTCGTATTCGGTATCTGCATCTGTCTGGTGCAGATCATCATGAAGAAGCAGGAGAAGCACGGTTCTTCGAAGGAACCCTCACCCTGCGGCACTTCCAGTTCGAGCGACTGCCTATCCTGTGCCGGATGCAGTCTTTGTAAGGGAAAGGAGGAGTAAATCATGACGAAAGAATTTCTGATCATCATTTTCTCCGCGATCCTCGTGGATAACTTCGTACTTTCGAAGTTCATGGGTATCTGCTCTTTCCTCGGTGTATCGAAGAATCTGAAGACGGCGATGGGCATGTCCGGCGCGGTCGTGTGCGTCATGCTGGTGGCGTCCGCCATCACCTGGCCGATCCAGCACCTGCTTCTGAATCCCCTCAAGCTCGGTTATCTCCAGACACTGGTCTTCATCCTCGTCATCGCAGCCCTCGTCCAGATGATCGAGATGATCATGAAGAAGTCCATGCCGCCGCTTCATAAGGCGCTGGGTATCTATCTTCCGCTCATTACGACCAACTGTGCCGTCCTGGGCGTGACGATCCTCAACATCAACCAGAACTATACTTTCGCCGAGTCGATGGTCAATGCACTGGGCGCCGGTATCGGCTTCACACTGTCTCTGTTCCTCTTCTCGGGAGTCCGGTCCAGAATCGACAAGGCAGATGTCCCCGAGGCACTGAAAGGCCTGCCGATCACCCTGATCTCCGCCTCTCTGGTTGCGGTATCCTTCCTGGGCTTTAAGGGCCTGGTCGAGAATCTGTTTGGAGGTTGATGGAATATGCCTCAGACATTAAGTAACATACTCATACCTACCGGCATCATGCTGGGTATCGCCCTCCTTCTGGGACTCCTGATCGTACTGGTCTCCAGAGCTTTTGCCGTGGAAAAGAACGAAACCAAAGAGAAGATCCTCGAGGCACTTCCGGGCGCCAACTGCGGAGGCTGCGGATTTGCCGGGTGCGAAGGCTATGCGGATTATCTGTCGAAGAACGGGCAGAACACCGCACTCTGTGCCGTCGGCGGCGTCGACTGCGCCCGTGAGATCGCCCAGATCCTCGGGAAAGAAGCCGCCATTCCGGAGAAGAAAGTCGCGGTACTGCGCTGTCAGGGAACATGCGAGCAGACCAGCAAGCGTTACGTCTATCTCGGCACCAGCTCCTGCCATGCGGCGGCCGGTCTTCTCGGCGGACCGAACTCCTGCACCTTCGGATGCCTGGGATTCGGCGACTGCACGGCGGTGTGCGCATTCGGCGCGCTGAAGCTCAAGGACGGTATCGTTTCCGTCGACCGGGCGCTCTGCCACGGCTGCGGACAATGCGTCAAAGTCTGCCCGAAGAAGCTCCTCGAGCTCATGCCGGTCACGGCTACAGTCGCCGTGCGCTGCCAGAACGAGTGGCCGGGTGCCCGAACCAGGAAGAACTGCAATATCGGATGTATCGGATGCCAGAAGTGCGTGCGTTCCTGTCCGCAGGGCGCCATCTCGATGCGCGAATCCCTCGCCGTCATCGACCAGAGCAAGTGCATCCACTGCGACGCATGCGTAAACGGTTGCCCCACTCACGCCATCGCATTCCTGCATGCCGGAGCGGCCCGAAACACTGCTCCTGCAGCAACAGGCACGAAGGCATAAGAAAATCACAAAATTCTCTTGCACCAGAGCATTAATTGTGATATCATCTTGTCTGCGCGTTATTTAGGTCGCGTATTTATAGCACATAGGAGGTGTTTACATGGCAAAGTGTGAGATCTGTCAGAAAGATACTCATTTCGGCAGAAAGATCAGCATCACGCGTTCACAGGTTTCCCGTCGTGCGTTGACACAGCAGCAGCCGAACGT
>JAEEIT010000093.1 GCA_016281535.1 Clostridia bacterium | reverse complement strand
GCGAAGAAAGCCGTGGCGGATCACCTCTCGACGATGTCGTCGGTGCTGATCTACGTACTGTCGCCCTGCATGATCATCTCTTCTTTCTTCTCCATGGACTTTTCCTGGGCGGCTCTCCGGGATATGGGGCTTTTCTTCCTCGTCTCCTTTGCGTTCGAGGTCGCATTTCTCCTGTCGCTATATTCTATCCTCCGGAAGAAATTCCACATCAACAAATACAGGATGCTGGCCATCGGTTCCGCGCTCGGTAACTGCGGCTTCTTCGGTATGCCTCTTATCCAGGCGCTCCTTCCGGATCATCCGGAGGTGGCCTGCTATTCGTCGGTCTATGTGATCTCCATGAATATCCTGGTCTTTACGGCGGCGGTATATTGCCTGACGCTGGATAAGAAATACATCTCGATCCACTCGGCGGTCATTAACCCGGCCGTGCTCTCGCTGGTTGCCGGGATCCTTCTTTACATCGCCGGCGTGCAGAAGTATTTCCCGGGAAAAGTCAGCGACGGGATCGTCCTTCTCGGGAAGATGACGACGCCCGTATGCATGCTGATCCTCGGCATCCGCCTGTCGACGATCAAGTTTAAAGACCTCTTCTCCGAGCCGTTCGTGTACCTGATCTGCGCCGGAAAACTTCTCCTGTTTCCGCTTCTGTCTTTCGCAGTCGCATTCGTCCTTCCGGTGCCGTATGCCTTTAAGGCGAGCCTCTTTATCTTGGGCTCCGTACCCTGTGCGTCCGTCATCCTGAATATGGCCGAGATCCATGGGAAAGAGCAGAAGATGAGCGCGAACTGCATCCTTCTTTCCACGCTCCTCTGCATCTTCACGATCCCCGTGATGTCGCTTCTCCTGACTTTCCTCTAGAAGCAAAGGTGACAGTGCTTTTGTAGAAGTTCTTGTATCTTTCGGATCTTCTTTTCCGGATCTGCTTTTCCGTGGTCTTGTTATACTTCCGGGCTCTGTTCTTTTCACATGCAGTTTGGTACTATTTTCCTATACTGTGTCTTTTACTTGAAAGGATGTACCGGATATGAAACATGCTGTTCTGACGATGGATGATATCGCTTCCAATAACACCCGCGCAATCGTGGATTACCTATGTGAGAAAAAGATCCCGGTCCTGATGTTCGCCTGGGGAGAAAGGGTCCTGGAGCACTACGAGAATGCGGTCTATGCGCTCCAGAAAGGGGCCATCGTCGGTAACCACAGCTTCACACATCCTTTCTTCTCGAAGCTGACGCTCGAGGAGGGGATCGCTGAGATCGAGAAGACAGAGAAGCTTCTGGACCAGCTCTACAAGGATGCCGGAGTCGAGCGGAAATACCGCCCGTTCCGTTTCCCGTACGGCGATAAGGGCGGGGAGAATAAGGATGCCCTGCAGGACTATCTTCGGGAACATGGTTTCCATAAAGTGAAGGACACACAGATCCCGTATGCATTCTGGAAGGAGATGGGCCTGGATCAGGACATCGATACGTTCTGGACATACGATTTCGCAGAATATGAGATCCGTCCGGGCAGCGGGGTCACGATGGAGAATATCCTGGCGCGCACAGAGGCGGTCGATCCGGAGCTTGGAAAGTCGCTTCTCACTGACGAGGACGGCCGCCATCTTCTTCTGATCCACGCACATGACGAGACGGAGGAACTGGTGCCGGAGTACTATAAGACCCTGATCCAGGTATTACTGGATCACGGATTCGTCTTCGACTCGCCGGAGTTTCTTACCTGAGATTCTGTGGCAAAAGCACTGTTGCGTTTCATGAAGACTGAAAATGGAAAGAATAGGAAAACATGAAGATACTAGACATAATCGGTGACAACTATTTCGGAAAGTGGACCACTGCGAGGACCGGCTGCCGTGCTGTGATCATCAAGGACGGGAAGATCCTGATGTCCTATGAGACGAAGAACGATCAGTGGATGCTTCCGGGTGGCGGTCTCGAGGAAAATGAGACGGATGAAGAGTGTGTGATCCGTGAGGTCGCGGAAGAATGCGGCGTCGTGATCCGATCCTCTCCCTGTGTGCTTCAGATCGACGAGTACTACGAAGACTGTAAATGGCTGAACAAGTACTTCCTGGCGGAGGTGACGAGTGAGACCGATCGCCATCTGACAGAAGCTGAGATCGAGGCCGGCATGGAGCCGAGGTGGATGCCGCTGGGAGAGATCTTTCAGATCTTTTCTACCCATCAGGAATACGAGGGTGTGGACGAGATGCGAAGGGGTATGTACTATCGCGAATATACGGCCCTGCGGGAGATCCTTCTTTCGGAGCTTCCGGAGAGCATCCGGGCGAAAGTATCCGGCAAAGATTTCCGGATCGACGATCTGGGGAAATCCGGATCGAGGATCTTTCTCTTCGATGACTGTGTCCTGAAGTGCGAGAGAATTCTGCATCCGGCGGATATGGAAGCCGGGTCCATCCACGATGCGGCCGCTGCGAAAGAGGCGCCGTTTCAGGAAGATCAGGATCAAACCGTCGAAGTCATGCGGTGGCTTTCGGGAAAACTTCCGGTGCCGGAGGTCCTGGCCTACGAGAAAGATGAGAAATACAGATATCTTCTTATGAGTAGAATCGAGGGCGCCGTGGCCTGCGATCCGTACTATATGGAACATCCGAAGGAGATGATCCCGATCCTTGCTGACGCGTTGAAGCTTCTCTGGAGCATCGATATCTCCGACTGTCCGAGAAAGACGGACATCGATACCGTTCTTGCAGAGGCGGAGTATCGGGTGCGAAACGATCTGGTGGATCTGAGCGATACGGAACCGGAGACCTTCGGCGAAGGTGGATTTAAGGATGCGGAGGAGCTTCTTTCCTGGCTTAAGGAGAACAAGCCTTCCTATGAGCCGGTACTGTCTCATGGAGATTTCTGCCTGCCGAATGTTTTTATCAAGGACGGAAAACTCAGCGGACTGATTGACCTCGGTAATACAGGGACCGGTGATAAGTGGATGGATATCGCGCTTGGCTACCGGAGCCTCAAGCATAACGCCGACGGAACATGGGGCGGGAAGGTCTATCCGCACATCCGGCCGGAAGAGCTATTCGAAGAGCTGGGAATAGAGCCGGACTGGGATAGGATCCACTACTACATCCTTCTGGATGAACTCTTCTGAAGACTGAATAACAATGTTACAAATACCGAAATGAGAGGATTTTAAGATGATTCGATTTATAACTGATACAGATGAGAAGAAAGCGATCGCGCGTACGATCCTGGAGGCCCTTCCGGAGTGGTTCGAGGTCGAGGAGAGCCGCGAGCAGTACATCCGTGAATGCGTGGACTGGCCATTCTGGGCGGCCTGTGAAGAGGATAAGCCTGTGGGGTTCCTCTGTCTGAAGCAGACGGGCAATGCCACGATGGAACTGGCCGTGATGGGTGTCCTGAAGACCTGCCATAGAAAAGGCTATGGCCGCCGTCTCTTCGCCGCGGCGAAGGACTATGCGGTAAGAGAAGGCTTTTCCTTCATCCAGGTCAAGACCGTGAAGGAGGGCATGTACGAGGATTACGACATCACGAATGCGTTCTATAAGAGCCTGGGTTTTAAGGAGATGGAAGTCATCGAGAGTGTCTGGGACGAGGCAAATCCGTGCCAGATCTACATCATGGGACTTCGTAGCGCCCTTCAGACGATCGCCACAAGACACAGCTACCGAGGTGCTTTTGCCGACGAGAAAGTACCGGAAGAGGACCTCAAGGTGATTGCTTCGGCGGGGATCGATGCGCCGTCCGGGTGCAATAAGCAGACTACGGATGTGGTGATCGTGGACGATAAGGACGTGCTAGATCAAATCAAGGGCGTGCTGGATCCGCCGGTCGCCCAGACGGCGCCTGCCATGATCGTTGTCCTGACGCGCCGGATCAATGCGTACCGCGACCGCTGCTTCGCGATCCAGGATTATTCGGCGGCCATCGAGAATATGCTTCTGGTTATCGTGGAGCTGGGCTATCAGAGCTGCTGGTACGAGGGACACATCACGGATGAGGATAGGATCTGCGATAAGATCGGTTCTATCCTTCATGTGCCGGAAGAGTACGACGTCGTCTGCATCCTTCCCGTGGGACGGGCACTGGACGATTTTCATGCGCCGAGTAAGAAGGCTTTCTCCGAGCGCGTGAAGTTTAACCGCTGGTCATGACCGGGGCTTCCTGCCTGTGTTGAAATGACCGGCATGGCGCCTTTCGGAGGCGCCGAGAATAAAGGAGTTAAGAAAAATGAATACATATGAGATCGTTCCGCTTCCGAAAGAGGAGTGGAAAGGAACGCCGGTCCCGATGCGTTACACGACGGAGGGGTATTTCGACGTGGAGATCCGTGAGGATGCGGATTCATTCCATGTGGATATGGTAAAGAAGTTATTCGATGAACCGGTATTGCATGAGCCGGATTTCGTGGACGGGCTTTATCCGGACTACTGGCCCGGTGCCGAAGCATGGGGCATCATCGGAGAAGAGACAGGAGAGGACGGTCTTCCGAAGAAGAAACTTCTCGCCTGCATCGAGTGCTGTCCGGAAGAGTGGAGCAACCGTCTTCTGGTCACCGAAGTGTGGGTGGCGGATGAACTGCACCGACAGGGCATCGCCACGAGAATGATGAATCTCGTGAAGGAAAAGGCCATGCGGGACGGGCGGCGTGCCATTATGCTGGAGACCCAGAGCTGCAATCTCCATGCCATCGCTTTCTATAGAAGCCAGGGCTTCCGGCTCCTGGGTATCGACAGCTGCTGCTACGGAAACTTCGATATTGCCCGTCATGAAGTGCGCATCAACCTGGTGTATTATATCCGTCCGGATGTGGTGCGGGCAGAGAAAGAGGATCTGAAAGAGATCCTGGATCTTCAGTATCTCGCGTACCAGAGTGAGGCGGCACTGTTCGGAAACAAGGATATTCCGCCGCTGAAAGAAACTCTTTCGGAACTGGAAGAAGAGTTTTCTCACGGCGTCGTCCTGAAGATGGTTTCCGAGGACGGAAGAATCATCGGATCCGTCCGCTCCTGCGCCAAGGATAAGACCGCTTACATCGGAAAACTCATGGTGCACCCGGACTTCCGTGGCAAAGGATACGGCAGCAAGCTTCTCCGGGAGATCGAGCGCTACTATGTCGATACACGCTATGAGCTCTTTACCAGCACGAGAAGTGTGGATAATATTAGACTATACGAGAAACTCGGCTACAAGATCTTCGATGAGAAAAAGATCACCGATGAACTGGTGTTCGTCTATATGGAGAAGATGCCGGTGTAAAGAATTGAAAAGCGAGGGCGCGGATATGTCGGAATATGCTTTTGGAAAGCCGATCGGGAAAATCATTCATGGTGGAGATTATAATCCGGATCAATGGCTGGACCGGCCCGATATCCTGGAAAAAGACATCGAGTACATGAAGCAGGCCGGCGTCAACGAAGCGACTCTCGGTGTATTTTCCTGGGCCATGTATGAGCCGAAAGAAGGCGAGTTCCATCTGGAGTGGCTCCATGAGATCATGGACCGGCTCTACGAAAACGGGATCTATACGATCCTGGCAACGCCTTCTGCCGCGCGCCCGGCGTGGCTGGACAGTAAGTATCCGGAGGTCATGCGCGTCGATGACATGGGTGTCAGAAGACGACATGGCCTTCGTCACAACCACTGCATGTCTTCCGAAGTCTATCGTGAGAAGGTAGGCATCATGAACAGAAAACTGGCAGAAGAAGTCGGCGATCATCCGGGACTTCTGGCATGGCATATCTCCAATGAATTCGGCGGCGAATGCTTCTGCGACCTGTGTAAAGCGAAGTTTCAGGACTTCCTCCGGAAGCGCTATAACGGGGATATCGAGAAACTTAATCACGAATGGTGGGCCACATTCTGGAGCGCGAGGTACAGTGCTTTTGAAGAAGTAGAGCCGCCTTATGCCAACGGGCAGATCGCCATTATGGGTCATAAGCTGGACTGGCGGCGATTCACCACATGGAACTTCGCGGACTATACGAGAGCCGAGATCCGCGCCATCCGGGAAGGCTCGAAGAAGAAAGATGTTCCCATTACCGCCAATCTCATGAAGCGGTTCTACGACATCGACTACCGAGTCCTGGCAGAAGAACTGGACGTGATCTCGTGGGACAGCTATCCGCTTCTTCATAACGACTGGGAAAGCTACGAAGATACCATGATTGAAGGTGCCTTTGACCACGCGATCATGCGGGGACTTAAGAAGGATAAGCCGTTCCTTCTGATGGAGAGCTGTCCGGGAAGCGTCAACTGGTCGGAATATAACAAGCTGAAAAGACCGAAAGTCCACGAGCAGTTCTCCCTTCAGGCGGTGGCCTGCGGGTCGGACTCCGTACAGTATTTCCAGTGGAGACAGTCCCGGGGCGCATGGGAACAGTTCCATGGAGCCGTGGTCAGCCACTTAGGAACCAATGACACGAGGATCTTCCGCGAAGTGGCCCATACCGGTGAGACCTTAAAGAAGATCGCGGAGGTGGAAGGCAGTACTTCAAGAAGCGAAGCCGCCATCATTTTCGAATGGGAAAACTGGTGGGCGATCGACTATTCCGGCGGATTCAGCATGAAGACGAAGAAATACGATACGACCTGTCAGAAATACTGGGAGGCCCTGATGTGTCGCGGCATCGATGCCGACATCATCTCCGTGAACGATGATTTTGACGGCTATAAACTGATCCTTGCGCCGATGCTTTTCTCTGTGAAACCGGAAACGGCGGAGAAACTCAGAGCCTTTGTGGAAAAAGGCGGCATCCTTCTCGGCACTTACATGACCGGCTACGTCAATGAGAACACTCTCTGCTATGAGGGCGGTTTCCCGGGTGCAGGTCTGAAAGATCTTTTCGGCGTCATTGCGGAAGAAATCGATACGCTGTATCCGTCGGATAAAAATGCGATCTGCATGAACGGGGACAAGTGCTTCTCTGTAAGAGATTACTGCGAGATCCTACGTGTCTCCGATGCGGAAGTGCTTGGAGAATATAAGGATGATTTTTACGCCGGTACACCTGCCATCACGTGCAGAAAGAACGGGCAGGGCAAGGCCTATTATCAGGCGGCAAGGATCCTTCCGGAGGAGCTTGGCGGATTCCTCGACATGCTGATTTCAGATGCAGGGATCAAGACGCGGGAGCTTCCGTCGGGCATCGAGTGGCATAGACGGATCGGGGAGAATGCGGCCTATGATTTCTATCTGAATCTCACGGAACAGGATGTAACTCTTTCTGGACTGAACGGGACCGATCTGGTTACCGGCGAGACGATCGACGGCGCCGTCACGATCCCAGGAAGAGGGAATCTCATAGTGAAAACGGTTTGAGGTTGGTTTAAGGGTCGCCTTCTATACTGGTGTCATAAATCAGAAAGGAGACGACGAAAATGCTTAACCGAAAACACATAAATACCATGTCCCTTTTGCTGGCCGCGACGCTGATGATTTCCATGACGGCCTGCTCGAACCGGTGACAGAAGTAAGGGCGGACCGGAAGGCGGAGACCACGAAGCTCCACCTTCCGGAGAAAAGCCAAAGGGCGATCCGCCGTCCGGAAAGAAGGAAAAGAAGGAGGACTCCTGATCCTTCTTTACTTCACCGGGAAACACACTTCTGTGACGAATTCGTCGGGGTTCTGTGTCTGGACCGGACCCACGTGATAGATGTTGAACATCGGGCCATTGGCTTCGTAGCCATTGGCCTTGATCCAGTTCACGATCGTGGGCACGACTTCGTTCATCTGCGCATAGCTGCCCTTCATGATGCAGCTGGCGACTTTCACGGCAGGAAGTGTCCGAAACTTCACGTGTTCGGTATCTTCGTAGGTTCCTTTGACGGTCATCCAGACCACGATCTCCACGTCTTTTTCTTTGTGCTCGTCGTCCAGAAACTCTGCCGCGGCCAGGCACGGATCAGCCGGCACCAGGGACGGTCCGCACTCACTCATGTAGCCCCAGGCCATACCTTCATCTTCGTAGCGGGGAATGACTGTGTGCACGGTGGCGGCGTATCTCTCGGGAATGGTTTTAACTGTTACATCGTAATTCATTTTTTGCTCCTTCCTCAGCCTGTCTCGGGCTGACTCCAGAAGCATCAGTTTGTAGGAAGTTTCTTCCGACAGTTTCCGTAGTTCCTCCTGTCTTTCCAGTAGGAACTTCTCCATCTTCTCTTTATCATCGTAGTTTTCCAGGATACGGATGATCTCCGCAAGGGAAAACCCCATATCCTTTAGGGAAGTGATCCTTCCGATGGTGAAGAGCTGTTCTTCCTGATAGTACCGGTATCCCGTGAATTCATCGATTTCGGCGGGCTTCAGAAGACCGATATCATCGTAATGCCGGAGCATTCTGATGCTGACTCTGGATAGTTTTGAAAAATCTCCTATTTTAAGCATTTGTACTTACCTCCATGGATGTGTTTTCCTTGAGCTCAAATCAAGGATAAACCCTGACACGATGTGAGAGTCAACACTATTTATCTATTATCGAAGATACTTGTCCGTTATGTCGGAAAAGAACTCCGCATCCCATACGGACAGCCCTTCTCTGTCGTGTTCATTCAGGAATACCTCAACATCCGCTCTGGCACTATCGTAATCGATCTTTTCAAACCGATCTATCAGCATAGTTTTCAACTTTTCTAACGTCAGTTCTTCCCTGACGTCCCACTTCCCCGATTGTTCCAAGCGTTTCTGAAGATGGAACAGATTGATCTGACACCCTTTCTGCAAATACCAGACATAATCATAGAAATCTCTTCCCTTCACCCGGTTCTTATAATCCCGGCATAGAACGGCGTGCGTCTTTCCAGCAAACAATGAAGGCAGATCATATAACCTGGCTCGGTACGGTGTCGGATTGATGGCATTCAGATACTGATAGGATGCTCCCAGCGGTGGATGGGTATCAATCTCAAGCTTTATCTTCACAACAGCATTGGGGCTTATCCCATATACTGCAGAATCGGAAGATGTTATTTCAAGAATGTTCTGTACTGTATTTCCTTTAATAAAAGCGGACTGAACTGCAGAATCCTTAGTCTTTTCCTTCTTTCTGACAGTCAGACTGAAATTGTACGCGGCAAGTTCTTTCTCAACGTATGGAATGTATTCGCTCAGATCAAATGTATCATCCGGCTTATCCAATGAAAAATCCATGTCCTCACTGAAACGCCTCAAGCCGTGAAAAATCCTCAATGCCGTTCCACCGTAAAAGGATGCTTGGGTAAAAAAGCCACTTCGGGAAAGGCCAACAAGTGCAACCTCCTGCACGATTTCCTTCAGTGCATTTTCATAGTCTTCACTGCTCTTACAATCGTATCTCGTCATCATCGACATTATTGCGTCATTCATCGATTCTTCCTTCTTTCTATAACCCGTATGAGTCTGTCCGGATTTGTCTTATGATACAGCGGTGCGATCCTTGAGATCCTGGTCTCGTCAAGACTGTCAAATTCATCTTCGTCAAGACGCATCCCGTCAAAAAGATATTCTTCAAAATCGGCTATGCCTCTGATCGGCGAAACAATACTTACCATATCGCACAGTGCTTTTTCCTTCGTCGCAATTAAAAACGGTCGGCCTCCGATTACTTCTCTGGTATAGAAATACGGATATACCTCAAGCGGAATATCCCTGTATCTGTATGTCCCAAAATCATTCTTAAATTCATGTATTTTCTTTTTGCCAAAGGTTGCCGATGTATAAACTTCTACTCTCTCAGGAATCATTCCGTAATATGATAAAGCATACTCGAAAGATAGATATGATGGACCTAACAGTACATTCGCCAAAAGATATCCCGGTGTATCCTTATCCGTTTCATACATGCCTCTCTTGATCGGTATAATCTCACCCTTTCGAGCCATATTGAATATACGGTGCTTAGGATCCTTATACATCCTGTTTTCATATAACAGCTGTTCTGTAGTGATAACCATGTCGATTTCCTCCACTTAGTTGATATTATAGTCAACTTTCAGGAGAATATCAACGCTTTGCGACCTGATCCACATTTTCGGATCGATGCGGATCTTGTCGTCTGCACAGGTGTGGCGGAACACGAGATCGACCTTCCTGCCTTGACGTTTCTGCCACCCTTCATGATGCAGCTTCTTATTGTATCTCATTTCTACGGGAAGTTGTCCCGTTAACCAAAACCATTACTGCTGCAACGAGTAGATAAAGGACTGCATAAATCGCCACGGCAAAGGGCATTCTGTTCTGATCAATCATGACAAGTGCATTCAGGAAGTTAAACAACAGGTGGATGATCGTACAGTAAATCAGATTCCTGTGCTTTCCGTAAATATATCCCATAATAATGCTTATACCCATTACTGCGCCCATGAAGGAAACCGCGTATATTACCAGATTCAACGGAAAAAATCCTTCCATTATGCAGGCGATCCTGTGGGTCATTCTTTATGGGAAAAAGGATGCAAAGAAAGAACTGGCTCCGGAAGAGCAAGAAAAGGCGCAAAAAGACAACCTATCTATAAGAAGCGAGTATCTGAAGAAGCGATAGTCGAAGTTAGATAGTTATTTCCATGTATAGTTGTGTATGGTCCGAGTCAGGTGGGATAAACAACTACGCGCGGAATTACAGAAGGGCATTGATCACAAAAACCAGAATTCCGCAAACGAGAACAACAATACCCCTGATCCTCATTCCGGATACGGCTTTGGCGTTGTCACGATATTCTTTCTTTACCGAGAGTTTCGGAAAGATCACCATAAAAAGTCCAAGCAAGCAAATAATAGCACCTAGAATCGCATACGGCATAATACAGCCCTCCTAAATAACTTGTTCCCCCAATGGTGCTCAAATACTCTTCTCCTGGATTATAACATGAATATCGATTTTATTACCAGATGCCGTCAAAAGTATCTTTTCTGCCACTTAAAGATTTTCCTTTCAGTTTTATATCGGCTTTTGTGGTTTGATTGATATAAGAATCCGGTGTGCTATGCTTTTATATCATATTTCTTGTGCTTCTTGATTCCACCGCTGTTTCCGCTGACGTTTGTATTGCCTGTTATCGGAATGGTTTTTTCCATAGTCGGAGTGGCAACTTGTAGAAATCCGTATAGAAAGGGACGGATCTTCGGTATCCTCGGGATCGTGATCTCCGCATTAGAGATATTGCTTTTCGTGATGGGTTTAGACTTTTTCTCTAGAATTTATGCTGGCCCGCGCCGCTAGCCGGAAATGACGTATATGGTTCAAGCAGAGCGGATCGGGTCTTTTTAAAGTCGTGTATGATCCGCCATATAATTCTTCGGACAGAAAACTCTTTGGAAAAAGCACTTGACTCTGACGTTACGTCATAGTTTATAGTAAAGCCACCAAGCTAAGTGGAGGACGAAAATCATGATGACGGTACATGAAGTAAGTAAGCTCGCTGGGGTGAGTATACGCACCCTGCAGTATTACGACAAGATCGGTCTTTTGCATCCGACGGGATACACCGATGCGGGATACAGACTGTATGACGATACGGATCTGGAACGCCTTCAGCATATCTTACTGTTTCGTGAATTGGAGTTTCCGCTTAAGGATATTCAGGCGATCCTAAGTAGCCCGGACTTTGACAGGAACAAAGCTCTGGATCAGCAGATCGAGCTTCTGCGTCTTAAGAAGGAGCACATCGAGAACCTGATGAATTTCGCGCTTGGAATAAAGAAAGTAGGAGTAAGGCATATGGATTTTAAAGCCTTTGATAGAAGTAAGTTAGATGAGTATTCCCGCAAGGCAAAAGAACAGTACGGGAACACACCGGAGTTTAAGGAGATGCAGGAGAAGTCCAGCAGCCGGACGAAGGAAGAGGAGAACCTCATGATGGACCGTTTCATGCTGCTGTTTCAGGAAGCCGGAAAGCTGAAGGAGAAAGATCCGGCATCGCCGGAAGCGCAGGACATGGTGAAGCAGATCCAGGGATTTATCACAGAGAACATGTACACCTGCACCCCCAAGATCCTGCGTGGCCTTGGAAAGATGTATTCCGGCGGAGGAGAATTCACTGAGAACATCGATTCCTATGGCGGAGAAGGCACAGGTGCTTTTCTGGATAAAGCAATCCAGATCTACTGCGATCGGGCAGAATAAGCAGTATAATAAGATACGAAAGTTCATAGAAGAGAGTCGGGAAACCGGCTCTCTTTTGTGAGAACTGATTGCTGAAGTGGAAGGATAAGGAACAGGATGAAGATAGAATGGATCAAAGGTAAGACGGATAACTGCTACATCGTATCAGAAGGGAAAGATGCGATCCTCGTGGATACGGCCAGCGGGGAGTCTTATGAAAAAGTACTGGAAGAATGCAGCAAGTATAACATGCGCCTTATCGTACTGACGCATGTGCATTTCGATCATGCAGAAAATGCGGCGAAGCTTTCAGAGCACTTTGGGGTACCGGTTGCTTACCATGCAGCAGACGAGAATCTTTTCGAGAGCTTCGATAATCAGCCGATGAAATCCTACGGGATCGTCGGGAAAGTCGTATTGGGAATGTCACTGAAAGTTCTGCGAAATACCGTGGTAAAAAGACCTGAGAACGTGATCCATATCAAAGAGGGAGACGATTTGTCCGAATACGGGATCAACGCGAAGATACTGGAACTCCCCGGCCATACCAAAGGCTCGATAGGTGTAGACGTGGAAGGAACGGACCTGATCGTAGGCGATGCGCTGGATAACTGGATCACACCTGCCACCGGACACCTGTATAGTGATAAGAATGCCCTTAAGGCGAGCGCAGAGAAGATTCGCGCCTTAGGACCAAGAAAGATCTACTACGGTCACGGAAAACCGACGGTTCGTGTGAATAAGGAGACCGGAAGATATACTTCTTGACACTATTACATATCTATCCGCTGCTCCTGGTATAGAGCGTTGTTTGCCATCTCGGGCGAATCGCCGGTAAAAGCTTGCGCCGCGACCTCATCTCCTTGAAGTTGCCACATAAACCATGCGGTTATATATCCATCTGCACTATACAGCATTTCACCATGCTCATAGCCTGTTTTTCGTGCCATTGCCTTGGGGGAAGAAATCTTATTGTACATATCGATCATTTCTTCTTCGGGAATGACGAGCTTCATCTCAAAGTCTCCCTTGGTTCCGGCAAGAAGTAGTATCGGAATATTGATCTTAGACAGATCGTAGTGCCAGCCTAGAGCTGCGCTCTGTTTTTCACTTGTCGGGGAAACCGAAACGGCCGTCTTATACATGCTACTGTTTTTATGCTCCGTTATTGTGTTTAAAACTCCTGCGCCGCCTTGTGAGTGCCCTACCGCGCCGATGCTTTCCGTATCGACTTTTTGATAGAAGATGCTGTTATCGTCTTTGTTTTGTTTCAGCATAAAATCAAGTGAACTTTCTGCTGCGACGCCGTCCCATGATTCTGGTTCTTCTGTACCGATGACGATGAATCCCCATGAAGCGAAGTGTTTAAATTGAGACTTGTACTTGGATGCTTTTACGCCGGTACCATTCAGAACAACAATAAGCGGGTAAGTGGCATCAGTATCCTTCAGATCTTCCGGATACCATACCTCGAATTTTTTAAAGTCTTCATCGACTTCTTTCTCATAATATGATACGGTATGACTTCCATTTTTCAGATATCTCTCTTCGAGGTCACCGCCTGTTTTGACGGTCTCGGTGTAGTTCGTGGGAGCCGCCGGAGTTAAGGCAGCTTTGATAAACAGAAGCACGATAAGCCCTACGATCACAAGAATAAATATTCCGATACCTTTAAGCACTTTCTTCATGGCACTCCTCTTGACATACATAAGTGGGTCCGCTATATTTTATGATACAAATGTAACATACGAGTTAGAAGGATAACAAGTGGTCCGGAAATAAAAGTGACAAACAGGGGCTAAGTGTATCATGAAGATAAAAAGGGAAGCTTTGGTAAGCGAGTATATAACAGATGCGCTTCTTATACTGATGCAAAAGAAGGCGTATAAGGATGTCTCTATCACTGAGATCTGTGAAAAGGCCGGTGTGACACGGATGTCTTTTTACCGGAATTTTGAAAGTAAAGAGGACATCCTGAAGAGGTGGCTCACTTCGATAACGGATGATTTTCTTTCCGAATCCGGAATCAGTTATAAGAACGACAGCATGGGGGATTACTTCATAAAACTTTTTACGCATCTGAAGAGACATAAAGCGATATGTACAGCTATTTACCGAGCCGATCTGATCTATCTTGTAAAAGAGCAGTTTGACCGGGCATTTTTAAACATTCATCAAGATGAATATGATGATTATAAATCGTATTTTCTTGCCGGAGGCATCTACAATGTTTTCCTTCTGTGGCTAATAAACGACTGCAAAGAGATGCCGGAAGAACTGGCGGAACGAATGGACAATATACTCATCAAGTAATCTTTGTCCGGGTCGGACCCGGGGAAAGTGCTTTTTGCATTCGAATTAAGAGCTATAATGGAACCCATAAGAACCTGATGTAAGGGGCAGAAAAATGGCGAAAGACAAGAAGATAAACGGCTGGTCGTGGGATCTGTTTATATCCGATGATGAGAAACTGATTGCAACGAGTAATAGCAGAAACGGTATATATGTTTATGATCTTGAGACGCTCAAGCCTGTTCTTAAGACCAAAACAGTCAGCTATGTTGGATACGTTGCGGTATCTCCGGATAGAAAACTGGTGGCGGCGAAGAACACCAGCGGGCTTCTGGCGCTTCTATCCATGGAAACCGGCGAAGAGATCTGCCGAAATAAAATGGCGGAGAGCGAAGGCTACCTCATGACATTCACCGACGACAGTAAGTATGTTCTGGATCTGGATCATTGGGGCAGAACGATGCTTCTGGATACACAGAATCAATTCAGTATGTTGGACGAAGGGTTTATAGACAAGGACGGACATACTTTGTTTTCTTATCTCCATTATGACCGTTTCAGCCGGAATATCTATAAGATCGTGGATCGGGGACACGGATATAAATGTGCGGCAGCGATGGTAACTCCTGCGGATAAAGATCACATCTCGTATAAGGTGATACGGGAGTTTCAGGGGCCGGCGCCGAACCATCTGATGGGCATTTCTTTCTGCAAGAAGAAGAACTATTACCTGACTTCAGACAAGAAACAGATCGTCGCGGCCGATAAAGGTTTTCAGGAGATCGACAGGATCCAGATGCCGTTTAAAGATGAAGAGGCGTATAGATATATCCGGAAAGTATGGGTATCTCCCGGTGAAAAATATGCGTTCATTTCTATGGGCGGAACGGACTCGGCTTTGTTTGAACTATCGTCCATGAAAATGGTCCGGGAATTCGAATATGATTCCATAGCTGATTTTAAGATGATTGAAGATGACCGAAGATATATTCTTTCTACCTGGAACGGCACGTATATAGGTGAGATGTAATTCCGGCGCCGACTTCCAGAAGCGGAGATTCATATGTATAATCAAATAGGGGGATGAGTATAGAAACAGGATCGGAGGCATGGAAAATGGGGGACAAGAAGAGTATCACCGGGTATTCCACAGACAGGAACGGTGACGAGGTTTTCGAGCGCAGAAATGCGAAAGTAAAGGTATTCGCATTTTATGGGATATTCGTATCCCTCGGCTGTTTTATCATACTCATGACCAGATTCGAAACAAAAGGAAAGACCACTGAACAGATCCTTCTGCGGCTTCTTCTGGCTGTCGGTATCTCTCTGGCGATCGGAATGATAATCGGAATCTATCATGCTGTCAAGGTGAAGAATATCTGCATTTCTGTCAGTAAGACCGATGTGGATGTAACCGTTGGAAAAGCACATGGTGTATATCGGATCGAGGATTTTATCAGGTATGAGAAGGAGCCCGTCAAGGGCATCGAGCAGAATTACCGAATTGTTTTTCAGGATCCGGAAGGCGGAAACGATCAGAGGATCCTGCTTCGGGGGCTTTCGAGTACTCTCTTTACCAAACTGGTGGACGCCATCACGCTCCGGAAATCGGAGCTTTCCGAGGAGACCCTCGAATACACCCCTTTCGAGGGGGATACCTATAAAGGAGCGGAGAGTGGGTCGAACGCGAAGCAGGTCCTGAGGATCTTCTGGTGCATGACTGCGTTTTCCGCATTCTTTGCTGCTTTTCTTTGCATCGTGCGTTTCGCCACGAACTGGCTTACCGGAACTATGGGAGCGATCCTGATCAGCATGGCCACTTTATTATTCATCAGCACACTCTTAATGACGATCTATTTCACGAAAAGACTAAAAAATGAAGACTACGATGACATCATCGATCTTTCCCTGGGGGAGAAGTCCCTCACGATTAACGGGAAAGAATATCTTTTTGAGAATATTCTTTCGATCCACATGACTTCTCCGGTTCTGACGAAGATCTTCGAAGAACACCGTGACTTCAAAATGGAGGTGCGCGGCGAACCGGAAACGGTCTGGTATTATGTTGGGAAGAGAAGAGCTCCGAGTGAGACGGAAGCCGTCGTTTCCCAGGGCCGTTCCTGCGAATACCCCGCCCTATATGCGAGGATCGAAGACCTTTGCAGAGATCGCGGCATCAAGTTCATCGAAAAACAGATGTGATCGGAATGGCAGGAATGTAAGCATATATGAAGAAGTATAGTTTTGGTTTTATCCTTCTGGAAATCGCGGTCATGGTCGGGATCACCTGTATCCCTACAGTTGTTGTCGCCTTTTTTCAAGAGCCGGGGAAGAACCTGGAAGTGCTTACGTTCATACTCGTCTCCTTTCTGATGTTTATGCTGCACATTCTGCTGGCCAACCGTATTCTGTTTCCACTTGCAAGGAGAACCATGAGGAAAGAAGCGGAAAAGGAAGGTTTCGTGATTTCGCATCTGTTTGAAAACAGTGAGGATAACTCTTGTGCATCCCTGCTGGCGATCGACGAGATCCACAGAAAGATCGCATATGTTTCTGTGCATAACCCTTTTCAGTTCCAAACAGCGGACGTGAAAGATCTTTCTGGTGTCAATTCGGGTTTCGTGGAAGGACCCTTCAGCGGGACCAGGTACGTGTATTACCAGTTCTACTACAGAGGTAAGCGGCTCCGGATCCCTACGTTTACGGCTCGGCAGATGCATTTCCTGTCTGCAACGATCGTACAGAAGGCGATGGACAAGGCGAACCTTTTCCGTGACATAATCGAGGCATTGACCGTAAGCATGTAAGGTAACCGCCAAGCCATAACTGATTCTGCTACTCGTTGATTTGAGACGTCCTCTTTCTTCATGCTATAAACCAGCAGGCTCTGTTGCCATGAAATCGAGTAGATTATAATAGCAGAAGAATATTTGAAAGAAGGCATATGCGATGCAGGTGATGACAAATACGATCCGTCCGGATGAATATATGGCGATGAGAAAAGCAGTCGGCTGGCATGAGTTTCCGCTGGAACAGGCCGCCGAGGGACTTAAGAACTGCTATATCTGGTGTATCCGTGAAGATGACCGCCCGATTGCACTGGGAAGGATCATCTGGGACCATGGATATGTGATCTATATAGCGGATGTCATCGTGCTTCCGGAGTATCAGGGACAGGGCTTAGGAAGAAAGATCATGGAGACCATGATGGACTTTATCCACGCCCAGCTGAAACCGGGATATCTGTTTATGGTCTCCCTCATGTCCGCAAAAGGAAAGAACGAGTTTTATAAAAAATTCGGATTTGTGGATCGTCCCTCCGAACAGTTCGGACCCGGCATGCATCAGTGGCTGGAAGGGGAGAAAGAAGTATGAATATACGTACAAAACAGTTTCAGATTTTAACAGACATCGAGCTTGCATGGAAACTCATGACGGATGTCTATGATCCCGAGGGGAGCAACGGACCGGCGGCACCCTTTCTGGAGTATGCGATCACCTGCTGCTGGATGGATAAGAACTATCTCCGCCTCAATCGCTTCTGGCTGGATGGAGACCTGCCGGTGGCTTTTGTATTCTACGAAAATCCGGTCACCTCTACTTACTTCGTTCTTCGTCCGGGTTATGAGTTCCTGGCCGGGGAAATGATCGAGTATGCAGAAAACGCATATCCGAAGTTTGATGATCCGCGCGAGTTTAACCTGTACGGCAGCCAGACTGCGCTGATCGAAGAAGCGAAGAAACGCGGCTATCAGGTCGTGTATGAGGAGACGGAAAATTACTTCGATTTCCGGGAAGGAAAACTCGATTATCCGCTTCCGGAAGGATACCATTTTGTGGATTCCTTAACATCGGATCCGCTCAAGTCGGCCAAGTGTATGTGGGACAGTTTCATGAGCGAAGACTTCGGTGAATTTACAGATGTGGAGACACCGAAAAAGAACGGTGGCGCAAGTGCCCATGAACTCTATCAGGATGTGTATGGATGCACGATCGCTCCCTCTCCGCACGCCACTTACGATTACACCGTGATCATTGCCGATGAGAACGAAGACTATGTCTGTTTCTCAGGTATGTGGTGGGTGCCGGAGAATAAACTTGCCTACATGGAGCCGCTCGGAACGGTTCCTTCCCATCAGCATAAGGGACTTGCGGCCGCGGCGCTGTCCCGTCACGATCAGGTAATGCGTAAGCTCGGCGCCGAAGTCATGACCGGAGGCGGAAACCCGTTCTATAAAAAGATCGGCTACCAGAAGGAAAAGAAGCTTCTTCACATGAAGAAAATTCAAGAGTGAGTAGTCGAATAACCGCCCAAAAAGAAAGTAACCGCCTGACTTGGACCTCAGCGGTTACTTGATGTAACTATTCGAGGGAAGCAAGTTAACTGCTTCCTATCTCCATTATACTTGCATTTGCTGACTTTGCAAGTCGGAAAGTGTTTAACATTTAGCGAAAATGGGTATCATAAAGATATCCGATATCGGCGGCTAGTCGAAGATATAACAAAGGAGAAGCGCGATGCACT
>JAEEIT010000092.1 GCA_016281535.1 Clostridia bacterium | reverse complement strand
TGTGCGTATGCGCAGACGACAGAGGAGACGATGCAGTATCTCAATGAGAGCAGGAGGAAGTCCAAACAGATCGATAAGATGCAGAGTGGTCTTCTCATGGTCCTGGCCGATCTGATCGAGAGCCGGGACAAATGCACCGGTGACCATATCCGGAAGACGGCGGCCTATACGAAGATCATCGTCGACCAGCTTAAGAAGAAGGGCGAGTTCCCGGAGATCCTGACCGATGAGTATATCGGGAATATTGTCCGGGCGGCGCCGCTTCATGATATCGGCAAGATCAATGTCCCGGATGCGATCCTGAATAAACCCGGGCCGGGAAGGCTTACGGATGAGGAATTCGAGATCATGAAGAGCCATGCGCAGGCGGGCTATGAGATCATTACGAAGGCGATCGAGAATATGGATGAGAGCGGCTATCTGGAGGAAGCGAGACAGATGGCGCACTATCACCATGAGAAATGGGACGGCTCGGGATATCCGGATGGCATAAAGGGGGAAGAGATCCCGCTGTCCGCGCGTGTCATGGCGGTCGCGGATGTCTTCGATGCGCTGATGTCGAAGCGCAGCTATAAGCCGCCGTTCACATATGAGCAGGCCATGAAGATCATTACCGACGGCGCCGGGAAACACTTCGACCCGAAGATCGTCAGTGCTTTTGCCGAGGCGGAAGAAAAAGTACGGCAGATCTGTGAACAGTTCGACGAGGGAGACCTGAGTCTGGCGGTGAAGTGCCAAAAGGGCGAGATCACCGAGGAGAACAAGACGGAAGACCGTGGGGAGCCGAATGAAGACGGGACCGAGGATCCGGCATAAAAGGCAGATTTACGACAAATCTTCTTGATGTTTCAGCGAAATATGTGCAGTTAAACCAGTAGCGAAAGAGTGTTTTTCCAAGGGTTCTTCGGGTATAGTATATTCGTGCCCGATTGTTCAGCATAGCTGATTCCCGGGCGTAACGAGCTTCAAAAGATCAATTCTTGGGAGGAAAAAGAAAAGATGAAAAAGAAAATCGCAGCGGTACTGATGGCGCTGGCACTGACTGTGTCGGTATGTGCCTGCAGTAAGAAGGAAGACGAGACAGAGAAGACAAAGAAGACGAAGAAGACTGAGGATACGGACGATACGGATGAGACAGAGGATCCGACGGACGAGACCACAGATGAGACAACGGAGTCGACTACGGAAGAGACTACAGAATCCACAACGGAAGAAACAACTACTGAATCTACGACAGAAGCGACCACTACGGCGGCTTCGGGCCAGAAGGATTTCGGTGGTGCGACCGGTGTTGAGGCGGTACAGATCGACCTTTCGAATTCCGGATTCGAGGTAGAGGAACTTGAGCCGAACGGATCGGTTCCGATCGATGCACTGAATGGCTATGCCGGTGGATTCAGCGCCTCCAAGGGAAATGAAGAGGGTTTCTATTACCTCGTATATGATTCGGAAGATGCGGTCAATGCACTCGATGAGGCGGGTCTTCCGCTTCCGACTTCTGGAAAGACACGTCTCAGTATAGGCGACGTGATCTGGCACTACGATATGGATGATTCGAAGAACCAGTTCCAGTGCATGATCCTGAATCCGACGACCATGCAGGTGCTCTTCTACTATGGTAAGGAAGAGCGTGGTGCGCGCTGCAATGCGTATGCCATGGAACTGGGCATGCTCTCGAAGATGAACGGCTGGGCGTCCTTCAATGACGATCCGGAGTATCCGGATGGAGAGCCGCTGACCACAGGTTCGCAGGAAGTTCCGGAAGTGGATATGAAGAATGAGAAGGCGAAGGCACTTCTTGATGCGCTGGTTGCAGAAGGTGCGACCGTCCAGACACTTCCTATGGAAGGTTTCGATTCGGATGGCATCGACGGTAACTCTGTCGGATTCATGGCAGTGGGTGCCGGTAAGTACGAAGAGTTTGCGATGATCGTCTATGCCGAGAGTGATGTAGAGGAACTGAAGAAGGCTTACGAGCAGACATTGCAAGATGCGAAGCAGGCCGGCGTCGAGTTCCAGGAGAACGGCGATCTGAAGTATGTGGTCTCCGATATGGGCGGTATCTGCCTGGGTGTCGTATATGACCTTTCTACCGGATACATCTTCGAGACATATGGTGGAACCGAGGATTCGATCAAGGCTCTGGCTGCGGAAGCAGGCTTCGATCTGTAAGATACGTAATTGTGCAAAAAGCCGAAAATCGCTCCCTTTGTTGTAAAAGGGGGCGATTTTTGTATAATATAGGGCGTGGCCGCCGGTGCCTCGTAAAAGAGGAGAATAGGGAATGCGGTGAGAATCCGCAGCAGCCCCCACTACTGTAACCCGGTACGAAGTCCGAAAAAAGGTCATTGGTCCAGTGCTTCAGCCAAAGAGGCGGAGGCGGGGCTGAGAAGGCGTCGGACGGAGGCGAAACGGGTAAGTCAGGAGACCTGCCGGCGAGTTTTATTGTTTTTTAGTTCTTCTCGGGGATGGGAGAGGGGCGGAAATGGAGTTTCATATGAAGAAATTTGGCAAGGCGCTTGCTCTGGCGCTGACGCTCTCTCTTCTTGTGTCTGTTATGGCCGGATGCGGTAAGAAGGACAGCACGGAGAGTGAGAAGGAGACGACCACGACGGAAGCTTCCGCCGAGGTTTCTGACAGCACAGAGGCGAGCAAGGAGGAGTCTACTGAGGCGACCACCGAGTCAACGACCGAAGCGACGGAGGAGACCTTCGAAGAGGGGTATCCTGTTGAGCTTACGGACATCTACGGCTATACTTCCGTTGTGAAGGCGAAGCCGCAGAGGATCGTATCTTTAAGCCCGGCGTGCACGGAGCTGATCTATTCGCTGGGTCAGGGTGCTTCACTGGTGGGAAGAACCAGTGTCTGCAATTACCCGGCAGAGGTGGAGTCGGTGGAGTCGATCGGTGATATGTATGCGCCGGATACGGAGAAGATCGTCAGCCTCGAGCCGGATATCGTACTGACAGACTCGTCGATCACACCGGAAGCGGTCGTGAACCAGCTTCGTGAGCTGGGCCTGAATGTGGTCATCCTTAATGAGGGGACGACTTTCGATGGTGTGTATAAGAAGATCGAGGACATGGGTAAGGTCTTCCATGCCGATGATGTGGCCGCGCAGGTCATTGATGGCATGAAGAAGGAGCTTGCCGATGTACAGGAAGCGATCAAAGATGCGGCCGAGCATCCGTCTGTGTACTATGTGGTCGGTTTCGGCGAGAACGGCGACTGGACGGCAACGGGTGATACTTTCATCAACGATATCATTACTATGGCCGGAGGCGAGAATATCGCGAAGGACGGCACGTACTACATGTATAATGTAGAGGATCTGGTTGCGGCGGATCCGGATGTGATCCTGCTCCCTTCCTGGGCGGATGGTTCCTTCCAGGTAACCGAGCCGTATTCGAAT
>JAEEIT010000091.1 GCA_016281535.1 Clostridia bacterium | reverse complement strand
GGCGCCGTCTGAGATGACACCGCCCTCTCTCGACGATCTGAGCGCACCGCCGCCGATCGCGGATCTGGATTTCATGGCACCCCCGCCGCTTTTAGATCCGACACCATCGGGGATGGTCGAAGAAGTACCTTCGCTGGACGATATCGCCCCGAAGGAAAGTGCACCTTCCGCCGAGGAACTGGCCCGCACCGCACCCGCGCACCCGAATCTGCAGAAAGCTTTCGCATCTGAGTATGTAAACGAAGGCCAGCACACGAATCTCGCCAAGGCCGCGAAAGGACCGGAAGTCCGGGTCCCGGAGATGCCGGCAGATGTTCTGGTTCCACAGGGGGAGGAAGTCCCTGTCCCCGCTGCACCGAAGGTCTCGAATCTGCAGCAGGTGATCCGTCATGACAGTAATTCCTTCGCGCAGGCAAGGAAAGATTTCCTCGACAGTCTGAAGGTCAGATTCCCCTTCGACTACCTGAATATGTGTGACTGCAGTATACTCTGGGAGGACAGGATCGTATCCTGCATCCTGCCGAACAGTATCGCGCCAAGGATCGAAGAGATCCGAACCAGCGGTGACATCATGGAACTGCTCTTAAGTTCCTGCCAGCGGTACGACCCGGCACTGGTGGAAGCCCAGGTGGTGACGAAGGAAGAATACGAGAGGAATCACGGCGGCGCCGTGCAGGAAGAAGTACCGAAGTCTTCCGGGCAGCCGGACTGGGTCAAGGCCATAGAGAAGGCAGGAGAAGAAAACGGAATTCCGGTAGACCATGTCACAGACATGTAGAATATGACATAATATAGAAAGATAGAAACGTATTAAACCTTAAGGAGGAAAAGAATATGGCAAAAGGTGGTTTTCGTGGAGGATTCGGCATGGGCGGCAATATGGGCGCCATCATGCAGCAGGCTCAGAAGATGCAGCGTGACATCGAGGTCGCTAAGGCTGAGATCGACGCACTGGAAGTAGACGCGACAGCAGGTGGCGGAGTCGTAAAGATCGTCATCTCCGGTACACACGAGATCAAGTCCCTGACCATCGATCCGTCCGCCGTGGATCCGGAAGATGTGGAGATGCTGCAGGATCTGATCATCGCAGCTTACAACGAAGCATCAAGAAAGCTCGCGGAGATCTCTGCAGAGAAGATGTCTAAGGCAACAGGCGGAGCGAAGCTTCCGTTCTGATCGAAGGTCCAGAGGTCATTTCTATGTCCAGATATTCTCCCAGCGTTGCGAAACTGATCTCCGAGCTCGGAAAACTCCCGGGCATCGGCCCGAGATCGGCGCAGCGTCTGGCTTTCCACATTCTCTCGCTTCCGCAGGAAGAGGTAAAGGGGCTGTCCGACGCTCTGGTGAATGCACGCTCGTCGACACGTTTCTGCTCGGTCTGCCAGAATTTCACAGACCAGGACCCCTGTCCGATCTGCTCCGACCCGAGGCGTGACCACTCCACGATCTGTGTCGTCGAGAATCCCAGGGACGTCTCCACGATGGAGCGTATGCGCGATTATAACGGTCTGTATCACGTCCTGCACGGCGTCTTCTCTCCCCTCAATAATGTCGGGATCGAAGAGATCAAGATCAAAGAGCTGATCGAGCGTCTCCAGAAGTTCCCGGAGACGAAAGAAGTCATCATCGCGACGAACCATACTGCCGACGGTGAGGCAACGGCCATGTATCTGGCCCGCCTGATCAAGCCGGCCGGCATTAAGGTCACCCGGATCGCCTCCGGTCTGCCTATGGGTTCGAATCTGGAATTCGCAGATGATGTTACCTTGTCAAAAGCACTGGAAGCCCGGCGTGAGTTCTAACCGGGCTTCCTTTATATTTTCATTCTATTTATTTGTCGGGTCTATTCTTCGTAGGGACGATACACCGTCTCACCCGGCATGATCATGCCCAGCGATTCCCGGGCGATCTCTTCCACATAGTCATCCGAGCCGGCTCGGCGGGACCGTTCTTCCGCATCGGCATACTCCGCACTCGCGACCGCTGCTGCCGCCTCGAGCTCTCTCGCCCGCTTCTCGACACGAGTCCGCATCTCCTTCTCCTTACGGAAGCGCGCGGCAACCAGCGTGAACACGATCACGAAGATAACGAAAAGCATCACTTTTCCGACGGATGATTTGACTCTTCTGTGCTTCATACTGCCCTTCCGTAAAGATAACTTCATACCATATTTATCTCATAAAAAAATGGATTTGTATCTGTTACGGATGCATTTGTAACCGAATTGTAAGTCAACGGGATCTCTGACGTGGGAAGAGAACGAATACTACTCGACTTCTTTTCCCTCGAGAAGCTCGTACATCTCGCTGGCTTCTTCCTTCCGGACAGTCTCCTTAATGGCAAGAACACGGAAACGCGTCTCTCCGTTACCGAAACGGATCGTGACGATGTCTCCCACCTTCACCTCGGCGCCCGGCTTCACGACCTTGTCGTTGATCAGGACACGCCCGGCGGAACAGACCTCGTTCGCCACCGTTCTTCTCTTCACTACGCGGGACACCTTCAGATATTTATCGATACGCATATTATTACTCCTGCTAACTGTACTAACCGATCAGGCGGATCATGAACCGGTCGAAGGGCACCTTATCCGAGAACTGATCCTCGAAGAAAGTCGTCTGATGGAACTGCGCGAATTCACGTGTATTCTTCGACAGCCACAGCGGGAAAGGCACGTTCATCTCACGGCAAAGAAGGACCAGCGCCTCGTCCAGTGCTTTTACAAAAGATACCTTGTCGTTACTGTGATCGACCACGTGGATCTTCTGTACTACGTTCATCTTGAAGGTCTTGCCTTCCAGCTGCATCCTTCTTCTCCCTCCGTATTCCTTCCGGATATTCTGATCTCATTTAGGCATATTATACTCTTCTTTCTAAAATCGTGGTATTCTGTTGATAGAATGCGGGATTATCCGCAGAAATGGAGAAGACATGAAGCACGTATACGACGCGACAACGAAACGGGAGACCGTTTCCCGCACCCTGGATAAGCGCTACGAGATCTCGTACCGTCATCCGAATAAGGTGCCGATCCAGCTGATCCTCAAGGGGAACAGTGTACGTATCCGCGTCTTCGTCCGCTACTCTTCGAAGATGTTCCGCTACTATCCCGGCACGAATATCACCTACGCAGATGTCGCCGAGGCCGGTATCCGGAGAAACTGGTCCGGGAAATATCCGATGAGCTGGCTCGAGGACGACGGCTACGAGATGTCCCGCGCCCACGCGAGCTACCGTGTACTGACCCAGGATAATAACCCGTCCGACGAACAGATGCAGCCGGATCCTTCCTCTGCACGTGTGGCGCTGGAATTCATCCGCTACCAGACCCCTCAGGCGGTCAATGACTATCCGAACCAGCGCTTCGTGAAGGTGAAACTGGCCTATTCCGAGAATAAGGCCGGTCACGTGAACAGTCCCTTCTGGCGGTGGGGCTGGGGGTTCCTGAAGTCTTTCCAGCCGGAAGCCCTGACCCTGAACTGGTCGCGTACACATCCCGGTGTCGCAACGGTCCGTCAGAGCAATGACCGTCATACTTTCCAGCAGGAATGCGCCCATGAATTCGGTCATCTTCTCGGGATCGGAGACGCATACGGCGCAGACTACCGTTTCTACTTCGAGGCACCCGGTACGACAGACTTCATGATGAACCAGAACCGCCAGGTCAATCCCCAGGAACTGGAGATGGTGCTGACTGCCCATCAGTACAACCGGATGCAGTATTTCCCGAAGCAGTTCCACCTTCCGACATACTTCCGCGGGATGCGCCGTCAGTTCAAGGTAAACCATCCGCCGAAGCAGAAGAAAAAATGAACACTTTGTTAAAAATCTGTTTTTTCTTCCGATTTTTGCTCACTTCAAAGGTCTTTGAGGTTGTCGTACGTTCCGATTCGTTGTAGAATAGTCACATAAGCATCCCGAAAGGAAACGTGAAAGATGTGAATCCTATACAAATACAGGCTTTACATCAAAGGAGGTTCATATGAAAAAGTGTCCAGATTGTGGTATGACCATTGCGAATCAGGCGATCCGCTGCCCGAAGTGTAAGTACGACTTCACAGACGGTCAGGGAAATGTGGCCGGTGCTCCTCAAGCATCTTCCTCTTCTTCCGGAAGCGGTTCTTCTTCCAAGGGCGGTCCTGTTGGCGCGATCATGCCGATGATCATGGTAACCAAAGATAATGTTGACGAACTGTATAACGATCTGAAGTCTAAGATCATTAAGAGAAAGACCGAATTCGATCACTTTATCGATTTTCTCGAGAACCGTACTTCCTGGCTGACCGCTCCTGCCGAGCTCGAAGGTCCCTTAGCTTTTGAGAAGGGTCTTCTGATCCACTCCGTAGGTGTGGCGAAGCAGCTCCTCCGCATCAAGGATACCCTGATGCCGCAGCTCGACGACGAGTCCGCGATCATCATGGCTCTGTTCCACGATGTCGGCAAGGTCGGTGTAGAAGGCAAGCCTCTCTTCCTTCTTGAAGAAAGATCCACCACCTCTACTTTAGGCCTTTCTTTCGGTAAGACGCTCTCTGTGGCTCCGACTTACACGATCAACCCGAAGCTCGTACACATGAGTGTCGGCGTAAGATCTCTGTTCCTGGTATCCCAGTACATGCTCCTGTCCGATGACGAAGCACAGGCAATCAGTTATCAGGGCGATATGGAACTCGTAGATGGTAAGGAGAATCCGTTCACGATGATCCTGCAGACCGCGAACAAGTGGCAGACCAAGATCTACGAGAATGAAGAGGTAGTGAAGCAGTATAACTTCTCCGCCTCGATTGCGAAAGACTAATCATTACTTCAGTTTCTTTTTCCTTTCTTTTTCACCCCGGTGTTTCTCCTTTCTCACCGGGGTGTTTTTTATGCTCTTTGCTCTGCGGCCCTTCTCCTTTGTTCTGTGCCCCGCGGTCTCGGCGCATAAAGAAACGGCTCCCCGTTTGTATCGGAGAGCCGCGAAGGAGGAATCGTCGAGAACCGACGGTGTTATTCATTTTGCAGTAGGATCAGATGGTCCAGGTACCATCCTGAAGGGATGCGGTAATATTCTTCTCAAGAGAATTCACATGACCCGTTCCCGGCTCGACCCGGATCGACAGTGAGACCGACGTGTC
>JAEEIT010000090.1 GCA_016281535.1 Clostridia bacterium | reverse complement strand
TTCCGTAAGATCCGAAAAACCGACAGATGTTTTCGCCTCCGAAGTTTCCCGCGAAGACTCTTCCGTTTCTATGGAAAGATCCGTTATCGATCCTTCCGCAGCGTCAGAGGGCACACCGCTTCTGCTCTGTTTACAGCCCATGGCGGAAAAGAGCAGGATAAGTGCCAGGAACAGGGATATGTTTTTCTGCCGGTTCTTCCTGATCATGGTCAAAACTCTCCATCCACATACTCGATCAGCATGTCCGGGATGTACTGGTAGTGATGGCTCTTATAGAGCTTATCCTTTGCCATCGGAGAAGAAGGATCGCACTTCGCGTTGATCCTTTCCGCCAGGTGTACGATGCTTTCCGTAGTGGAATCGCCATCTTCGAAATACTCCGCATAGTCTTCATCTTCGTCAGATCCTGCCGTGATGAAAACATGCTTGCTGATCGTCTGATTTCTTTCGAAATAACCAAAGTCTCTTTCCTGCTCTTTATAGTCGCTCATATCTCTGGAATACGGAGACCAGAAGGCCGGGCTTCCGACGATGTAGTTTCCGAACGGCTGGTTCTCATATCGGTCACTGTTACAGAGTGCGTAGTGAGAAAAAACACCACCGAGAGAATGCCCGAAAAGCGTCGAATTCTCATAATCGATCAGATAGTTTTCACCAAGATACGGCATGAGATTATCCGTGATGAAATCGAGGAACTTATCCTTGCCTTCACAGAAGACGGCAGCACGCTCGATGTTATCGGAATTACTGATCGAATAGTCCTGTCCGATGGAGATCAGGATCTGCGGGGCCGCACGTCCTTCCTCCATTTCTTTAAGAAGCGCGGCGATGTCGTTAAATCTCCAGACGGCATCCGTCAGAACCAGCGCCGGAAGTGCTTTTCCCGCATCGTAATTCTTCGGAAGCGCCACGTGAATGACAAAGTCGCGGTCGAGTTCCTCATCGTGCATGTGATACTCCGTCACCTGATCCTTTATCGCAGCAACTGCGTCCCGATCCAGTTCCCAGGCGTAGTCCATATCGTCCTGCTCTCTTAGCATCGTCTCGAAACTCATTTTTGTGGTATTGATCGGGAGTTTCTCATACTGTCCGGCTTTCACGGCTTCGAACACACGGATCACATCTTTTTCCATCGTGTCCGGATCGAAGGAATCCGAGATGTAATGGTATTGGTAATCCTTCTTCTGGTATTCCTTCACCAGATCCGGAAGGATCGTCTTTAATTCCTCCATATCCTTGATCTCACGATACTCCAGTCCTTCTGCTCCCTGAATATAATACCAGCCGTAGGATTCATCCTCGTAAAGTCCCATCCCGGGAACGATCATGATACCGTAATTTCTGCCATCTACTGTATACCCGGCGATATAGGGAAGGAAGTTGGATTTGTAATCCTCTATTTCCTCTTGCGTCCAACCGGAATAATGCTCCGGGTTCTCCTCTATGTCACGGAGAAGATCCTCTTTCGTCCAAAGCTCAACGAATACACCCTCTGCATATCCGCTTTCGTTCTTTTCCTTTTTCCATGGTTCATCCAGGACCGTAAGCGGGCCCACGGTCACCTTCTGAAGTTCCTGCTGTGTCATATGATTCGTAAGGGTGATCCGGTTGCTCTGCGAGGAGGAAAGACTCTCTCCCGCCACCACTCCTTCTACGGACAATTCTGTTCCTTCGCCGCTTTTATTCTTCGCGCTGCATCCGCTTATGACACAGAAGCACTGTGCCGAGAGGATCGTGCACAGTGCCCATGTAGCGATTCTAGCTGATTTTTTCATATCCAAAACACGTCCTTTTTTCGTTTCTTGCCTTGATGGTATCATCCCTGCAAGAATTCCTAAGGGAGGTTTTATGGATTTTGTGTGGAGATATCTTTCCCGTCAGGTAACGATCGTAGAATAAGAAGCGATTTCTTCTCCCGTCATCGCATCCACAACTACCGCTTCCGATCCCCGGGTACGGTAGCCGGTATATACCAGTTTCACATCTCCTTCGTTTTCTAATATCATCAGTTCCGCGGTGGCGAGATTATGGTCGGCCATCACCTGATCCGCCGTTACTTCCGGTGTCGTCGAGAAGTCTTTCGGGATCTGCAGCAGGCTGATATTGATCGTCGTGTATGGTCTCCAGAAGCTGCTGAGCACGCGGACATATCCGCTCTGCACACGCACCCCCTGATAGTACTGTACGAAGTCATAGACGACATCGCCCATGGAATTCGTAGTTCCTTCGTATTCCAGCTGATCGAACTGATCGGCAAAGCCGAGGATATTCCGGAGTGAAGCGATACTGAGATATGCTTCCCAGGCCGTATCCACACGTGGATCGGAGAACTGTCCGCCGAGAAGGTAACCGATCCACGGACCGGTCGAACGGTCATAAAGCGACATATCATCCGGATACGGATCGAAAAACACTATATCCTCCAGGTATTCGAAAATATACCAGGCACCTTCGGATCCTTCCAGTTCCTCATAGTAATATCCGACATTATCCGGCCAGATATATCCGTCGTCGAGGGAAAGGAGCTGCATCGGATCGATCCCGTCATACATATTCCTCGCGACACGGAACACTTCACGCAGCGTCATCGTGCCGTCCGGTCCGGTTAAGGTTGCGGTAAGGATGACATACTGGCTTCTCTCGAAGGGGCGCGTGACTTTTCCCGTCGCATCGATAAGAGATTCATCCGAGCTTGACCAGGTGATCGGGATGCCGTCGATCTCATCCGGCAGATAAAGATCCTTCGTGATATTCAGCGGCGACTCATCCGTGATCACATCGAGATATTTGTTCCGGACTTCCTGCATCGCATCGGTCGTACCGCCGGAAGCTTCATAATACCCGTCGATGATGAAGATCGGATCCGGTCCGCTCGTGTATCCGGCAAGCGGAATCTCATATTCCAGATCTCTGTCTTTGTATAGCTTCAGCGTACCCGCCGGATCGTCCGTGCCGCTCGT